>NZ_JBHUDH010000092.1:29381-38388 GCF_042678005.1 Halolamina salina | reverse complement strand
CGCCCGCCGGGGGAGGGTGGGGGACTCGGCGCTGCGCCGGGCTTCATGCCCGGCGCACTGCGGTCGCAAGTTGCCAACGATCGAGGTGCTGTTGCCGTGGCGGGTGCTGTTCCAGAGGCTGTGCAGCGAAACAGCGTCGGCGAAACCGGAGTTCTTCCTCCAAGAGAACCCGACTAATAACGGCCACGGACGTTTTCACCCGGACGGTACAACCAACGATCATGCCCGAGTTCGACTCCGACGCCGTCGAGCCGACGCTCCGACTCCTCTACCAGTCCGGCGTCGGCATCTCGCCCAGCGGGATCGCCGCCAATCTCCACGACCGGATGGACGACCCGCCCGACCGAACCGCCGTCTTGAACGCCGTCAGGGAGCTTGCCGACACCCGGCTCATCCGCAAACTCGACGAGATGGAGTCCTGCTACATCATCACCGACCACGGCCGGGACTACGTCGAGACCGAGATCGACGACGAGGCCCCCGGCCTCCACTGACTCACTCAGTCTCGTGGACGTGCCCGCACTCCGGGCACTTCACCTCCTCGCCGCGCACCTCCGCGGAGGCCTCCCGCACCTCGCGCATCACCCGCGAAATCTCGTCCTCGGCCTCCAGTTCCTCCTCGACGGAGAGGTCCACCCCCTCGACCTCAAGCAGGAACTTCGCGATCTCGGTCACCTCGTACATCGTCTCGTCGAGCTCCTCGGCGGTGTAAAAGCCCGACATCGCGCCGTAGAGGAACGTCGCACCCGCCTTGGTCACCTTCTCCTCGAAGGAGGCGCGGGCCTGATTCACCGCCTGCGGGGTGTACGTGTCGGTCATAAAGGGCACCAGCCGCGGGAGGTTCTCGCCGATCTTGGTCATCTCGACGCCGGTCTCGGTCCGGAAGTCCGCACAGAGCCGGGCGATCGCCCACTCGCGGGCGGTGATGTACGTCCGATCGCGCAGAAACTCGTTGACGCGGTCGTAGTCCGCGCGATCCATCTTGGTGAACCGCTCGTACTCGGCGACGTCCTCCGGAACGTCCTCGGGAAGCTCCACGTCGCGCGAGGCGGTCGGTTCGGCTGACCCGTCGTCGGTGTCGGCGGCATCGCTGCGCTCGTCGGTCACATCCTCGCCCGTGTCGATCTCGTCGGCGCCGGGCGTCGAATCCTGAGCCATGTCCCGGTTTGTACGGTGTAGGGGGAAAGAGTTGTCCCCCACGCGTGCAGCGGTGTCGGGGCGGCTCGCGCTGGCCGCCGGGACGACCCGAGAGTCAGCGCCGTTCGAGCAGCTCGTCGATCGAGGCGATCGCCGATCGGAGTCGGTCGACCGGCGCGGACGTGACGACGTCGACGAACCGCTCGGACTGGGCGTAGACGCGTTGTAACTGGCGGACGCGCTCCAGGTCGTTCGCGGCCCGTTCGGAGTCAGCGGACTCGAGGATCGACTCCGCCTCGTTGAGGGCACGCAGCATCGTGTCGATCTCCCGCCGGAGCTCCTGGTCGAGGAACTGCTGAACGACCCGCCAGAAGTCGCGCTCGGCCTCGAAGAACACGCGCTTGCCCTCGCCCGGCATGGACCGTCGGTGGACCATGTGGAGCCGTTCCAGCTCCGTCATCGCGGTGCTGACAGTCGACTTGGCGAACCCGCTCGAGTCCGCGAGGTCGTCCAGCGACATCGGCTCCTCGGCGAAGTAGACGATCCCGTACAGCCGCCCGTAGCTCCGGTTGAGTCCGTATATCTCGGCGGATCGCTCGAACCCCTCGATGACGCGCTCCCGGGCAGTCTCGGCGTCGGCCATGTCCGAGACACGGCTCCGTAACGAATAAATCGTTTTGTTCTGAATATTCGGCATATGCCGAATGAAGGGAACGGAGGTGGGTCCTCGGACGTGGTCCTCTCCGCGACCGGCCTCGAGAAGACGTACTCTTCGCTGCTCCCGTGGGAGCCGAACGTGACGGTTCTCGACGGGGCGAGCATCGAACTCCGCGCCGGGGAGGTCGTCGGTATCGTCGGCGAGAACGGCTCCGGGAAGTCGACGCTGATGCAGTGTCTCGTCGGCGCGCTCGACCCCGACGCCGGCAGCGTCACTCGTCCCGGCGGGATCGGCTGGTGTCCGCAGGACGATCGGCTCTACGACCGGCTCACCGTGGACGAGACGTTTCGCCTGTTCGGGCAGGCACACGGGATGGCTCCCGAGGAGATCGAGGAGGCCGCCGACCGGCTGACCGAACGGCTGGCGTTCGAGCGGTTCCGCGACCGCCGCGTCGATCGGCTCTCGGGCGGCAACCGTCGGAAGCTCACGCTCTCGATCTCCCTGATGCACGACCCGGACGTGCTCCTGCTGGACGAGCCGTACACCGGGTTCGACTGGGAGACGTACCTCGCGTTCTGGGAACTCACCGAGAGCCTCTCGGAGCGAGGCACCACGGTGGCCCTCATCTCCCACCTCGTGCGCGAACAGGAGCGGTTCGACCGCATCTACGAGCTCAGCGACGGCAGCCTGACGGTGAGAGACCATGCGTAGCACGGCCGTCAGCGTCAGCGCACACGCCAAGAGCGTGCTCCGCCAGCCGACGACGCTCGCGCTGCTCACGCTCCTGCCGCCGTTCGTCGTCGTCCTCTACGGCGCCGCGATGGCGTCGTTCCCCGACGCCGTCGTTGGCGAGGCGTCGGCGACCGCGTACGGCCGCATCGGCGGGGCGCTGTTCGCGACAGCGTTCCTCTCGGGGCTGGTCGGCCTGTTCGGGACGGTCAGCGCCGCACGCGCCGATCGGTACCTCTCGTTCGCGGGTTACCCGGCGGGCGTGCTGTTCGTCACTCGGCTCGTCGTCGCCGTGGGCGTCGCCGCGGTCGCCGCCGGCGCTTCGCTCGCCACGCTGTCGGCCGCCGGTACCGACGTCGCCTCCGTTCCGCGCGCCTACGCCGTCCTCGTCCTCGCGGGGATCATCTACGGGCTCCTCGGGGTGGTCGTCGGGGCGCTCGTCACGCGGGAACTGGAGGGGTCGCTGGTTCTCGTGTTCCTCGCGGACATGGACTCGTTCCTCTCGGGCGACGTGCTCCGACTGGACACGGAGCTCGTGACGTATCTCCCGCTTCACCACCCCCACACGCTGTTCGTGGCCACGGTCACCGAGGGGACGTTCCCGAGCGACACCGTCCTCCCGGCGCTGGGCTATCTGGGCGTACTCGGCGTCGCCGCGGGGGTGGCGTACGCGGCGGCGACCGGGCGGAGGTGGTCGCTGTGAACCGAACGGGCGCCGCGATCGTGGCCACCGGCAAGGAGTTCCTGCGGACGCCGGTCGTCCTCGCCCTGCTCGTGTTCCTGCCGGCGTATTTCGTCTGGCTGCTCGGCGCGGTCCTGCCGTCGACGCCGGTGGCCGTGTCACTTCCGGGCCTGACCGTCGAGACGACGCTCGCCCACGGCGTGTTGCCCATGCTCGCGACGCTCGCCGCGGCGATGGTCGTCGGGATCACGGGGCTGTTCCTCACCGTCCGCTCGCTGGACGCCGACGGCTGGCTGCTGCTCGCCGGACTGCCGACCCGGACGCTGTTTTTCGCGCGGACAGTCGTCCTGACGGTCGCCGCCGTCGTGGCGTCCGTCGCCGCGACTGTCGTTCTCAGCGTGCACGTGGTGCCCGACCAACCGGCCCTGTTCGTCGTCGCGGTGTTGGTCCTCGCGCTGACGTACGGGCTGGCGGGGGCGGTCGTCGGCGTGGTCCTCGATCGGCTCGCGGGCGTCTACGTGATGCTGTTCGCACCGGCCGTCGACCTGTTCCTGTTCCACTCGCCGCTAGCGACCGAAACCCCGGAGTGGGCGGCCGTGTTCCCCGGCCGGTGGGCGGGCGTCGCGGCGACCGACGCAGCGCTCACGGTCGACCCCAACTGGGGTGCGCTCGCAGTCGGGATCGGCTACGCCGGGGTCGCCGCGGTGACGGCAGCGGTGGCGGTACGACACGCTGTCAAGCCCTGACCGATCACCGCGGGGCGGATCACCCAGACGGCGTCACGCCCCTCGTATTCGGTCGATGTCCGTGGTTTTATCGGGTCCCACGCCGACCTGCACCGCATGAAGGTGCTGCTCGGTATCGGCGGGAGCGACGACTCGATCCGGGCGCTCGAGCACGTGGTGGATCGCGCGGCGGCGGTCGGCGACGAGCTCACGATCGCGATCGTCGAGAACCCTCGCTCGCCCCGATCGCGTGACACGGTCGCCGAGCGAGCACGCGAGGAGCTCGACTCGGCCGGCCTCGACGCGGAGATCCGGCAGGTCGACGGCGACCCGGGGAGCGAGCTGGTCGACATCGCCGAGCGCGAGGGGTTCGACGAGATCGCGCTGGGCGGCGGACAGACCAGCCCGATGGGGAAGATCAACGTGGGCAGCATCGCCGAGTTCGTCCTGCTGAACGCCCACACGACCGTCAGGCTGGTTCGCTGAGCATGACCGGACCACAGCGCTACCCCGACGACGCCGTCGGGGGGCTTCCGACGCCGCCCCGGACCGTCGAGGACAACGAGGGGCGGGAAATTCGCGTCCGCGCCGACGACGGCAGCGAGAGCGACCGCGAGGCGCTCCGGGCGATGTACGAGGCGTTCGACCCCGCCGACCGGGCACAGGGGATCCCGCCGAGCCGCCCCTCACAGCTCGAAGACTGGCTCGACCGGATCCTCGACGAGGGCTGTTACAACGTGTTCGCGTTCGACGGCGACGACGTGGTCGGCCACGTGACGCTGGTGCCCGAGAACGGGGCGGAGTCGCCGTACGAACTCGCGATCTTCGTGCTCCAGTCCCACCAGGGCGCGGGGATCGGCACCGCGCTGATCGAGACGGCGCTGGGCTACGCCGCCGGGCAGGGGATCACGAAAGTGTGGCTCACCGTCGAGCGCTGGAACCGCGCCGCCGTCGGGCTGTACGAGAAGATCGGGTTTGAGACCACCGACGCCGAGAGCTTCGAGTTGGAGATGGCGATCCGGCTCGCCGATCAGACCGAGAGCACCGGCTGACTCGCGTAGCGCAGCACGTACTCCGCAGTTTTCTCCAGGACGGCCGCGCGGGTGCCGGTCTGTGGCTCCCGCGGGACGACGAGGAAGTCCGCGCCCACCTCCTCGGCGGTGTCGAGCACGACGCTGCCGGGGTGTTGGCTGAGGCGCTTCTCCGAGAACCCGGACACCGCCGAGGCCTCGATCTCGACGCCGCGCTCGGCAGCGATCTCCTCGGCGGTGTCGGCGTACCCCTCCGACTCGTAGTTGTCGGCGACGCCGTCGCCGAGCACGTAGACGACGTGGACCGCGGCGTCGTAGGTGTCGGCGACCGCCACGGCGTACTCGACGGCCCGGGTCGACTCCTCGCTCCCGTCGACGGCGACGAGTACGCGGTCGAACGGCTCCATGGGTGGGAGTCCACGCGGCGACGCAAAACCGTTTGGTTCGCAAGCGAGGTGGGAAAAAGNNCGCCGAAGGCGCGACGGCAAACCACCTCGGGAGGCGAGCGGGGAGTGTAACGACCCGCGAGCAAGACGGCGGAAACGCCGCCCAGTCACGGTAACAGCCGAACTCACCGTGACCTACCGCTCCGGCGGAAGGAATATCTGTTCTCGCTCCGACCACAGTCCCCATGGCCCTCCGAGCCCTCTGGAAGCCGGTCCTGCTCTACACCGGTGTCCTCGCCCTGCTCACGGTCGGTACGGTGTATCTCGCGACGCGATCGCTCGCGCTCATCCTCGTATTGACGGCAGTCGGCCTGCTCGTCGCCGTTCTCAACGGCGGCACCGCCGGGCGAACGAGCCTCGGCGGCGGCGAAAACTCGGACGAGGGCGGGGCGGAGTTCGACGAAGCAGGGCTGTTACCCCAAACGAGCACGGAGGTCTCGCTCCGTCTCACGCTCCTGCTCTATGGGACCGGCGTGTTTCTGTGGAGCCTCGCCGTGTTGATCGCGCTCGGCGACACGCTCGCGTGAGCAGTCTGTGGTTCGGTCCCGAGACGATGAGCCGTGGGTCCGCTACGTTATTCAGAGCGACTCGGCCACGTCCTCGGCGAAGTAGGTGAGGATCAGGTCCGCGCCGGCGCGCTTGATCGACAGCAGCGACTCGTGGGCCACGGCGTCCAGATCGAGCCAGCCGTTCTCCGCGGCGGCGTGCAGCATCGCGTACTCGCCGGAGACGTTGTACGCCGCCACGGGGTGGTCGTGCTCGCGGCGCACGTCCGCGACCACGTCGAGGTACGGCAGCGCGGGCTTGACCATCAGCACGTCCGCGCCCTCCGTCACGTCGAGGTCGACCTCGCGGCGGGCCTCCCGCGAGTTCGCGGGGTCCATCTGGTAGTGTCGGCGGTCCCCGAAGGCGGGCGCGCCGTCCGCTGCATCGCGGAACGGGCCGTAGAACGCCGACTCGTACTTAGCGGCGTAGGACATGATCGGGAGGTTCCGGAACCCGGCGTCGTCAAGCCCGTCGCGGATCGCGCCCACCATCCCGTCGAGGCTGGCGGAGGGCGCGACCATGTCCGCGCCCGCCTCGGCGTGGGAGACCGCGGTCTCGGCGAGCAGTTCGACGCTCTCGTCGTTCCGGACCGTCAGGTGGGGGTCCTCGTCGGCGTCGCCCTCGACGACGCCGCAGTGGCCGTGGTCGGTGTACTCACAGAGGCAGACGTCCGTGATCACGTAGGCGTCCGTCTCCGCGGTGATCTCTCGGACGGCGCGCTGGACGACGCCGTTCTCGGCGTAGGCCCGTGTGCCGCGGCTGTCCTTGAACTCCGGGATGCCGAACACCATCACCGCCTCGACGCCCGTCTCCAGCACTTCCTCGACGCGGGCGACGGCGTCGTCGACGGGGACGCGCTCGTGGCCGGGCATCGACTCGATCGGGACGCGCTCGTCGGTCGTCGCGTCGACGAACACGGGCGCGATCAGGTCCGTCGCGTCGAGGCTGGTCTCGGAGACGAGCGACCGGACGCCGTCGGCCCGCAGGCGCCGCGGGCGGCGGGCGTCGTCGCGGCCGGGACGGGGGATCTGCTCCATGCCGGGAACAGCGTCTCCGGCGGCAAAACCGCGTCGTTCCGGTCGGCCGCGACCCGCGTTTTTAACCGACTGGCCCGCGTAGTCGTTCACGTATGAAGTGTCACTACTGCGACGACGATGCCGTCTACGCCGCGGAGACGGACGGGATCAAGGTTGGTCTCTGCGAGCAGCACTTCCAGGAGCGCGTCGAGGAGCTGGCCGACGACGAGGGGCTGGAGGCGTTGCGGGAGCGGACCGAAATCGACCGCGCGGAGTAGCTCACCAGAGCACGTCGACGCCGAACACGTACAGCGCCGCGAGCGCGGACTCGAACACGAGCGTCCCGAGTGCCGACAGGGCGACGAACCGCCTCCGGTCCATCGACGCCAACCCCGCCGGGACCGTCAACATTCCGCGGGTGAACAGCATCGCGTTGCTGCCGGCGACGGCGTAGCCGCCCCAGCGCTCGAACCAGCCGTCGAACCGGGTCAGCGTGCGCTCGCTCACCCGGAACCATCTGTTCTGCAGGAGATACTCACGGCCGGCCCGCCGAGCGACCGTGAACAGCGCGACCTGCCCGACCGTGGCGCCGAGGACGGCGACGCCGAGCAGGGGGAGGAGTTCGTCCGGGCCGTGGCCCAGCAGCGCCAGCGACCCCGGGACGAGGAGTTCGCTGGGGACGAAGTACATCAGCATCGCCCCCTCGAGCACGAACACGCCGAACAGGACGACGTACGCCCACTCCGAGGTCAGCAGCGACTGCAGCCACCCCGGCATCTCGGCGACGATCCCCTCGTTCACGGCCGCCGTTACCGGAGTGGCGGATAAATCAGTTACTCTCGCCGGCAGCGAAGTCAGGCGAGTTCGACCGGCTCGGGCAGGCGCTCGCGGACCCGCTCCCACGCAGCCCGCGGGAGGCCGTCGACGGCCAGTTCCTGTTCGTGGGCGTCGGTGCCGCCGGTCGCGAGCAGATCGTGGTCGGCGATAGCAGCCTCGACGGGTCGGGGGTCGAGCGCCTCGGCGTCCTCGAGGGACACCGGGCGATCGTACGGGTAGTAGCGCTCGACGGCGTCGAGTTCGGCGGTGAGTTCCAGCGCGGCTTCAGGGTCGTCGTAGCGCAGCGGGTGAGCGAGCCCGACGAACGCGCAGGCCTCCTCGAGCAGTTCCCGACCCGTCTCGAAGTCGGGGACGTTCCGGGAGACGTAACACGAGCAGTCGTCGCCGATCAGGTCGTCGAACACGTCGCCGACGGCGTCGTAGTCGGCGGCGCTCTCGACGACCGCACGGGCGATGTGGGGCCGGCCCAGTCCCGGGTGGGGGTCGATGCCGAGATCGACGCCCAACTCTGCCTCCACGTTCTCGACGATCCGCCGGCCGCGGTCGACGCGGTCCTGCTGGAGCCGTTCGACCTCCGCGGTCAGCGCGTCGGTGGGTTCGAGGCCGTACCCCAGCAGGTCGACGCGCTCGTGGTCGGTCTCGACGCGGAGTTCGATGCCGCGTACCACGAGCAGGTCGCCGCGGCGCTCGACGGGGACCGAGAGCTCGGGGTGGTAGCGGTCGTGGTCGGTGACGGCGATGGCGTCGAGGCCCGCCTCGCGGGCGGTTTCGATCAGCCCGTCGAGCGAGAAGGTGCCGTCGGAGACGGTCGTGTGCGCGTGGAGATCGGCGACGACGCTCATTGGCGGACCCTGTCGACCGCGGGAGAAACCGCTTGCGGTGTCAGTCGTCGACCCACTCGACGGCGCCGTCGAGCTCCAGCGGGAGCCCGCCCTTCCGGTAGGCCTCGATGCGGCCCGAGGGCCGGGCGCGGAACACGACCGCTGGCCGGTGACGCACCTCGGGCTGTTCGCCGGCGATCGCGAGCCAGTCGTCGTCCGGGAACGAGGAGCAGTCGACGAACAGCGTGACGCCGCCGCCGTGCTCCTCGAGCTGGCCGGAGGACTTGGTTTCCGCGGTCTCCCGGATCGCGGTCACCGGCGAGCCCGCGGCACGGTGTTTCGGCGGGAGCGGCCGGGTGACCTCGACCAGCGACGCCTC
>NZ_JBHUDH010000092.1:28072-29330 GCF_042678005.1 Halolamina salina | reverse complement strand
GGTAGTCGATGGAGTGGCCGGTCGTCACCGCCGCCTCGGGGGTCACGTCGTAGCCCGCCTCCAGCAGGATGGCGGCGGCGTTGAACTCGCCCATCGTCGCCGACATCCGGGTGAGGTCCATTACCTCGGAGGTGCCGAGCTTGCCGGCCATCGTCTCGCGGTACTCGTCGAGCGCGCCGGTCGAGAGCAGCTCCTCGTAGAACGACAGCGCCTCGTCCCGCTCGGCGTCGGGGAAGCCCGCGGCGTGGTCACGGAAGAACTCCCGGGTGGTCTCCCGACCGTCCTTCGAGAGGAACACCGGGAGGAAGAACCACGAGAGGTGCGGGTAGTCCTCGAGCCACGGCGACTCCTCGGTGAGCTGGGCGAGCAGCTCCCGTTCGGCCCACCGCCGGATCGGGTAGGGGACCTCCTCCCACCCCACCTTGTCGGTGCGCCACAGCGCCGACGGCGTCTCGGTGTTGCCCAGCCAGTAGCCGGCGTCGTCGTCCCAGCAGAACAGCGCCACGTCGCCGTTGTCCATCTCGAACCGGACGGCCTCGACGCCGTCCGGCGAGCTGTACCACGGGTCTCCCATCTCCGCCCCGATGTTGGCCTGCAGCGCCTGTAACAGCTCGTCGCGAACGCGCGCCTCGGACCACGACCCGGGGGCGTATCGGAACCGAAGCGGCTTTGCCACGGTTTCACTCGGTGATGTGGGGGTTTACACGTTTCGAGGCGGGGCGTGACCCCGGACGACACGGCGATCACCGGTGAAACTAACCGATACGTATATGCTACCCTCCCACAAAGGGAGTAGTTGTCATGTCATTCGGTGCCTATGATGAGGGAGAGCACGAACGTCGCGAACAGCTGACCTCCCAGGCCGACACCGAGTTCGCCGAAAGCGAGGAGGAGTTCAGTGGGACCGTCAGCTACGACTCGGGCGAGTCCGCGGAGGCGCTGCTCGACCAGTTCGAAGAGATCAAAGACGACTGATCCGGACCTCCCTTCTCCGGCAGCCCGCTCGAACAGCGGCGCCACCGGCGACCGCACCGCCGGAGCGCCTAACCGCCTCGCTCCCGAAGCGACGCCGATGGCTACCCAGCGCTGTGACGGCTGCGATCGGCGGGTCCGTATCGGCGGCGGCATCGGCGACTTCTGGTCGTTCAGCAACGACGGTCCCACGCAGGGGATGGATCTGGAGTTGGCCGACGGCGCCGAGTTCTTCCTCTGTTTCGACTGTATCGAACGGCTCCCCGACGACCGGGACGCGACGGCG
>NZ_JBHUDH010000092.1:11747-28055 GCF_042678005.1 Halolamina salina | reverse complement strand
CGCTGCCGCGTCACGACGCCGACGAGTGAAAAATAGGACCGCGCTGCGCGCTTACTCGGGCTTCAGGCCGCCGTCCTGGACGCGCATGACGGCCTCGCCGTCGGCGAGGTTGGGCGCGTCGACGAGGCGGACGATACGCTTGTCGCCCTTGGACTTGCGGAGGTAGATGCGGAACGTCGACTTGTGGCCGAGGATGTTCCCGCCGATGGGCTGGGTCGGGTCGCCGAAGTAGGAGTCGGGGTTGGAGGCCACCTGGTTGGTGACGAGGACGGCGACGTTGTGGAGGTTCCCGACCTTGTCGAGCTCGTGCAGGTGTTTGTTGAGCTTCTGCTGGCGTTCGGCCAGTTCGCCGCGGCCGACGTACTCAGCACGGAAGTGGGCGGTCAGCGAGTCGACACAGAGCAGGCGGACCGGCCAGTCGGAGTCCTCGTTCTCCTTGGCGAGTTCGAGCGCCTTCTCCGCCAGCAGCATCTGGTGGTTGGCGTTGAACGCCTTCGCGACGTGGATGTTGTCGAGGAACGACTCGAGCAGCTGCTCCATCGCCTCCTCGTCGCCGGGCTGCCCCTCGATCCCGCGGCGTTCGAGCTCCTCGGCGATGATCTCGTCATCAAGCCCCCGGATCATGTCGTCGATCCGCTCGGGGCGGAACGTGTCCTCGGTGTCGATGAAGATCGCGCCGCCGTCGAGCCCGCCGTTCTCCTTCGAGAGCTGGACGTTGACGGACATCTGGTGGGTGACCTGGGACTTCCCGGAGCCGAACTCGCCGTACACCTCGGTGATCGACTGGGTTTCGATCCCGCCGCCGAGCAGGTCGTCCACCTCGTCGATCTGCCAGGAGAGCTTCCCGATGCGCTCGCGGCGTTCGAGCACGGTCGCGCCGGTTTCGAAGCCGCCGACGTCGGCGGCCTCGCGGGCCGCGTTGATCACGTCCGACGCGGTCGAGTCGCCGACGTCCGCGGAGTTGGACAGTTCGCCGGGGCTCGCGACGGCGATGCTCTGGAAACTGTCGAAGCCCGCGTCGGTGAGCTTGTCTGCGGTTGCGGGGCCGACGCCGGGGAGACTTTCGAGGTCGTCTTCTGCCATACCCAGTCGTTGTGCGTCACCCGGGATAAACCCTCGTTAACAGTAGGGTGAAAGTGAAACTGCGGGGTGAACGGCGAGGTCGCTCTCGCCGTACGCGAAGACTCAAACCGAATGGCGCGGCGTCAGTGCCGCCGCCAGAGGAGGTAGCCGCCGCCGATTGCGAGGATCGCGCCCCCGACCCGGTCGCCGGCGGGGTGGACCGCGAGCGCGATACCGCCGACGAGCAGCAGGCCGGCGAGGTAGTCCGGCGTCTCGAAGCGCGGGTCGGGGTTGTCCGCGGGCGCGAACGCGCGATCGAGTCGGTCCAGCGCGACGTGACGCAGGTCGCCCGTCGCTTCCCGGTTCCCCTCCGTGTCGGTGACCCGGAGCAGGGTGACTCCCGCCTCGCCATCGGCGTCGACACCCACGACGCGAAAGACGGCGCCGGCGTCCGGCCCGTCCGTCAGCCGGTAGTGGTCGTACACTGCGGGCTCGGCGGGCATCGTCACTCCCAGGGGTGGCCGCCGGCGGTGTCGGGCCAGAGCGGGTACCAGTGGGACTCCTCACCCTCGATCTCGAGCTCGCCGTCCAGCACGGACCGGAGTTTGAACTCCGCTCTCGTGTTGCGGTCGTGGTCGCCGGTGGGACAGAACGGGTAGTAGGCGCCGCGGCGGAACGAGTAGATCCAGTAGGCGCGGTCGGTGCTGGCACGGGTCGCGCCCGCCCCGCGATCGCCGGAGTTCCCCCCGGACTCGGCGACGTTCCCGTCACCTTTCTCGAAGCCGAACACCGCCGCGAGCAGCCGCGAACCGAACCCCTGTTCGACGAACTCGTCGGCGGCGAAGTGGACGCTCGTCACGAGGTCCTCCGGGTCGTCGTCCTCGAGGATGACCCAGTGGTAGCCGTGGTCGTCCTCGCGGCGACGGAACTCGGTGCCAGTCTCGGTCTCGCCGGCCCGGAGGATCGCCTCCACCTCGTCGACGGCGTCGGCGAAGGCGGTGCTGTCGACCTCGGAGAAACAGAGCGCGGCGGCGCCGGCGGACTCGTAGCCGAGTTCGGCCTCCATCGTGACGTAGGCGGTGCTCATGCCGAACAGCGCCTCGGGGTCGGCCGCGCTCGACGCGTCGGCCTCCGCCCGAGTGCCCAGCACGGACTTGATCGAGTCGAAGATGCCCATACCCACCGTTCGGGTGCCCGGCGTTTAGTCCTGCGGTCAGACCGCCGGAGCGGTAGTTCTCGGTACCCGTCGAACTCCGACTGAGCCGTTCCGGACGGCTACTCGCCCGTCGAGGACTGGGCGACCTGCCGCTGGCCCTCCGCCCCGTCGTGGACGACCGTCGTCGTCCCCGGGCGGGCGCCGTCGAACTCGACGGTCACCACGTAGCCGCGGCTCACGAGCGCCTGCGTGCAGGACTCGTCGGGGTCGGACTTGTCCTCGGCCACCACGCGGACCGTGAGTTCGTCGGCGTCGGCGTCGTAGCGCGCCGACTCGAGCGCGGGGTAGGTACAGCCGTTCCGACCGACGATGCAGCCCTCGACCGTGACGGTGGCGCCGTCGGCGGCGATGCTCGCGCTGCCGGGCGAGTCGCAGTCTCCCTGCTGTTCGAGCGACCGGGAGACGATCGCCGTCGACGCCCCGGACGGCGTCTCCGTCGGCGTGTCAGTGTCGTCCGGAGTCCCGTCCTCCGGCGTGTCGGTCTCCGGCGTCTCGGTATCCGTCCCCCCGTCGGTGTCGGTCGGCTCGGCCCCGCCGTCGGGCGTCTCCGGCGCGTCGCCGACACAGCCGGCGACCGTGCTCAGCGCCGCTGCGGTGCCGGCGAGGAACGTTCTGCGTTCCATACCTCGGCCAACGGGGGCTACTTGCATAAGGTCGCGGTACGGACAAAATCTCCTTTGTTCCTCGCCCCCACGCCGACTGGGAACCGGAACCGACTTATGCGGGTCGGGCGTTTGTCGATATGAGTCCGGATAGGGTAGTGGACTATCCTCTTGGCTTGCGGAGCCAGGGACCGGAGTTCAAATCTCCGTCCGGACGTTCCTTCACTTCGTTCAGTCACGACCGGACGTGCCCACGCTCACTTCGTTCGCGTGGACTCCGTCCGGACGTTTTCGCCGAATGACGACGACGAGCGACAGCGAGGATTCCGTGTGGAGACTAGCTGTGACGGAGCGTTTCGGTAGGGACCTGAGCGACTGTCTCGTCCCGACGACACCCGCCGTCGACCCGCCGGTCGTCCCGTCGCCGTGACGCCCTCAGAGCGGAGGGGAAGCGTTTTACGCGCCACGCCCGGGGTGTGAGTATGACCGTCGAGCTGCCGTTCGCCCCCGTCGACGCCATCATCCGGCGCAACGCGGACGGGCTCCGGGTGAGCGCCGACGCGGCCGAGAAGCTGGCGGCGCACGTCCAAGACCGCGGCGCCGAACTCGCCATCGAGGCCGCCGAGCGAGCGACCGAGGACGGCCGGAAGACCCTCATGGCCGAGGACTTCGGCGTCGAGCAGGTCGTCGACCGCGACGCCGTCGACCTCCCCGTCGCGCCCGTCGACCGGATCGCCCGTCTCCGTATCGACGACCGCTACCGGGTGTCGATGGAGGCCCGCATCGCGCTGGCGGACATCCTCGAGGACTACGCCGACAACGTCGCCCGCGCGGCCGCCAAGCTCGCCCGCCACGCCGACCGCCGGACCGTACAGGCCGAGGACATCGAGACGTACTTCTCCCTGTTCGAGTAATGCAGTTCGGCTACTCGGACCGGTGTCTCGACCACGATACCGGCCCCCGACACCCGGAGTCGCCGGACCGGATGCGGGCGATCAGGGAGGCGCTCAAGGACCGCCACGGCGTCGAGTACGTCGACGCCCCCGCCGCCGACCGGGCCGACATCGAGCGCGCCCACGACACCGAGTACGTCGCCGAAGTCCGGGAGTTCTGTGCGGACGGCGGCGGGGAGTGGGACCCCGACACAGTCGCCGGCGAGGACACGTACGAGGTGGCGCGCAAGTCGGCGGGGCTGGCGATATGGGCGGCAGAGACCGCCCTCGACGGCGCCGACGGCCGTGACACCCCCTTCGCGCTCGGCCGGCCGCCGGGCCACCACGCCGAGTCCGACGAGGCGATGGGGTTCTGCTTCTTCAACAACGCCGCCGTCGCCGCCCGCACGGTGATCGACGATCCCGACTCCGCCGTCGACAGCGTGGCGATCTGGGACTGGGACGTCCACCACGGCAACGGGACCGAGGAGATCTGTGCCGCCGACCCGGACGTGTTCTACGCCTCGACCCACGAGGAGGGGCTTTACCCCGGCACCGGCCCGATCGAGGAGACTGGCGAGGGCGCCGGCGAGGGGACGACGCTGAACGCGCCGCTCTCGGCGGGCTGTGGCGACGCGGAGTACCGCCACGTGTTCGAGCGGGCGATCGCGCCCGCGATCGAGCGCTTCGACCCCGACCTGCTGCTGGTCTCGGCGGGCTTCGACGCCCACCGCCACGACCCGATCTCGCGGATGCGCGTCTCCACGGAGGGGTACGCCCAGTTCACCGACGCCGTCCGCGAACTGAGCGACGACATCGGCGCCGCGCTGGCGTTCGTTCTGGAGGGCGGTTACGGGCTGGACACGCTCTCGGAGAGCGTCGGCGTGGTCCACGAGACGTTCGACGGCCGCGAACCGATCCCCAAGGACGACGACCCCGCCGGGGAGGTCGTGGAGCTGGTCGAGCGAATCCGCGAGATCCACGACCTCTGAGTCCGATCAGATTTCCGGCTCGAAGTACGCCCGGAGTTCCTCGCCGAACTCTTCGGCCAGCGCCGCCGTCTCGTCGCCGACCAGCACGTCGTAGGACCCCCCGAGCGCCGTCTCGACGTGGGTGCCGAGCGCCACGTCGAACAGCGTGTCGCTCCGGAGCAGGGCCTCGGGCGTCCGGTGTTCGCGCTCCCGTTCGACCACGTAGCGACCGGCGTCGACGAACGGGCCGTACGCCGACTCGTCGTCGGCGTAGGCGTCGTAGAACGACGCCGCGTGTTCGCCGACGTGGACGGGCGGCCCCTCGTGGCGTTCGACGGCGGGGAGTTCAGCGACGGCGGTCTCGACGAACAGCACCGACGTCCCCGACGCCGTCTCACCTACGCCGTCGGCGAACGTCGTCGCCCGCAGGGTGTCGAACCCCCGGCGGTCGAACTCGTCGGCGACGCCGCCGAGCGAGCGCCGGAGCTGCGGGTAGAGCTGATCCTCCACCACGTCGGGCGTGTCGAAGACGACCGCGACCGCGTGGCTCCCGCGCCGGTCGAGATGCTCGCGAACGCCGGCAGCGTCGATCGGCTCGGTCGGTTCGGGGAAGAACAGCGACTCCCGCGGCTCGTCGAGCAGTTCCCGACAGTAGTGCTGGAACCGCGCCAGATTGGCTTCCGACAGCACGGCGGCGACGTTGCGGTCGGGGTCCGTGGGATCGATCACGACGAGGGGATCGTCGAACTCGGCTGCCTCGGCCACGTCGGGCGGGACCTCGGCAGGACCGCCGTCACCACGCAGGTCGAACCGAACCGGCGGGTGCCACTCGGCGGCGGCCTCGACCAGCGGTCGGAAGCCGCCGTACTCCAAGACGAGCAGTTCGACCAGATAGCCGGAGAACCCCTCGGTCCGGAGGTCGCTGCCGTAGACGCCGACGCCCTTCATGAACCGCTTCAGGAGCCGGGCGGCCTCGGCGAGTTCGGGGGTGTATCTCGCCTGGAGGAAGGCGTCGTGGAACGGCGTCCGGTCGACCGCCGAGCGGATTTCGGTCGCCGAGTCGACGGCGTAACACGGCACCAGATCCACGTCGAACCCCTCGTACTCCCCCTTCACGTAGGGGTGTTCGGCGTACTCCTCGTGCCCGTCGGGGAGGACGGCGTGGCCCACGTCGAGGCCGTAGCGTTCGAGTTCTTCGCGGTCGATTTCGGTGGGGAAGCGGACGAACAGGTCGATGTCGCGGTCGCCGGCGAGCCACGTCGAGCGGGCGCTGGATCCCACCTGCGTCACGTCGGCGTCGACGGGTAGCTCCTCGATCGCGGTCTCGGCACGGTCGGTGAGTTCTTCGGTGACGGCGCGCAGGCGCTCGCGCTCGTCGGCGTCGGGCGTGACGCGCTCGCTCACGCGTTCGAGCACGGCGTCGAGGGCGTCGTCGGTCATGGGCCACGGTTCCGCGACGCGGGAGGAAACCGTGTCGGTCGGGCCGCCGGGGGGAAACGAAACCCATTTGTGTGAAACCACGGTACGAGAAAGTGAGCCGTCGTAGCTCAGCTGGTAGAGCACCACGCTGTTAACGTGGTTGTCCCAGGTTCGAGCCCTGGCGACGGCGTCGATCCTTTCGGTAGTCTCAAGGGCGAGCCGTCCGGCTGTTCGTCTACGGGCCCTTAGCTCAGTCTGGTTTACAGCCCCCGGCTCATAACCGGGTGATCGGTGGTTCAAATCCGCCAGGGCCCATCCACCCCGCGAGCGACAGCGAGCGGTGGTGATTTTCCGACCTGGCGATTTGAACCAGGGAGTGGAGTGAAACGGAACGACCGTGGTTCAAATCCGCCAGGGCCCATCCGAGTGCTCCGAACGACAGTGAGGAGCCGAGGCTGCCGCCGTGGCGGATTTTGAACCCAGAGAACGAGCGATAGCGAAGTTCGCGTGGTTCAAATCCGCCAGCCCCCCGTGCCACGCCGACACTCAAACGGCTCTTTGCGCTTGAGTGACGCCTTTCCCCGCCCCGGCCGAACTGCGACTCATGCAGCACGACTCCCTCCCCCGCCGCCGCGCCCTCGCCGCCATCAGCGCCACCGTCACGGCCGCCGTCGCCGGCTGTTCGAACCTCCCGGGCACCGACGACACCACCGAGGAACTCACCTTCGACGAACTCCACCAGACGCCGACGTACGTCGCCGACGGCGTCGATCTCACGCTCCACGAGGAGGTCCCGACCGTGAGCGCGACCAACAACGCCGATCTGCTCCTGCTCCCGGGCGACACCGACGTGGCGGCCGAGCAGGCCGCCGACTGGCTGGCCGCCGATCGGGCGATCGCGCTTCTGGGCGACGACGCCGAGCCGACGTGGCTCGACTGGGAGGCCAGCGACGCCTTCGACGACACGTTCGAGAACCGGGGAGCGGCCGACAGCGATCCGGACCCCGATCTGCTGGTCGGCGTAACCTTCGAGAACCGAACGGCGACGTACAACCGGACGTGGGCCGACGGGCCGCGCGATCGGGACTTGATCCGTGCGCTGGACGAGATCCTCGTCGAGATCGCGGCGCGGACGCCCGCCTGACGACCACCAGTTTCCTAACCCCCCTCCACTGAGTAAGGGGTATGCTGCTCTGTGTCGACTCGGACGCCGCCTCGCGGGAGGCGACGGCCGAGACGCTGCGGGACGCCGGGTTCACCGTCGCGGAAGCGGCGACGATCGCGGCCGCTCGCGAGCACGTCGACGACGATCTCGACGCGCTCGTCACCGAACAGTCGCTGCCCGACGGGACCGGACTGGAGCTCGTCCGTGACGTCCGCGAGACCGTCCCCGACACCCCCTGTTTCCTGTTCACCGACCTGCCGATCGAGGAGATCGATACCGCCGCGTTCGGCGACATCGTCGTCGAGTACGTGCCGAAGGACGCGCCCGAGGCCCGCGCGGACCTGCTCGATCTCGTCGAGCACGCCGTCGCGTTCCGGAGTCAGACAGCCTACCCGCTGCCCGAGAACGAGGAGGCCCGACTGGCCGCCCTGGAGCGCTACGCCGTCGAACCGGAGGCGCTGGGTGAGTCGTTCGACCGACTGACCGAGATCGCGACCGAACTGTTCGGCGTCGACGCCGCCGCTGTCGGGCTGATCGACGCTCACGAACAGCGCTTCCTTGCCTGTCACGGCATCTCGCTCGACCCGATGGACCGCGAAGACACCGTCTGTACGTACGCGCTGCTCGACGACGGCGTGACCGTGATCGAGGACGTGCAGGCGGACCCGCGGTTCGATGAGAACGAGGGGCTGCAGGCCGCGAACATCCGGTTCTACGCCAGCAGCCTGCTCCAAACGCCCGAGGGCGAGGCCGTCGGGACGTTCTGCATCTACGACGACGCGCCGCGGGAGTTCTCGACGCGCGACCGGGAGCTGCTCGAACTGCTCGGCGCGGAGGCGATGGATCAACTGACGCTCCGTCGCGACCGGCGGGAGACGGAGGTAGCCGATGAGTGACGACGGCTACGCGTTCCCAGGGCTCCCGCTCGACCCGATCCGGCCGGGGACGACCGTCCTGTTGGCCGGCCCGGCCCACTCGGGGGCGCGCGAACTCGGTCTCGGGATGCTCGCCGGTCCCTCCGGCGAGGGGGCGATCGTCGTCACCACCAACCGACGCTCGCGGCGCATCGCCGCCGACTGCGAGCACGTGGGGCTGGAGCTTACCGCCGACAGCACGGCGATCCTCGACTGCGTCGGCGACGAGGACGCGGACGTGCCGGCGCGGGTGCTCCCGGTGTCGGGACCCTCGGACCTGACGGGGATCGGGATGCGCTACTCCGACGTCCACCGCGAGTTCGAGCGCTCCGGGATCGATCGCGTCCGCACGGGGCTGTTCTCGCTGTCGACGCTGCTCTCCTTCGGCGACCTCAAGACGGTCTCGCGGTTCGTCCACACGCTCGTCGGGCGCATCGACGCGCTCGACGGTCTCGGCGTGCTGCTGATCGACCCCGCGATCCACGACGACCAGACCGTCAGGACGCTCTCGCAGTTCTGTACCGGCCGGATCGACGTTCGCGAGGGGGACGACGGCCCCGAACTCCGGACGCGTGGGCTGGCCGGACACCCACGGGAGTGGCGGACGTTCGATCCGGCTCGGAAGGATAGCTAAGCAGTCGCGGGCTGTCGCCCGTCCCCGGCCGCCCTCACTCCGAAACCACGTCGCCAGCACGCTCCCCGAGCTCCTCCTCGACCTGCCAGAGGTACAGCGCCGCGTAGCTCCGCACCGGTTCCCAGCGCGCCGCGAACTCGCGCA
The DNA here is from genome assembly GCF_042678005.1 of Halolamina salina. GTDB lineage: Archaea > Halobacteriota > Halobacteria > Halobacteriales > Haloferacaceae > Halolamina > Halolamina salina. The sequence continues at coordinate 18,996 of NZ_JBHUDH010000092.1, read as the reverse complement.
TCTCCCCGCGGGTCATCTCGGGGTCTTCGCCGTGGTGATCTACGAGCGTCTTCAGCCCCTCCCGGACGCCGAGGTCGCCGACGGGGAACACGTCCGGGCGGCCGAGCACGAACAGCAGGAACATGTCCGCGGTCCACGGCCCGACGCCGGTGATATCGGTGAGCGTCTCGCGCACCTCGTCGTCGGCCATCGCCGCGAAGTCGTCGCGAGTCCACCCCGCCTCGGCGAACGAGTCGGCAATCTCGTTGACGTACCGCGTCTTCTGTCGGGAGAGCCCGGCGTCGCGCAGAATCTCGTCGTCCGCGGCGCGGATCCCCTCGGGCGTCACCTCGACCGCGTCGAACAGGCGCTCCCGCGTCGCCGCCGCCGACGCCATCGACACCTGCTGGCGGAGGATCGAGACGATCAGGCGCTCGAAGGCGTCCTCCGCGGGGTCGATCGAGACGGGACCGACCTCGGCGACGATCGGGCCGAGGTACTCGTCCTCGCGGAGGCGGTCGTACGCGTCGTCGTCGCTCACGTCGTCGGGTCCCACCGTCATACTTCGAAGCGCATCCCGTCCTCGGCGATCGACACGTCGCCGTCGAAGCCGGCGCGCTCGACGCTCTCGATCATCTCGTCGTGTTTCCCCTCGGTGTGGGGGTAGAGATGCGTGAGCAGCAAGCGGTCGATGTCGGTCCCGGCCAGCGCCTCGCCCAACTGCGTCGGCGTCGGGTGGTTGTCCACGTCCACCTCGTCGGGGAACGAGCAGTCGTGCAGCAGCACCTCCGAGCCGTCGGCGAAGCGGGCGATCGACGCGCTGGCCTCGCCGTCGGCGCCGAACGTGAACTCGCCGTCGCTCCCCTCGCTCGCGAATCGGTAGGCCAGACAGTCCATCGAGTGGACCGTCTCGTGGGTCGCGATCTCGAAGCCGGCGGCCTCGAACTCGCTGTCGGCGCTCACCTCCCGGATCGAGAGGTCGACCCGGCCGTCGAGGTAGTCGTGGACCGAGAGCAGGTCGTCGACCAGCGCCTTCGTCCCCGACGGGCCGATCACTTCGAGGTACTCCTCGCCGGCGAGCCACCGCGCCTTCAGCAGCGCGAGCAGGTCGCTGACGTGGTCGAGGTGGTGGTGGGTCAGCAGCACCGTCGACACGTCCTCGTAGCCCACGTGTGACTCCGAGAGGCGGTGGAGGACGCCGGCGCCGCAGTCGACCAGCAGCGCCCGGTCGTCGCGTTCGAGCAGGAGTCCGGTCTGGACGCGGTCGGGCAGCGGCATGGCGCTCCCCGTCCCCAGCAGCGTGACGCGCATGGACGCCAGTGGGCGGCCGGCGGGGAAAGGCTGTACGGTCGGTTACTTCCGGTCGGCGGCGGGGAACTCGATCAGGACTGTCGTCCCGTCAGGCCCCGTGGACTCGATGCTGAGTTCGCCGCCGGCCGCGCGGGCGCTCCATGAGGCGAGCCAGAGCCCCAGCCCCCGGCTGTGTTTCAGCGGCGTCTCGGCCTCGCGTCTGAGCACCTCCCGTTCCTCCGCGGGGATCCCCGGCCCATCGTCGTCGATGCGGAGGCGGACCGTCCCGTCAGCCTCCTCGATCCGGAGCCGCGCCCACGGCTGGTCGCCGTCGTTGTGCTCGACGGCGTTCTCGAGGAGGTTCCGCAGCGCCGTCGTGAGCGCGGCCTCGTCGGTGACGGCGGCCCGCGTCCCCGGGAGATCGGACTCGACGATCGCGTGTTCGGCGTCGAACCGCGCGACGACCTCCTCGGCGACCTGCCCGAGATCGACCGGCTCGGCCGCCTCGACCGACGAGGGCTCGATCCGCGTCATCTCCCGGACCTTCTCGCTGGTCGCGACCACGCCGTCGACTTTCGACTGGACCTGCGCCGCGATCGCCGCCGGATCGTCGGCCTCGCCCGACTCGATCCGCTCGGCGAGGCCGTGGACGACGTTCATGTCGTTGCGGAGGTTGTGCCGGAGCACGCGGTTGGCGACCTGCAGCCGCTGTTCGTACGCGCGGCGGTCGGTCACGTCCCGCAGCACGAGCGCGTAGCCGGTGAGGGTGTCCTCGGCGTCCCGCAGCGACGAGACCTGCACCTCGTAGGTGCGGCGGATCCCCTCCGTCTCCCCGTCGACGGTCGTCCCCGAGAGTCGGGAGAGGGGCGTGTCGGGGAAGACGGCGGAGATGTGGTCGCCGGCGGTGGGCGCGGGCGTCAGCACCCGCCGCGCGCCCTCGTCGGCGTCGACGACCATCCCCTCGGCGTCGAGCACGACCAGCCCGTTCCCGACCACGTCCAGCGCCGCCTCCCGGGCGATCGGCGTCCGGTCGAGCAGGTCGAATCGGAACAGCGAGACCCCGATCAGCGTGACGGTGGCGCCGAACGTGAACGGCGTGAGGTCGAGGCCGGGCACCGGACTGGCACCGAACGTGAACGCGGCGTTCGCGAACAACGGCGGCACCACCGCGGCCAGCAGCGTGGCCGCCTGTCGGTGGTAGAGCTCGGAGGACCGGGCCGCCGTCCGGAGGACGAGGTAGATCCCGAACCCGATGATCGCGTAGGCGTAGGCCATGTGGACGTAGTAGCCGAGCGCGAACTCCGGGGCGAACACGCGGATGACGCCGGTGGCGGCGAGATCGAGGTCGGACCAGATCAGGCCGTGCCGAGGGTTGGTGAGCACGAACGCCGCGAACACGGCGGGTTCGGACACCATCGCCAGGCGGGCGGCCCGGGTGAGCCACTCGCCCTTGCCGGCGTAGCGCAGCGCGAACAGCAGCCACACGGTGGGGATGAACCCCGCAACTGCGAGCGTCAGCTGCCACCACGCGAGCTGTTCCGGCCGGGCCGCGAACCCGAGCTGGACGCCGTAGCTGAACGCCCACGTCCCGATGACGGTGACCAGTGCGACGAACCCGCCGACGTAGCGCTCGCTTCGGTTCCGCCGGACCGCCACCGCCAGCAGCGCGGAGAGCGTGCTGACGCCGAACAGCAGCAGCGACGGCAGCCCCGGAGCCCACGCCATGGTACGACCGTGGGGTCAGGTGGGTGGGGTGAAAAAGTACCGGGGCAGCGGTCCCCGACGTGTCAGCTAACCGTCGAGGAACGACGAGAGCGTGGTGAGATCTTCCTCGTCGACACCGAACGCGGACACGTCGTTGTCGTCGACGGTGTTGTCCATCTGCAGCGAGCGGTACTGGTCGCTCCCGAACGGGAACCCCGGGACGTAGTCGAGCGCCGAGAGTCCGATCTTCGACAGCGACATCGGGATCGGGAGCACGTTCACCCCGCGACCGTCCGCACGGTGACCCAGACGCGCGACTTCCGCCATCGTGAGCTTCTCCGGGCCGCCGATGTCGTACGTCTCGCCGACGTGGTTGTCCTCCAGCACGGCGTCGGCGAGCATCGGGACGAGGTCGCCGACGTGGATGGGCTGGAACCGCGTCTTCCCGCCGCCGGGCAGCGGCGTGATGTACGGCGGCGCGAGCAGTTTGGTGAACTTCACGAACTCCCCGCCCTCGCCGAACACCACCGAGGGGCGGGTGATCGTCCAGTCGAGGTCGGAGTCGCGGACGACTGCCTCGGCCTGCCCCTTCGCCCGGATGTAGTGAGTCGGCCCGTCGGGGTCGGCGCCCAGCGCACTCTGCTGGAGGAACCGATCGGCGCCCGCTTCCTCGGCGGCGGCGACGAGGTTCTTCGTCCCCTCGAGGTGGACCTCGAAGTGTTTCCCCTCGCCGCCGCTGGGGGTGAACAGCGGCGAGAGCGCGACGAGGTTCACCACCGCGTCGTGGCCGTCGACGGCCGACTCGATCGAGTCGTAGTCGGTCACGTCGCCCGTCGCGTGGCTGACGCCGTCGGGCAGCGACTCCTCCGGCTCGCTGCGGGACATCGCGGTCACGTCGTGGCCCCGCTCGACGAGTTCGGTACAGAGCGGGCGACCGATGAAGCCGTCACCGCCGGCGACGAGTATCTCCATACGTGTGAAGTGGGCGCACACGAACTTAAATGGCGGCGGCAGCGGCGGCCGTCCGTGGTGGCAGCAGCCCCGGACCGACGCGCCTTAATCCCGCGACGAACACCCTCCGTCCATGCTCATCACGCTGGAGGGGCTGGACGGGAGCGGGAAGACCACCGTCTGGGAGGCCCTCCACGACTCCCACCCCGAGGCGACGTTCACCCGGGAGCCAACGGAGTCGTGGTACGGCGACGCCGTGAACCGCGCCATCGACGACGACGACGCGGACCCGCTGGCGACGCTGTTCCTGTTCACCGCCGACCACGCCGACCACCTCTCGCGGACGGTTCGGCCCGCGCTGGAGAACGACGAACTGGTGATCTCGGACCGCTACTCCGACTCGCGGTACGCGTATCAGGCCGCGGCGCTCTCGGGCAGCGAGCTCAAGCGCCCGCTTGAGTACATCCGGGGGATCCACGCCGCCTTCACCGAACCGCCGGACGCGACCATCTACATCGACGTGGACCCGGAGACGGCGGCGGCCCGGAGCGGCTCGGCGAACCAGTTCGAGGACGCCGCCTTCCTCGCGCAGGTGGAGTCGAACTACGAGCGCCTGATCGAGGCCGAGCCCGAGCGGTTCGTGCGCGTCGACGGCACGCAGTCGCCGGAGGACGTGATCGCGGCGGTGGAGGACGCGGTCGACCGGCTACTGGACGAACACGAGTGAGCGGCGGCGGTCGCTACTCCCACGTCTCGGGGAGGTCCACGTCTTCTGGTGGGGGAACGTAGAGCACGTCGACGAGCGCGCCCAGTCCGATCGGGACCGCGACGAGCAGGGTGAGCACGATCGCGGGGCTCGCGAGATCGGGACCGAGACCCAACAGCCCCGAGAACAGGTACGTCGAGCCCAGCAACACCACGGGGATCCCGGTGACGGTGAACACCGCGGCCCCCCCGCGGGTATCGAGCGCGATCCGGAAGTAGCGCGTGAGCACCGCCGCGAGGAGGGTGTGGGCCGCGACGAGCGCGAGCAGGAACCCGATCGAGAGCGCCGAAGCCATTACCCGGCTCTCGGTGCCGCGTGACCTTTTCGTTGTCGCTGTCGGTCGGCGACCGTTTACGACTGAGATTTCGGCGGCTGACCGTTGCCGCCTCCTACTGAGACACCGGCGGCTGACCGTTGCCGCCTCCTACTGTTCGATCCCGTCGCTGCCGCCTGCCCGCCGCGCCTCGGTCAGGATGCTCGAGACGGGCTCGGTGTAGTCGTAGCCGGGGATCACGCCCTGCACGAACGTCCCCTCGACGAAGTCGACGACCGCGGCGGCGTCGTCGACGCCCCGAGCCGGGTCGATGTCCGTGAATCCGGCCCGGACCTCGGCGGTTCGCGTCCCCTCGTGGACCGTCTCGGTGACGGTCGGTTCGAGCTCGTGGTAGCCCGCGAGCACGCCGCCGCCGATGCCGTCGAGGCGGCGCTCGAACGTCTCGTACCAGCCCTCCTCGACGACCGGGGCCACGTCGCTCTCGGTCACCTCGTCCAACATCGGGACGCGGACGACGATCTCGAACCGGATCTCACCGCCCTCGCCGGGTTCGGCGGCGACGGTCCCCTCGAAGGGGGTGGCGGTGGCGGCGAACCGGTCCTCGGCGTCGCTCTCGGCCGCGAACGCGTCGTGGCGGCGGAACGCCCGCCGGGCTCTGTCGGGTAGCTCGCTCATACCCGTTCCACGTGATTGCGGCGAATAAGCGCGTCCCTTCCGGGGGCGTACGGCCCCAAGAGCGATCCCGGAACGGCCGTCGAACTGCCGGTTCGGCGGAGCTTTTCCCTCCCGGCATCGAACGGCGGGTATGGCCGAGCAGTTCCTCGACACCGACGCGCTCGCCGAGGCCGTCGACGGCGCCGAGTTCGATCGTACGCCAGCGGTGGTCGCGAACGCACACATCACGGGGCTGAGCGTCGCCCGCGCGCTCGACGCCCACGGGGTGCCCGTCATCGCCGTCGACCAGATGGCCGACGGGGTCGCGTACCCCTCCGACGCGATCGACTTCGCCGGGCGAGTGCGCTACCCGCTCGACGATCCGCAGGGGTTCGCGGACGATCTTGCCGCGATCGCTGACGCCGCCGGCGAGGTCGTCGCCTTCGGCTGCATGGACGAGTGGGTCCACGGGTTCGCCGACGCCGGCGTCGAGAACGTCCACCTGCCGTGGGAGAACCACGTCAGCGTGCTCGACAAGACGCGCCTCTACCGCCGCGCGGAGGAGTTGGGCGTCCCCTACCCGGAGACGTACTTCCCCGTGGAGACCGACCCCGCCGCCGCCGCCGAGGAACTGGGGTTCCCGCTCGTCGTCAAGCCCGCCCGGAAGCGTGAGGGCGAGGAGGCGATCGGCAGCAACGTCGTCGAGGTCGCGACGAGCGAGGAACTGCACGACGTACTCGAGGCCGCCGACGCGGCCGGCGTCGAGGTGATGCTGCAGGAGAAGGTGAACATCGCCACCGGAAAGGACCGTTCGCTCGCGTCATACGTGCCCGCGGAGGGCGAGCCGCTCGCGGTGGTCGGGAACGCCGCGGTGCGCTTCCCGCTGGAGTTCGGCACGTCCTGTCTGGTCGAGACCGTCGACGCCCCGGAGATCGAGGCGCGGGCGCTCTCGGTGATCGAGGACGCCGGCTACCACGGGATCAGCGAGTCGGAGTTCGTCTACGACCAGGACCGCGAGGAGTACGTGCTGCTGGACATCAACACCCGGCCCTGGAAGTGGATCTCGCTGCCCGTCTCGGTCGGCGCGAACCTCCCGTACGCGGCGTACGCCGACACGGTGGGGGAGACGTTCGAGCCGGGCGAGATCGACGACGGGCGGTGGGTGTACCTGCGGGACTACCTGACGCTGCTCGCGAGCGAGGAGACGTTCTGGGACGTGCTCGATACGGAGGACTGGGTGTCGCTGGTCTCGGGCGCGTTCGAGGATAGTGGGAATCTGACGACGGGCGTCTACCGGCCCAGCGATCCGGCGCCAGTCGCGCAGTTGCTGGACACGGAGTTCACGGACCGGGAGTACTACTGTTCCTGTTAGGTCGATTCGTTTGGGGCAGAGTTTCGGTGGGTGGTTCGATTTGTTCGGGTGGTGTTGTGCTCGCGATTGTGGCATTTTCGATTGTTGGCCACTGCGACCGCGACAGCAACAGCAGTTCGTCGCTAGACCTCTTGTGACCGCACCGCTCCGCACAGCCCTCACACCTCCCCAGCCGACTCACTCGCTCACGTCCGTTCGCTCGTTCGTCCCTCGCGCGCTCGTTCGCGCACGGAGGCGCTCACGTCGCGCGCCACCGCCG
>NZ_JBHUDH010000092.1:9974-11726 GCF_042678005.1 Halolamina salina | reverse complement strand
CGGTGCTGCGCCGGACCCTGTGTCCGGCGCCCTGCGGTCGCAAGTGGCCAACGAACGAGATGCTGTCGCGGTTGCAGTAGCCGACGAACGAAATCCAGTCACGGTCTCCCTAGAGGGGTACAACGAGAACACGACCAAACGATCACGACCGCGAAACCCCACCGTTTCGCCGGCATCCGGTAGTTCCTAACCCTCAGACCCCAACACGTAACCAAGATGAGCGACCGGCTCCACCTCAACCTCTTCACGATGAACTCCGTCGAGCACGTCTCGCCCGGCACTTGGCGCCGGGAGGGCGACCGCTCGCACGAGTACACCGATCGAGAGTACTGGACCGACGTGGCCCGCACCGCCGAGCGCGGCAACTTCGACGCCGTGTTCTTCGCCGACGTCCGCGGGATCTACGACGTCTACGGCGGCGACCGCGAGACCGCGATCGAGAAGGCCGTCCAGACGCCGTCGAACGACCCCGCGCTCGTGGTGCCGGCGATGGCCGAGGCCACGGAGGACCTCGGCTTCGCGATCACCAAGTCCACCACCTACAACCACCCCTACCAGCTCGCTCGGGAGTTCTCCACGCTCGATCACCTCACCGACGGCCGCGTGGCGTTCAACGTCGTCACCTCCTACCTCGAATCCGCCGCCGCGAACCTCGGCCTCGACGAGCGCATGGAGAAGGAGACGCGCTACGAGCGCGCCGCCGAGTTCCTCGACGTCTGCTACGCGCTCTGGGAAGATTCGTGGGAGGACGACGCAGTCATCCGGGACGCCGACGCAGGCCGCTACACCGACCCGGAGAAGGTCCACAGTATCGACCACGAGGGCGAATTCTTCGACGTGCCCGGCCCGCACGGCTCCGAGCCGTCGCCCCAGCGCACGCCGGTGATCTATCAGGCCGGCTCCTCGGAGTACGGCCGGAACTTCGCCGCGAACAACGCCGAGGCGGTGTTCTGCTCCCAGCCGACCGAGGAGGGGGTGGTGGAGTACATGGAGGATGTCAAGTCCCGCGCCGCCGACGCCGGCCGCGACGAGGACGCGATCGCGTTCTTCATCGGGATCGTCCCGGTCGTCGCGCCCACGGAGGAAGAAGCGGAAGCGAAGTACGAGGCGCTGAAGGAGTCGGTCGACGTGGAGTCGACGCTGGCGCTGCTCTCGGGCTTCCTCGACATGGATCTCTCCGAACTCGACCCCGACCAGAAGGTCGAGCACATCGAGACCCAAGCGATCCAGGGGACGATGAACGCGTTCACGCAGTCCGACCCCGACCACGACTGGACGGTGCGGGAGGTTGCGGAGTTCTCCGGCCTCGGTTCGACCTCGCCCATCGTCGTCGGGACGCCCGAGCAGGTCGCCGACGAACTCGTCTACTGGCACGAGGAGGTCGGCGTCGACGGCTTCAACGTGAAGGAGGCGGTCCGCACGGGCAGCCTCGACGACTTCGTGGATCAGGTCGTCCCGGAGCTACAGGACCGGGGGCTGTTCCGCACGGAGTACGAGGGCGAGACGCTCCGAGAACGGCTCTACGGTGAGGGGCAGTCTCGGCTCCCCGCCGACCACCCGGCACGACAGTAGCGAGTCCGCCGCAGTCCGGCGGTTCTTTCGGAAGCCGTCACGTAGTTCCGGTAGCGAATAGGTTTAAGTTCCTCCACCCACATGGTTCAGGTGACGCTTCGCTTTGGAGGGCCGAAGCGTCAGCGGGGACCGTTTCGACGCCGGGCCGGGCCGGTTTTCTCGGCCCGCCCGGCGTTTTCG
>NZ_JBHUDH010000092.1:8787-9914 GCF_042678005.1 Halolamina salina | reverse complement strand
TTCGCTGAAACTTACTCGATCAGCGACGACTCAGTTCTCCGTCGGCGGGTTGAGTGCGAGGCCGTCGACGACGGCGGCGCTCGCGAGCAGCGACCCGACGCCCGCGCCGGCGCCGAGCGACAGCGGCGAGAGCACGGCCGCCACGATCCCACACAGCAGCGCGGACGGGATGAAGAGTAGATGGTAGTCCGGACGCGCGAGGCCACCGAGCATTCTAATTATATCTAATTAGGCGCTCCCGAAAGGCTTTGTGCCGCGACGGCACCGATCTCGGCGCTTCCTACCGATCGCCCCGGAAAATGCGAGGGGAGGGATTCGAACCACAGTCGGACGTGCTCGCTCATTCCGTTCGCTGCGCGCGACCTCCCTGCTTCGAATCCCCGATACGCATCGCTCCTCACTGTCGTTCGGAGACGATGCGAGGGGAGGGATTCGAACCCACGGACCCCTACGGGAGCGGGTCTTAAGCCCGCCGCCTTTGTCCTGACTCGGCCACCCTCGCGCGGCCCGAGATACCCAGCAATCCCGGAAGTCGGTTTCGGTCGCCTACTCCGCCAGCGGCAGCGCGACCCCGACCAGCGTCGACCCCGCGGTCACGGTCGCCTCCCGCTCCAGCGAGTAGACGATCCCCTCGCGGTCGACGGTCACCTCCTGCAGCACCTCGTAGCTCGTGGGGTCGTGGACGGCGCCGACGTGGTCGCCCGGCTCCACGTAGTCGCCGAGTTCCACGTCGCCGTCGACGTGGAACAGCCCCGAGTCGTCGGCTTTCACTCGGCCGAGGTGGTTCCGTGCGACCGTGGCGTTCGTCGGCGCCGGCTCCCCCGGCAGCATGTCGAGATGACGGAGCGTGTCGAGCATCCCCGCGACGCCGGCGTCGATGGCGTCCTCGACCAGTTCGGTGTTGTGGGCGAGTTCGGGCGTGATCGTCGGAATCCCCTCTTGGGTGGCGGCGACCCGGAGCTTCCCGCCGAAGTTCCGGTCGGCCCACTCCGCGTCGGCGTCCTCGCCCGCTGCCTCGGCGAGCAGGAGGTCGTGGCCGAACGCCTCCGCGAGCGCACGACACTCCGCGTCGCCTTTCAGGTAGACGGTGTGGCTCAGCATCTCCTTCCCGCCGGTGTGGAGGTCGA
>NZ_JBHUDH010000092.1:2522-8775 GCF_042678005.1 Halolamina salina | reverse complement strand
CGCCGGCGTACTCCCACAGCGTCGCCGCCATCCGCTCGTGGAGCGTCCCGTCCTCGTCGCCGGGCCAGCAGCGGTTCATGTTCGCGTTCACCGAGTCCAGCGCCTCCGGCGCGGTGTAGGAGACGCGATCGAACGTGATCGGGTCGGCGACGGGGACGGCGATCAGCGTGCCGGAGAAATCGTCCTCCCGCGCGAGCAGTTCGCCGTGGAGCCGCCGGAGCACCTCGCTCCCGTTGATCTCGCGGCCGTGTTGGGCCGCCTGCACGTACAGCGTCGGCCCGTCGCCGTCGCCGTACGTGTGGACGGTCGTCTCCAGTTCGACGCCCGAGGGGAGCCGCGCCAGCGTGATCCGCTCCGTGTCGTGCATGGTCGGAGTCAGGAGCGCGGGGGCCTTTGGCCCACCGGCCGATCCGTTCCCCGCGAACGTGCTCGGTCACATCTCGGAGGGGTCGCCCATCCCCTCCTTCACGCCGAGCCGGAGCAGCCCCAGATTGACTGGGTAGGCTGCGAGAAAGCCCAGCGAGAGCGACACCGCCAGCGACGCCCAGAACACCGGCTCGCCCATCGTCGACTCGCCGGCGAGGTAGATGTCCGAACCGATCGCGACGGTCTCCATCGCCACGATGCTGCCGGACTCGCTGTACACCGCGTCGGTGAGCGCCTCGCGGAGTCCGACGCCCTCCTGCAGCAGCGGGCCGACGGTGAACGCGACGCCGAACGTGTAGGCGAACGCGAACGTGGTGGCGGCGACGCCGAGCGTGCTCAACAGGAGGATCCCGGCCGCGAGCGTGACGCCGAGCACCTCACCCACCCCGCAGCCGGAGTAGCAGTGGGCCGTCGAGCGCATTCCCCGCCGCAGGAAGCTGTCCTCGGGAATCTGGGTCCGGCCGCTGTACCAGTACACCGCCAGCCCGAGCACCGCCGAGTAGAGCACCGTGAGCGTCCAGACGAGCTTCATCATCGACGGGAGCGCCTCGTTGTTCCGTCGGAGGTCGACCCAGAGCACCCCGACGGAGACGAGGGAGACCGCGAGCCACGCGAGCACCAGTTCGAGCGTCACGAGCTCGTGGAACGCCTGCTGGAGGCTCATCGCGACGTGGGTATCCCGCCGAGCCGTTTGGGCGTGGCGGCCGTCAGACCGCACTCAGCCCGCCGTCGACCGGCAGCCCCGCACCGGAGACGTAGCTCGCGGCGTCGCTGGCGAGAAAGCAGATCGCGTCGGCCACGTCGTCCGGGTCGCCGAAGCGCGCCAGCGGGATCTCGTCCGCGTAGCGCTCGGCGCGCTGGCCGCCGACGGTCGGCACGTCCTCCCGGGTCATCGCGGTGTCGATCACCCCCGGGAGCACGCAGTTCACCCGGATCTCCGGCCCGAGCGCGTCGGCCATCGACTTCGTGAGGTTCTGAACCGCGGCCTTCGACGCCGAGTAGACGGGATGGTTCCCCGTTCCGTGGAGCGCCGCGATCGAGGCGAGGTTGACGACCGCCCCCTCCTCCATCGCCTCGGCGGCGACCTGCGTGCCGAAGAACGCGCCCTTGGCGTTGATCTCCATCATCCGGTCGTACTCCTCCTCGCTGATCTCCGCGAACGGGATCGTCCGGAACACGCCGGCGTTGTTCACCATCACGTCGATTCCGCCCAGTGACTCGGCGGCCTCGACGGCGACGCGGAGGTCATCGCGCTCGCGCACGTCGCACTCGACGAAGTGGCCCTCGCGGTCGGTCTCGTCGTCGATGTACTCGTGTGTCGGGCGCGGGTCCTCGGCGCCGCCTGCCGAGTCCGGGATCCGTGGTTCTTCGCGCACGTCGGCGATCACCACGTCGGCGCCGCGTTCGGCCATCCGGATCGCCGTCTTCCGGCCGATTCCGCTGGCGCCGCCGGTGACAACGGCGACGCGGTCTGTCAGGTCCATGCGTGGGCGTTTGGCACGGAGCGACGTGAACGGTGTGGCCGCTGATTCGTGGGTGGTGGGTACTTGGATACCGTTGCTCGGTGTGTGAACTTCCCGGGGGTGACGACAGCAGTGACATCCATCGCCGACAACTGAAACTGCGACCGCAACAGCAGCTCGATCGTTGGCAACTTGTGACCGCAGGGTGCCGAGCACGAGGCTCGGCACAGCGCCGAGTCCCCACCCCTCCCCCCGCGCCGGCGACGACTGCCGNCCCCGTCCACCGCCACCGCACCGCAGCCGGCGGTCGGCGCGAAGCGCGAGCCCCTCCGTGGGCGAGCCGAGCGCGAGGGACGACTGACCGAGTGAAACGAGGGAAGGAGTCGGCTGGGGAGGCCTGTGGGCTGTGCGGGGCGGTGCGGTCGCAAGTGGTCTACGAACGAGATGCTGTTGCTGTTCGCAGTTGCGGAAGCAGCGAACCGAACTACTTCCCAGCCACCAATCTCCGCCTTGCCAACCTCTAAACGCCTCCCTCCACGGCTACCGGATATGCTCCACGGCGAAGCGGTCGGCCTACTCGTCGGCGCCGTCGCACTCGGCGCCGTCCACGGGGTCGAGCCCGGACACGGCTGGCCGGTCGCGGCCTCCTACGCGTTGGATCAGTCGAACAAGTGGCTCTACGGCTTCGCGGCCAGCCTGATCCTCGGCACGGGCCACCTGATCAGCAGCATCGCGATGGTTGGGGTGTTCTTCTACGCCAAATCGTACTTCAGCCTCACGCAGGTCAACGAGCCGATCACGGTCGTCGACGGGATCACGATCGGCGGCCCGGTCAGCCTCGTCGCCGGCGTCCTGCTGATCCTGCTCGGACTGCGCGAGTACTACGGCGGGCACAGCCACGGCCACGGCGGACACGACGACGGCGAAGAACACGATGAGCACGAGCACGGCGATCACGGTCACCACCATCACGAGCACGACGACGACGGCCACCATCACGACGGCCCACACCACGAGCACGACGATCACCACGACGACGACGGCTGGTGGGATCGAGTCAAGACGGCGCTCCCGTTCGTCGGCGGCCACAGCCACGCCAGCGGTGACGAGGCGGCCGAGCGCGGGCTGTTCGGGATCGCGTGGTTCGCGTTTCTGCTCGGGTTCGCCCACGAGGAGGAGTTCGAGATCATCGCGCTGTGTGCCGGCTCGGCCCACTGTCTGGAGCTGATGAGCGCCTACGCGCTGACGGTGATCGCGGGGATCGTCGGGTTCACGATGCTGCTGGTCGCGGGGTACGAACACCACGAGGAGCGCGTCGAGCGGTTCACGCCCTACCTCCCGGCGTTCTCGGCCGCCGTGCTGATCGTGATGGGGGTCGGGTTCGTCTCGGGACTGTTCTGAATCGGCGCGTCGATTCGGGGAATATCGACAGCCGACGGGGAACACGTTCGGCGGCCGGCGTAACCGAGACGGTAACTTCTATACCCTCCGCGAACCGAGTGAACTTGTTACATGAGTCAGTCGTACGATCGGGGAACCGTCGAGGACTTCGGGCGGTGGCGCTCGTTCACTGCCGGCATGTGGGCGTGGCTGTTCCACAAGTTCACCGGCTGGGTCCTCATCGGCTACCTCTTCACACACATCGCCGTGCTCTCGACGGCGCTCCAGAACCCGGGGATGTACAACGACACCATCGTCGGGCTCGAGAGCCTCGCCATCGTGCGCCTGCTGGAGGTGGGCCTGCTCGCGGTGGCGGTGTTCCACATCCTCAACGGGGTCCGGCTGCTGTTCATCGACCTCGGCAAGGGGCTGGAGGCACAGGAGGAGAGCTTCTACGCGTCGCTGGTGATCACGGGCGCGATCACCGTCGCCAGCGTCCCGACGTTCGTCTCGGGGGTGTTCTGAGATGGCGGAACACTACTCCTCGTTCGACCGATCGGGGCGGAAGTGGCTGCTCCAGCGCATCACGGCGGCGTTCCTCGTGGTCGTGCTCGCGTTCCACTTCTTCCTCCTCCACTTCGTGAACCACGCCGCCGACGTGACCTTCGCGGGCACCTCCGCCCGGATGAGCACGTGGACGTACTTCTCGCTGATGGTGCTGTTCCTGCTGACGGCGACGTTCCACGGCGTCAACGGGATTCACAACACGCTCGTCCACCGCGACGGCGTCGACGGCTGGAAGCGGACCGCGATCACGGCGGTGCTGGCGGTCGCCAGCCTCGTGCTGATCGTCCAAGGGCTGCGAACCGCGCTCGTCTGGACCAACCTGTTCTAACTATGAGCACGCAAACCGAACCACCCGAAACCGACGACGAGACCGAATCGACGCCGGAGGCCGAGCCGGAGAGCCCCGGCGACCGCCGCCGCGCGGAGAAGGCCGCCCGCGCCGCCGAGCGCGAGCGTGAGGAGGCCGAGGCCGAACCCGACCTCGGCGAGGACGCGGTCACCCTGAAGGTGTTCCGCTACGACCCCGAGGTCGAGGCGAAGGCCGAACCGCGCTTCGACACGTTCCAGATCCCCTTCGAGAAGGGGATGACCGTCCTCGACGCGCTGATCGCGGCCCGGGACACGTACGACTCCTCGCTCACGTTCCGGCACTCCTGCCGGCAGGCGGTCTGTGGCTCCGACGCGCTCTTTATCAACGGCCGCCAGCGCCTCGGCTGCCAGACCCAGATCGCCGATCTCGACGGCGACGTGGTCCGCGTCGAGCCGCTCCCCCACCAGGACGTGGTGAAGGACCTCGTCGTCGACATGGAGCACTTCTACGACCAGATGGAGGCGGTCGAGCCGTACTTCCAGACCGACGAGACGCCCGACGACGAGCTGGAAGAGCAGTTCCAGACCCCGGAGAACAGAGAGAAGATCAAGATGTCCACCCGGTGTATCTGGTGTGGCGCCTGCATGTCCTCCTGCAACATCGCGGCCGGCGAGGAGTACCTCGGCCCGGCGGCGATCAACAAGGCGTACCGCTTCGCGATGGACGACCGGGAGGGCGAGGAGATGAAGGAGCACCGCATGGAGCTGATCGAGCAGGAGAACGGCGTCTGGCGCTGTCAGACCCAGTTCTCCTGTACCGAAGTCTGTCCGAAGGACATCCCGCTGACCGAGCACATTCAGGAGCTCAAGCGGGAGGCAGTCAAATCCAACCTGAAGTTCTGGTAAGATGAGAGAGTACGACGTCATCGTGGTCGGCGCCGGCGGCGCCGGGCTCCGCGCGGCGATCGCCGCACAGGAGAACGGCGCGGACGTGGCGATGGTGACCAAGCTCCACCCCGTCCGCTCCCACACGGGCGCGGCGGAGGGCGGCATCAACGCCGCGCTGCGCGAGGGCGACGACTGGCGCGACCACGCCTACGACACGATGAAGGGATCGGACTACCTCGGCGACGCCCCCGCGGTGGAGGCGCTGACCCGCGAGAGTCCGAAAGAGACGATCCAACTCGAGAACTGGGGGATGGCCTTTTCCCGCGACGAGGACGGGCAGGTCTCCCAGCGACCGTTCGGCGGCCTCTCCTTCCCGCGGACCACCTACGCCGGCGCCGAGACCGGCCACCACATGCTCCACACGATGTACGAGCAGGTGGTCAAACGCGGGATCGAGGTGTACGACGAGTGGTACGTCACCCGGCTCGCGGTCACCGACGAGGACGAGCCCGAGGAGCGGGACTGCCACGGCGTCGTCGCCTACGACATCAAGCGCGGCGAGATCGAGGGGTTCCGCGCCCGCGACGGCGTGATCCTCGCGACCGGCGGGCTCGGGCAGGTGTACGACCACACCACCAACGCCATCGCCAACACCGGCGACGGCGTCGCGATGGCCTACCGCGCCGGCGTCCCGATCGAAGACATGGAGATGATCCAGTTCCACCCGACGACGCTCCCCTCGACGGGGGTGCTCATCTCGGAGGGTGTCCGCGGCGAGGGCGGGATCCTCTACAACAGCGAGGGCGAGCGGTTCATGTTCGAGGGCGGCTACGCCAACAACGACGGCGAACTCGCCTCCCGCGACGTGGTCTCCCGCGCCGAACTCAACGAGGTGAACAACGGCCGCGGGATCGAGGACGAGTACGTCCACCTCGACATGCGCCACCTCGGCGAGGACCGCATCCTCGACCGACTGGAGAACATCCTCCACCTCGCGGAGGACTTCGAGGGCGTCGACGGGCTGGAGGAGCCGATGCCCGTCAAGCCCGGCCAGCACTACGCGATGGGCGGCATCGAGACCGACGAGTGGGGGTCGACCTGCGTGAACGGTCTCTACGCCGTCGGCGAGTGTGCGTGTGCGTCGGTCCACGGCGCCAACCGGCTCGGCGGCAACGCGCTGCCCGAACTCGCCGTGTTCGGTGCCCGCGCGGGCCGGCACG
>NZ_JBHUDH010000092.1:0-2489 GCF_042678005.1 Halolamina salina | reverse complement strand
GCCGGCATCCAGCGCGGCGTCGAGGTCGACGTGCAGTGGGTCGACGCCGACGAGATGGACGACTGCCACGCCGAACGCCTCGAGAACGCCGACGGCGTCGTCGTCCAGGCGGTGCAGGCCGAGCGCACCCGGGTCCACTACCTGCTCGAGAAGGAGGAGGGGATCAACCACGCCGAGGTCCGCTCGGAGCTACAGGAGACGATGACCGAGAACGTGAACGTGTTCCGCGAGGAGGGCGCGCTGAAAGACGCGCTGGAAGACATCCGCGAGGCCCGGAAGGACTACCAGCACGTCACCGTCGAGGACCCCTCGCGCACCTACAACACCGACCTGATCCACACGATCGAGACCCGGAACCTGCTCGACGTGGCCGAGGCGATCACCGTCGGCGCGCTGGCCCGCGACGAGTTCCGCGGCGCCCACTGGCGCAAGGAGCACCAGGAGCGCAAGGACGACGAGTGGCTCAAGCACACGATGCTGTCCTGGAACGACGGCAGCCCCGGCCTCTGGTACAAGCCGGCGGTGCTCGAAGGCGAGGCCAAGACCTACGAGCCGAAAGAGCGGAGCTACTGACTGCGGTTCCCGTTTTCGTCGACCGACTGCCGCGGGGTGTTCCCCGCGACCGCGGTTCGAGCGCCGAAAAGACCCGTCTACCTCTCAGTTCCCTCGCGTCGAACGCGCGGCGCGTACGTCGCTGCCGTCCCGGATCTTGTCTTCACAGGAGGGACAGACCCGAGGCGTCTCCTGCCCCTCGGGAGTGAACACCCGGACGTACCGCCGCGTGACGAACGAACTACAGTTCTGGCATTCGGGCATCGTTCTAATTTACTTGAAGATATATGTAAAGCTTGCCTTGCGAGACCGTCACAGCCCGGCGGGCGACGCCGCTCTCGGGCGGGTAGCCCCAGCGTGAGAACTTCGTTGTCTGACAGTCCGGAACACCCGGATTTCGCTACTCCCGGACGTTCCGCCCCAGGCCGACGGTGAACCGATCTCCGGCACGGCCGTCGTAGACGATCTCGCCGTCGACGATCGTGAGTTCGGGGAACACCGCCTCGCGGCCCTCGAAGGGGGTCCAGTCACACTTCGTGTGCAGCGAGTCGGCCCGGATCGGCTCGGCGTCGTCGAGGTCGACCAGCGTGAGGTCGGCGTCGTACCCCACCTCGACCCGGCCCTTCTCGGGCAGGCCGAACCGCTCGGCGGGGTTCGCGGCGACGAGGTCCCGGACCCGTTCGAGGGTGAGGCCGGCGGCGCGGACCTCCGCGAGCAGCAGCGGGAGCATCGTCTCGACGCCCGGGACGCCGGAGGGGGCGTCCCAGAGCCCGGCTTCCTTCTCCGCAGTCGTGTGTGGCGCGTGGTCGGTCGCGATCAGGTCCACGGTGCCGTCGGCGACGCGCTCGTACAGTTCCTCGCGGCGGGCCTCGCTCCGGAGCGGCGGGTTCATCCGCCCGAACGTGCCCAGTTCGTCGAGGTCCTCGCGGGAGAGCAGCAGGTGGTGCGGGGTGACCTCGGTCGTCATCCCCGCGTCGGCGGCGTGGTCGGCCGCCTCCGGCGTCGACGTGTGGGCGACGTGAATCTCCACCCCGGCGCCGCGAGCGCCCTCGCAGGCGGCTTCGACGGCCGCGATCTCGGCCTCGGCGGTGCGGTACTGGCTCCACAGGTCCGCGTCGGCCTCCCGGCCGACCCCGCCGGCGTCAGCGCCGTACACGGACTCGTCGAACAGATCGGCGTCCTCCGCGTGGACGGTGACGGGGATTCCGGCGTCGGCGGCCGCGGCGAGCGCGTCCTCGAACAGGTCCTCGTCGATACCCATCTCGCCCGTGGAGTCCGCCAGAAAGACCTCGCCGAGCGCGAACACGGGCCGGGCGAGCAGCGACTCGGGCGCCCACTCGTGGTTCACGCCGCCGTTGATGCCGTAGTTGACCGCCGCGTTGTCGGCGAACTCCGCCTTCTCGTCGAACGCGTCGCCGTCGACGGTCGGCGGCGAGGTGTTCGGCTGATCGACGACGGTGGTGACGCCGCCCGCCGCGGCCGAGCGACTGCCGGTCGCCCACGTCTCCTTGTGGCCGTGGCCGGGCTGGCGGAAGTGGACGTGGGCGTCGATTGCGCCCGGGAGGAGCGTCAGCCCGTCGGCGTCCACGGTCTCCTCGTCGGGCAGCGAGTGGAGGGAGCCTTCGATCTCGGCGATGCGGCCCTCGTCGGTCCGAACGTCCCGGACGCGGCCGTCGGGGAGTTCGGCGCCGGTGATGAGCATACGTCCACTGGGTGTGGCCCCGCCCTAAGTTTCCCGGCCCGCCGCAGTGTCGGCGAGCCGTTCGACCGTCGTCGGCCGACCGTCGACGATCGCGTCCTCCAGCGCCCGAGCCACCTCTTTCGGATCGTTCGACCCGCCCGCGGCGGCGACGCTGCCCACGGAGTTCGGGTCGAACGGCACGCCGAGCGCGTCGTACACGGGATCGAGCACGTCGCCGATCTCCTCGCGGTCGGCG
>NZ_JBHUDH010000091.1:5640-8988 GCF_042678005.1 Halolamina salina | reverse complement strand
GGGCGTCCAGGCGCCTGTTCGACCAGCGATCCGACCGTGAACACGAGCGTCGACGCCGCCAGCGCCACGATAGCCTCGGTGTGCAGCACCGACCGGGAGTAGGCGACGACCGGGTAGAGGATCGCCAACGAGATCGTGACCAGCACGACGGTCTGGACCGTCAACAGGGCGTGGCTGGTCATAGCGCCCTCCGCCCGCTCAGGAGCAGGATCGCCTGCATCGCGGTCCACGCCATCAGGACGACGGCGAGCGTGCCGAAGGCGCGGCTGGCGGTGGTCGCCGCGGCGGGGGCGACCACCTTGGTCGCCGCGATCGCGAGGTACGCGACGGTGATCGGGACGAGCGGGCGGACGACCCGTCCGAACGGCGTCCCGCGGAAGCCGCGCGCGGCGACGGCGGTGAACGGTAGCGTCGCCGACAGCACGACGACTTGCCCGAGCCGGAACAGTTCGACGAGCGCTGGCACACGGGCTTTCTGGACCGTGTGGCAGTTAGCCTTTGGGACCGCAGGCGGCGGATGGCAAGACATTACTTCCCGCCACCGGCACAGCCTCTATGGCCACACGGCGACCACCGCTGTACGGGGTCCACGAGGACCGCGGCGCGGGGTTCACCGACTTCGGCGGCTGGGAGATGCCCGTGGAGTTCGACTCCATCCGGGCCGAACACGCCGCCGTCCGGGAGGCCGCCGGGATCTTCGACGTCTCCCACATGGGGGAGATCCGCGTCGAGGGTCCCGACGCCGAGACACTGATGCAACGGCTCACGACCAACGACGTGTCCGCCATGGGCGCGGGCGACGCCCAGTACACCTGCATCACCGACGAGGACGGGATCATCCAGGACGACACGATGATCTACCGCCTGCCCGACGGCGGGTTCCTGTTCGTCCCCAACGCCGGCCACGACGAGGAGGCCGAGGCGCGCTGGGTCGACTACCGCGACGAACACGACCTCGACGCCACGGTCGAGAACGAGACCGAGGACTGGGCGATGTTCGCGGTCCAAGGCCCCGACGCGATCGGACTCACGAGCGAGGCGGTCGACTCGATCGACGCCCCGCTGGCCGAGGAGAGCGACGAGATCGCCGACCTCTCGCGGTTCACGGCGACGGAGGCGACCGTCGCCGGCGTCGACTGTCTGGTGGCCCGTACGGGCTACACCGGCGAGGACGGCGTGGAGATCCTCTGTGACACCTCCGACGCCGAGACGGTCTGGGCGGCGTTCGACTGCCAGCCCTGCGGGCTCGGCTCGCGGGACACGCTCCGGATGGAGGCCGGCCTGCTCCTCTCCGGGCAGGACTTCCACCCCGAGGAGAACCCCCGGACGCCCTACGAGGCCGGGATCGGCTTCACCGTCGACCTCGACACCGAGTTCGTCGGCCGCGACGCGCTGGCGGCCCAGAACGAGTCGGGGATCGACGAGACGTTCACCGGGCTCACGCTGCAGGAGCGCGGCGTCGCCCGCCACGGCTACGAGATCACCCACGACGGCGAGACCGTCGGCGAGGTCACCAGCGGGACGATGAGTCCCACGCTGGAGGAGCCGATCGCGCTTGGCTACCTGCCCACGGAACTGGCCGAGGACGGCACCGAGGTGCACGTCGTGATCCGCGGCGAGGAGAAACGAGCGGCAGTCACCACACCCCCCTTCATCGACCAATGAGCTTCGACGTACCCGACGACCGGAACTACCTCGCATCGCACGAGTGGGTCACCACCGACGAGCCCACCCGAATCGGCATCTCCGACTTCGCGCAGGACGAACTCGGCGACGTGGTGTTCGTGGAACTGCCCGACGAGGGCGACGAGATCAGCCACGACGAGGCGTTCGGCGTCGTCGAGTCGATCAAGGCGGTGTCGGATCTCTACGCGCCGATCTCCGGCGAGGTCGTCGCCGTGAACGAGGACCTCCACGACCAGCCCGAACTGGTCAACGAGGACCCCTACGGCGACGGCTGGCTGCTGGAGGTCGAGCCCAGCGACGAGTCGGAGTTCGAGGAGCTGATGGACGCCGAGGAGTACGAAGCACAGATCGCCTGAACCGCCGGCAACGACCGTTTTCTTCGCATCCCGACGCCCGCAATAGCTATCCGCCGAGCGAGCCAGAGAACAGCCGTGCGTACCAGATCCAGCCAGCGATCGGTCGGGTTCGTCCCCGTCGTCGTCGCCGCCCTCGGCGTCGTCCTGCTCGGCTACGGCGCGCTCGCGGTCGGCGCGTCGCCGCTGGGCGGCGCGTGGCTCGCGCTCTCGGGGCTGTGCCTGCTGCTCTCGGGCGTTGTCGCCACGCCGTGGGCCGCCGATCGGTTCGACCTCACGCCCGGCCAGCAACGGAACACTGCGCTCGTCTTCGGCGGCGCCGCGCTGTTGGTGCTGTTCGTCGTCGTGAACGTCGCGAGCTTCGAATCGGGCGGGAGCGTCGGGAACTGACGTTTCGCCGGCACGACCCTGCACAGTCACCCCCAGTCGCGCGCCGGAGTCGGCACGTCTTTGTCCCCGAAGTGCCACGGTTTCGACCATGAGCCACGGCAGTTCTCACCACGGACGGAGCCTGTCTCGCCACGGAGGGGGACGATGAGCGGAAGCCCGTACGCCCCCCACACCGAGGCCGAGACGGCGGCGATGCTGGACGCCGTCGGCGCCGAGGACGAGGCCGAACTGTTCGACATCCCCGAGCCCGTCGCGTTCGACGGCGAGTTCGGCATCGACGCGCGCAGCGAGCAGGAACTCCGCCGAGAGCTCTCCGGCCTCCTCGGCCGGAACGACGACCTGACGGAGTTCCTCGGCCGCGGCCACTACGAGCACTACGTGCCGAGCGTCGTCGACAGCCTCTCGAAGCGCTCGGAGTTCCTGACCTCCTACACGCAGTACCAGCCCGAGATCACGCAGGGGTTCCTGCAGGCGCTGTTCGAGTACCAGTCGATGCTCGTGGAGCTGACGGGGCTGGGGATCGCCAACTGCTCGATGTACGACGCCGCGACCGCGCTGGGCGAGGCCGCGCTGCTCGCCGAGCGCGTCCGGAGCGCCGACGGCGAAGTCGTGCTCGTCCCCGAGCAACTGCGGGCGGGGAAACGCTCCGTGCTCGCGAACTACGTCGACGGCGCGGACCTACGGATCGAGGAGTACCCCTCGGACCAGGGAACCGCCGATATCGACGCGCTCGCCGACGCGGTGGACGAGGAGACGCTGTTCGTCTACGCCGAGACGCCGACCGTCCGGGGCTGTATCGAGCCGAACCTCGCCGAGTTCGGCGAGATCGCCGGCGAGGCGGGCGCGATCTTCTGTCTCGGCTCCGACCCGGTCGCGCTGTCGATACTCGAAGAGCCAGCCAGCGTCGGCGCCGACGTGG
>NZ_JBHUDH010000091.1:793-5632 GCF_042678005.1 Halolamina salina | reverse complement strand
CGTGGTCGTCGGCGAGGCCGGCGTGCTCGGCCTCCCCGCCGCCTACGGGATGGGGCTTGGCCTGTTCGCCTGTGACGAGGAGTTCCTCCGGCAGGTGCCGGGCCGGCTCGTCGGCGCCAGCGAGGACGAGTCGGGCACCCGAGCGTACACGCTGACGCTGCAGACCCGCGAGCAGCACATCCGGAAGGAGCGTGCCACCTCGAACATCTGTACGAATCAGGCGTGGGTCGCGCTCCGGGCCGCGATGCACGCGGCGTATCTCGGTGCCGACGGTCTCGTCGACCTCGCGGAGGACTGCGTGACGCTCGCCCGCGATCTGGCCGCCGACATCGACGAGATCACCGGCCTCCGCGCGCCAGTCGACGATCGCCACCACTTCCGTGAGTTCGTCGTCGGCACCGATCAGCCCGCGAAAGCCGTCGCCGACGACCTCGAAGAAGAGGGGTTCGCGGTCCACGTGATCGGCGAGCACCGGCTGCAGGTCTGTATCACCGACGCCAACGCCCACGCGGCGGACGACCTCGTCGCGGCGTTCGAGGAGGTGGCGGCATGAGCGGCAACGGACTGGACGGCACGAGCGATCGGGAGCCGGGACGAACGTACGACCAAGCGACGTACGCGGTCGGCGACGACGAGAACGAGCCGCTCCTCTCGGAGAAGCGGAGCGACACCGTCAAGCCCAGCGACGCGCTGCCGGACGACCTGACCCGGGACGAACTCACGCTGCCCAACCCCGAGGAGCCGGAGGTCGCGCGGCACTACACCCGGCTCTCCCAGATGAACTGGAGCATCGAGTCGGGACCGTATCCGCTCGGCTCGTGTACGATGAAGTACAACCCCCCAGTGACCGAGGACGTGGCCGCCGACCCCAACGCGGCGGTCCACCCCGACCGCTCGGCCGACTCGATTCAGGGGACGCTCGGCCTGCTCGCGGGGCTGCAGGACTACCTCGCCCGCATCGGCGGGATGGACGCCGTGACGCTCCAGCCGCCCGCCGGCGCGGCGGGTGAGTTCACCGGAATCGCGATCGCCCGGGCGTACCACCGCGCGAACGGCGAGGACCGCAGCGAGGTGCTGATCCCGAGTTCCGCCCACGGAACCAACTTCGCGACGGCGGCGCTGGCGGGCTACGACGTGGTCGAACTCCCCTCCGACGAGGGCGGCCGGGTGGACATGGAGGCGCTGGAGGCCGCAGTGTCCGAGGACACGGCGGCGCTGATGCTCACCAACCCCAACACGGTGGGGCTGTTCGAGCGCGACATCGAGGACATCGCGGACGTGGTCCACGACGCCGGCGGCCTGCTCTACTACGACGGCGCGAACCTCAACGCCCTGCTCGGCCGGGCGCGGCCGGGGGATATGGGGTTCGACATCATGCACTACAACGTCCACAAGACGTTCGCGACGCCCCACGGCGGCGGCGGGCCGGGCGCCGGCCCCGTCGGCGTCACCGAGGAGCTGGAGCCGTACCTCCCGAACCCCCGAGTCGAGGAGACCGACTCGGGCTACGAACTGACGGAGACCGACGAGGCGATCGGGAAGGTTCACGGCTTCCAGGGGAACTGGCTCGTGCTCGTGAAGGCGTACGCCTACATCGCCCGACTGGGTGACGAAGGGCTGCGCGACGCCAGCGCGAAGTCGGTGCTGAACGCGAACTACCTCGCCGAGCAGATCGACTTGGAGGTGCCGTACGAGCCGTTCCACCACGAGTTCGCGGCGACGGCCGGCGACGCCGAGGCCGCCGACGTGGCCAAGCGCATGCTCGACTTCGGCGTCCACCCGCCGACGACGAACTGGCCGGAGATGGTGCCCGAGGCGATGCTGACCGAGCCGACCGAGATCGAGAGCAAGCAGTCGCTCGACGATCTGGCTGCGGCGTTCGACGCCGCGCTGGGGTCGACCGAGGAAGAGCGCCACGAGGCGCCGAGTCGGACGACTGCCCGGCGGATCGACCAGACCAGCGCCGCGCGGAACCCGCGGCTCTCGTGGCAGGCGCTGGAGGAGGAGTAGCGCGGAGAAGGGATCGGACGGAAACTGATCGGCAGGGGTTCAGGCGGGCTGTGCGGTGCTGATCCCGTCGATCTCGATGAAGCCGTAGTCGCACTCCTCACACTGCCACTTGGTCTTCTTCCCCAGGTGGAGGTTCATCGCCGCGACCTTCCAGAACGTCTGGGTCTCCCCACACTCCGGACACTCGTGTTCGGCTTCGAGGCTCATGGCTGTGGAGTTCGGTCGTGAGCGTGTTGAAGATATCGTTTCTTCCATCGGTACCGTGGGTATGGTCGAATTGTTCGGTTCGAGGGGTTATTACGCGACTGCGACCGCATCTCGTTCGTTGGCAACTGGAACAGCGACCTCGACGGCATCTCGATGCTAGACCACTTGTGACCGCAGTGTGCCGGGCACGAGGCCCGGCACAGCGCCGATCCCCACCCCTCCCCCCGCGGCCGCCGACCGCTGGCGGCCGCGAGGCGTCCACCGCTACCGCACCGCTGTGGCTGTCGGCGCGAAGCGCGAGCGCCTCCGTGCGCGAGCCGAGCGCGAGGGATGAGCGAGTGAGCGAAGCGAACGAGCGAATCGGTTGGGGAGGTGTGTGGGCTGTGCGGGGCGGTTGCGGTCGCAAGTGGTCTAGCACCGAGTGTTGTTGCTGTTCGCGGTCGGAACACCGGAATCTCGGCTCGCGTCCACGGTTACGGTTGACGCACTTCCTTCGTCAACTCGATGAACAGACACGCCATCAGCCACCGCCGTAACAAGCTACTTCCCACGCCGAACCCAACCCCCGCCCATGTCCGTCACGCTGTACGCACTGGACGGCTGCCCGTGGTGTGAGAAAGCCCACGACGCCCTCGAGGAAGCGGGCGTCGAGTACGACACGATCTGGGTCGACGCGCTCCACTCCGAGCGCGACGAGGTCGCCCGCGTGAGCAATCAGCGCGCGGTGCCCGTCCTCGTCGACGAGGAACACGGCGTCACCATGGCCGAGAGCGCGAACATCGTCGAGTACGTGGAGCAGACCCTCGCGTGACCGTCTACACCGGCCGCGGCGACGAGGGGCAGACCGACCTCGGCAACGCCGAACGCGTCTCGAAGACCAGCCACCGAATCGAAGCCTACGGCACCGTCGACGAGGCCAACGCGCTCGTCGGCCGCGTGCGCCCGACGGGGTACGACGACGTGGACGAACAGCTCAAAGGCGTCCAGAACTGCCTCCACGTCGTCCAGGCGGAGTTCGCCAACCCCGACACCGGCGAGGACGACCCCCAGATCGGTCCCGAGGACGTCGAGCAACTGGAGGACTGGATCGACGAGGCCGACGAGGAACTGGAGCCGCTCACCTCCTTCATCCTCCCCGGCGGCGGCGACGCCGGCGCGCGCCTCCACCAGGCCCGCGCGGTCACGCGCCGCGCCGAGCGGCGCGCGGTCGCGCTGGCCGAACAGGACGGCGAGGAAGTCAACGCCGAGGCGATCCGCTACCTGAACCGGCTCTCGGACTACCTGTTCACCGCCGCACGGCTCGTGAACCAACGCGACGGCGTCCCCGAGGAGTCGCCGACGTACTGAGCCGGCCTCAAGGCTTTTGACCTTTCGAGAGCGACATAGTCGTATGGCCGAGCACTTCGAGGACGCACGCTACTACCTGGGTCGGGCAGTCGAGCACGCCAAAGCCGGCGTCGAGGAGGAACTGGAGCCGCTGGAGGAACGGGTTCGAGAACTGACGGGGAACGAGAAGGAGCCGGAGCCGAGTCGACTGGAGAAACTGCAGTCCGACCTGAAGGATCTGGAGCAGCGCGCCGAGGGCGAGGCCCGCGAGGCGATCGAGAACGCCCGCGAGCGAGTGACCGCCTTCCGGAAGGGCCGGGAGGAGTGAGACAGTACGCTTAAGTCCGCCCTCGGCGTTGTTCGTGGTGAAGGGTCGGTGGTCTAGTCCGGTTATGACGGCTCCTTCACACGGAGCAGGCCCCAAGTTCAAATCTTGGCCGACCCACTTTCTCCGCGTCGTCGATCAACGAGACTCCCGTAGCTCCGGCGACCCCCTTTTCAGGGCTGTCGTCGACGGCCGAGCCAGACCGCGGGCATCAGCGCGACGACGAACAGGAACGCGAACAGCGGCCTCGGGGTGAACGGCGTCGCGATACTCTGACGCGTGGGCCGACTGCGTCGAGCAGAGATGGATTCCGACCCCCGTGTGGCCATCCGTACACGCCGTGCGAAGCTATATTTCGGTGCGAACCGACAGGTGCGCGTATGTCCCTCCAGTGTGGTCCCCGAGCACCGTGTTACGACTCCGGCCCGGCGGGAGGTGACCGATGACGCTGTCCGCCCTCGAGGACGTGGACGACGCCATCGACGCCACCCGGTCGTTCCTCTGGCCGTTCGACCTCGGCCGCTGGCTCAAGCTCGCCGTCGTGGTGTTCTTCCTCGGCGGCACCGGCACGGTCAACCCCGTCCAGTTCAGCGGGGGGACGCCGCCGACCGGAAGCCCGGGCGAACCGGGACAGCTGCCGAGCTACTCGGAGATCGTCAACTCGCTCACCCCGACCGAGTGGGCGATCGTCGGCGCGATCGTCGGCGCGGTACTGCTGCTCGGGCTCGTGTTGGGGCTGGTCGGCGCGGTGATGGAGTTCGTGTTCGTCGAGTCGCTCCGCCGCGAGCGCGTGTCGATCCGCGAGTACTGGGGCGACCGCTGGCGGCAGGGCGCGCGGCTGTTCGGCTTCCGGCTGGTCGTCGGACTCCTCTCGCTGGCGGTCGCCGGCGGCGCGGTCGTCGCCGCGCTCTGGCCGCTGTTCACCGGCGGGCAGTTCTCGGTGGCCGTCCTCCTGCTCGCGATCGGCGTCG
>NZ_JBHUDH010000091.1:0-720 GCF_042678005.1 Halolamina salina | reverse complement strand
CCCTCCTGCTGGCGATCGGCGTCGCGCTCGTCGTCGCGGTGGGCAGCGGGCTGCTCACCGGCTTCACGACCCAGTTCGTCGTCCCGGTGATGGTGGCGGAGGACCGGACCGTCCTCGGCGCGTGGAAGCGGTTCTGGCCCACGATGGTCGGGCAGTGGAAGGAGTATCTCGCCTACGCCGCCCTGCGGATCGTGCTCTCGATCGCGGTCGGGATCCTCGTCGGCGTCGTCACCGGGATCGGCACGGTGGTGCTCGCGATCCCGCTGGTCGCCATCGGGGTCGCCGGCGCGGCGCTCCTCTCGGTGTCGGAGATCGTCGGCGGCGCCGTGCTCCTCCTCGTCGTCGTGCTGTTCCTCGCAGCGATCGTCGCCCTCTCGCTGGTGGTCGCCGTCCCGGTCCAGACGTACCTGCGCTACTACGCGCTGCTCGTACTGGGCGACACCGAAGACGCGTTCGACCTGGTGGCGGAGCGACGGCGCGCGATCCGGGAGTAGCGATCGCCCGCCCTCGCCCGTGGCGGCAACGGTAAGGGGCAGGCCGCTGAACCCCGGTGTATGTACGATCAGATCCTGATCGGCGTCGACGGTAGCGAGGAGTCCGAGCGAGCGGCGCGGTACGCCCTCGAACTCGCGTCGCACGTCGACGCGTCGGTGACCGCGCTCCACGTCGTCGAGGGGAGCGCGTTCGACCTCGCCGCCGGCTCCGACGAGGAGACCGAAC
>NZ_JBHUDH010000090.1:8089-8477 GCF_042678005.1 Halolamina salina | reverse complement strand
GGATTCCCGCTCGCCCTGCGCGGTGTGGAGGTGGAGCTTCGCGCCCCGCTCGTGGGCGTGCTGCTGGACCGTCTGGAGAAGCTCCGGGGACACCATATCCAGCGCCTGCGGGCCGTAGGCGGGCGTCACCAGCGGGTCGTCGCCGAACCGTTCGAACAGTCGGTCCGCGCGGGCCAACGCCGTTTCCCCCTGCTCGCGGTCGAACGGGTAGAGCTCCCGCGGTCCGAGATCCCCGCGCTCGTCGGGCACCTCGTTGATCGTCTCGACCGCGACCACGTCGACACCGAGGGGCTGGTACACCTCTTCGACGAGCGTCCCCACTTCGCCGGCGTACTCACAGATCGTCGTCGCGCCGGCGCGAACCGCCTCCAGCACGCCGAGTCGCGCG
>NZ_JBHUDH010000090.1:1010-8019 GCF_042678005.1 Halolamina salina | reverse complement strand
GGCCTGCATCACGACGTGTTCGCGCTCGGGGAAGCCGGCCTCGCTGAACATGCGGTCGGCCTCGTCGGCGTGGGCCGACAGCGGGCCGAGCGCGCGGTTCATCCACTCGATCTCGGGCACGTCCTGCGCCCCGCCGCGGAGCAGCGTGTGGGCCATGTGGGTGTGGGCGTTCACCAGCCCGGGCATGACGACGCCGCCCTCCGCGTCGACGACTTCCTCGGCGTCTCCCGGATCCGGTCCCTCGGCCGCCGGGCCGACGTAGCTGATCCGGCCGTCGTCGACCGCGACGGCACCACCGCCCTCGCCGGTTTCCCTCGCCGGCGAGTCTCCATCCACGATCCCGAGCCTCTCGCCCCGCATCGTGAGCAGCGTCCCGTTCGTGACGAGCGTGTCCATGCGCGGGGCCTCGGCGGGGGCGTGCTTGAAGCTTCGGCGGCGGGCGGCGAGTAGCCTTTTCGCCCCGCCGGCCCAACGCCGGAGCGAATGACCGAACGCGTGCTCATCATGGGCGCGGCGGGGCGGGACTTCCACGACTTCAACACCGCCTACCGCGGCCGCGACGACGCCCGTGTCGTCGCGTTCACGGCGGCGCCGGGACAGAACCTCGGCGAGACGGCCGAGGGCGGCCACGAACGCTACCCGCCCGAACTCGCCGGCGAGGGCTACCCGGAGGGGATTCCCATCTCCCCCGAGTCCGAACTGGAGGCGCTGGTCCGCGAGGAGGACGTCGACACCGTCGTCTTCTCCTACTCCGACGTGAGCCACGAGACGGTGATGCACGCCGGCTCCCGGGCGATCGCCGCGGGCGCGGACTTCGAGATCCGCGGGCCAGAGACCGCGATGATCGAGGCGTCGGTGCCGGTGATCGCCGTCGACGCCGTCCGGACGGGCTGCGGGAAGTCTCAGGTCAGCCGTGCGCTGGCGGACGAACTCCAGTCCCGCGGCGTCGAGACCGCCGTCGTCCGCGAGCCGATGCCGTACGGTGACCTCGTCGAGGGGCGCGTCCGGCGCTTCGAGACGATGGCCGACCTCGACGAGGCGGGCGTGACGATCGAGGAGCGCGAGGAGTACGAGCAACACATCGAGCGCGGCCACGTCGTCTACGCCGGCGTCGACTACGCCGACGTGATCGGGCGGGCCGCCGACGAGGCCGACGTGCTGCTCTGGGACGGCGGCAACAACGAACTCCCGTTCGTCGAGCCGGACCTCCACGTCGTGCTCTGTGACCCGCTGCGGGCCGGCGCGGAGACGCGCTACCACCCCGGCGAGGCGAACCTCCGGATGGCCGACTACGCGCTCGTGAACAAGGAGAACAGCGCCGAGCAGGAAGATATCGAGCAGGTGGTCGAGAACGTCGAGTCGGTCAACCCCGACGCCGAGATCCTCCACGCCGACTCAGTGGTGAGCGTCGAGAACGCCGAGGCCGTCGACGGCGCCGAGGTGCTGGTCGTCGAGGACGGGCCAACGCTGACCCACGGCGACGCGAGCACGGGCGCCGGCACGGTCGCCGCCGAGCAGTTCGGCGCCGCCGCACGGATCGACCCCGAACCGCACGCGGTCGGGTCTGTCGCCGACACGCTGGCGGCGTACCCCCACCTCGACCGCGTGCTGCCCGCGATGGGGTACAGCGAGGCGCAGATCGCCGACCTCGAAGCGACGATCGAGAACGCCGATCCGGAGCTCGTGCTCGCGGGGACCCCCCACGACCTCGGTCGCGTCGTCGACGTGGACGTGCCGGTGGTTCGAGTGCGCTACCGGGTCGAACCCAAAGGCTGGGAGTTCGCCGGCCTGCTCGACGATCACGCCGACGCGCTCGGCCTGTCGACGTAGCGCACAGGCCGCTACCCCGGTCCTTTTCCCGGTTCAGCGTCTGGACACGGTATGTCCGAATCCGACGGCGTCGTCGACACCGACGCCGAGGCCGACGAGGTAGTGGTGTTCAGCGACTACGTCTGCCCGTTCTGCTATCTGGGTCGCGCGTCGCTGGCGCAGTACCGCGAGAGCCGGGACGCCCCGCTCGCGGTGGAGTGGCATCCGTTCGACCTCCGCGGGTACAAGCGGGACGAAGACCGACAGATCCGGGACGACGTCGACGACGGGAAGGACGACGACTACTTCGAGCAGGTCCGGGAGAACGTCGACCGCCTGAGCGAGCAGTACGACGTGGCCCTCGACATCGACGCGGTGCCCGACACCGACTCCTGGAACGCCCAGCAGGCCGCGTTCTACGTCCGCGAGGAGCACCCCGAGCAGTTCGAGGCGTTCGACGACGCGCTGTTCGCGGCGTACTGGGACGACCACCGCGACATCGGCGACCCCGACGTGATCGCCGACGTGGCCGAGTCGGTCGGCCTCGACGCCGAGGAGATCCGCGAGGCGGCGACCGACGAGGAGTGGGCCGACCGCCTCGAGGCGCAGTTCCAGACCGCCCGCGACCGCGGCGTCACCGGCGTGCCGACGTTCGCCGCCGACGGCCACGCCGCCCGCGGCGCGGTGCCGCCCGAGCAGCTGGAGCGCCTGATCGAGGGCTGAACGCCCGAATCCCACGAAACACTTATACCTCGACTCCGTTCGGTCGGGTGTCGCGATGTCGCCCCGGTTCGGGGTAGGGGCCTTATCGGGGTGGCACCGCGGCGATGCGCGCATCGCCGTGCGGTCGGCCAGACGTGGCCGTTCACCCACGGCGGACCGTTTATCCACGGTCGAGACAGCGACCGCCAGCGACCCGCAGGGCTTTAGCCACCAACCCACCGAGACACCTCCATGTCGCAGGGAATCGTCGAGGAGTTCCTCTCTCTGAAGGCCGAGACCGACGCGGATCTGCTGATGATGCAGTGTGGCGACTTCTACGAGCTGTTCGCCGACGACGCCGAGACCGTCGCCGACGAGCTCGACCTCACGATCTCCCAGAAGTCCTCTCACGGCTCCTCCTACCCGATGGCGGGCGTCCCGCTCTCGGAGCTCACCCCCTACCTGACCGCGCTGGTCGAACGCGGCTACCGCGTGGCCGTCGCCGACCAGTTCGACGCCGAGGACGGCTCGAAGTACCGCGAGATCACCCGCCTCGCGTCGCCCGGAACGCTCGTCGAGACCACCGACGACGACGCGCAGTACCTCGCGGCGGTCGTCGAAGGGAAATCCGGCGAGTACGGCCTCGCGTTCGCCGACATCACCACGGGCCGCTTCCTCGTCACGGCCGTCGACGGCGCCGACGCCGCGAGCGCCGAACTCTACCGCTTCGCCCCCACCGAACTCCTCCCCGGCCCCGAGGTACGGACCGACGATCCCCTGCTCTCGCGCCTGCAGGAACGCCTCGACGCCACCCACACGCTGCGCCCGAGCGACGAGTTCGGCCCCGGCCGTGCGCGCCACCGCGTCCGCGAGCGGTTCGGGGAGTCGACCTTGGAGAGCATTGGCCTCGACCACGACTCCCCCGCCGTCCAAGCGGCGGGCGCGATCCTCGCCTACGTCGATGACACCGGTCTCGGCGTCTCGGCGGCGATGAGCCGGCTCCAGCACTACCGCCCCGACGACCACCTCGACCTCGACGCGACCACGCAGCGCAACCTCGAACTGGTCGAGACGATGCAGGGCGGCAGCGAGGGGGCGCTGTTCGACACCATCGACGCGACGGTCTCCTCGCCCGGGCGCCGGCTGCTCCGGGAGTGGATCACGCGGCCGCGCCGCGATCAGGAATTGCTCGCCCGGCGGCACGACGCCGTCGAGTCGCTCGCGAGCGCGGCGCTGGCCCGCGAGGCCCTGCGTGACTGCCTCGACGACGCCTACGACCTCGAACGGCTGGCGTCCCGCGCCGCTTCCGGCTCCGCGGACGCGGGCGACCTGCTCGCGGTGAAGCAGACGCTCGCGGTGCTGCCCGCGCTGGAGGACGCGATCGACGACACGCCGCTCGCGACCTCGCCGCTGCCGGACCTGCTCGCGAAGCCCGACCGCGCGGCCGCCGCCGACCTCCGGGAGGAACTCGACGCGGCGATCCGCGACGACCCGCCGAAGACGGTCACGCAGGGCGGGATCTTCCGCGAGGGGTACGACGAGGAACTCGACGAACTGATCGAGCGCCACGAGGAGCTAGAGCGGTTCCTCGACACGCTCGCCGACCGTGAGAAGCGGGAGCACGGGCTCTCACACGTCACCGTCGACCGCAACAAGACCGACGGCTACTACATCCAGGTCGGCAAGAGCGTCGCCGATCAGGTGCCCGAACACTACCGCGAGGTGAAGACGCTCAAGAACTCCAAGCGGTTCGTCACCGACGAGCTCGAGGAGAAGGAGCGGGAGATCATGCGCGTCGAGGAGGCTCGCGGGGAACTGGAGTACGAACTGTTCGAAGAACTCCGCGAGCGCGTCGCCGCCCGCGCCGAACTCCTGCAGGACGCCGGGCGCGCCATCGCCGAAGTCGACGCACTGGCCTCGCTGGCAGACCACGCCGCGCGCAACGACTGGACCCGCCCCGAACTCACCGACGGCGACGCGCTGCACGTCGAGGCCGGCCGCCACCCCGTCGTCGAGACCACGACGGAGTTCGTGCCGAACGACCTCCACCTCGACCGCGACCGGCGGTTCCTGATCGTCACGGGGCCGAACATGAGCGGGAAGTCGACGTACATGCGACAGGCCGCGCTGATCACCCTCTTGGCGCAGGCCGGGAGCTTCGTCCCCGCACGGTCGGCGGAGGTCGGCCTCGTCGACGGGATCTACACCCGCGTCGGCGCGCTGGACGAGCTCGCACAGGGGCGCTCGACGTTCATGGTCGAGATGCAGGAACTCTCGAACATCCTCCACTCCGCGACCGAGGACTCGCTCGTAATTCTGGACGAGGTGGGCCGCGGGACGGCGACGTACGACGGCATCTCGATCGCGTGGGCGGCGACGGAGTACCTCCACAACGAGGTCCGGGCGAAGACGCTGTTCGCGACCCACTACCACGAACTCACGACGCTCGCGGACCACTTGGAGGGCGTCGCGAACGTCCACGTCGCGGTCGACGGCGAGCCGGGCGAGGGGAACGACGTGACGTTCCTCCGGACCGTCCGCGACGGCCCGACTGACCGCTCCTACGGGATTCACGTCGCCGACCTCGCGGGCGTGCCCGGCCCCGTGGTCGACCGCGCGGGCGACGTGCTCGACCGCCTGCGCGAGGAGAAGGCGATCGAGGCCCGCGGCTCGGGCGGGGACGGCGAGACGAAACAGGCCGTCTTCGACCTGAGTTCGGGGAGCTTCGCGGGCGCGACGAGCGCCGGCCAGCCGAGCGGCGGAGCAGCCGACACGACCCCGGAAACCGTCGGCGACGGTGGCGGCGTCGAGGGCGAGGCGGTCGATCCCGAGGCCGCCGACGTGCTGGAGGAACTCGACGGGACCGACGTGGCGGAGATCTCGCCGATCGAACTGATGCAGCGCGTCGAGGAGTGGCAGTCCCGGCTCGACGAGTGAGCGCATCGTTCTTTGTCCCGCGCCCTGTGGGTGTCTCCATGCACACACAGCGAGTCGACGCGGGGGGTCGACCGTGAGCCGCCGGTTCGCGGTCACCCAGAAGGCGGTGCTGCTCGGCCCCGAGCCGGAGCGCCGCCTGCTGTTGCTGGAGAACGAGGACGGCGTCTGGGAGCTTCCCGGCGGGCAGCTCCGGGTGGGCGAGCAGCCGGTCCCGGGGCTGAAACGCGC
This sequence comes from Halolamina salina, assembly GCF_042678005.1. Classification (GTDB taxonomy): domain Archaea; phylum Halobacteriota; class Halobacteria; order Halobacteriales; family Haloferacaceae; genus Halolamina; species Halolamina salina. The sequence goes on along the minus strand of NZ_JBHUDH010000090.1, from coordinate 2,343 downwards.
AGTCCGTGAGACGACCGGGATCGACGCGGCCGTCGACGATCCCGTGCTGAGTACCGCCTGGGAGATCGACGAGGGCGGCGCGTTCGCCACCATCTACCGCGCCCACAGCCCGACCGAGAGCGTGACGCTCGCGGGCGACCACGTCCGGGCGGTGTGGCTCGCCCCCGAGGAGGCCGTCGAGCGCGAGTTGAACAGCAGTCAGAAGGACGCGATCGAGCGGGCGGTGTTCTGATCATGGCCGAGGACACCCCGGACATCACCGCGCTCGACGACGAGACGGTCCAGCGCATCGCCGCCGGCGAGGTGGTCGAGCGCCCCGCCTCCGTCGTCAAGGAATTGGTCGAGAACAGCATCGACGCCGGCGCCGACCGCGTCTCGATCGCGGTCGAGCGCGGCGGCAAGGACGGCATCCGCGTCCGCGACGACGGCGTCGGCATGACTGCCGAGGAACTCGACCTCGCGGTCCGGGATCACCACACCTCGAAGATCGGCGACATCGCCGACCTCGAAGCCGGCGTGGGGACGCTGGGGTTCCGCGGTGAAGCACTCGCAGCTATCGGCGCGGTCTCCCGGACGACGGTCCGCTCGAAGCCCCGCGGCGGCGAGATGGGCCACGAGCTCACCGTCACCGGCGGCGACATCGGCGACCCCGAACCGGCGGGCTGCCCGGCGGGGACGGTCGTCGAAGTGGAGGACCTGTTCTACAACGTCCCCGCCCGGCGGAAGTTCCTCAAGACCGACGCGACCGAGTTCGACCACGTCAACACCGTCGCCACGCAGTACGCGCTGGCCAACCCCGGCGTCGCCGTCTCGCTTGAGCACGACGACCGCGAGGTGTTCGCGACCGACGGCACCGGAAACCTCCGCTCGACGGTGCTCTCGGTGTACGGCCGCGAGGTCGCGGAGTCGATGGTCGACGTGGAGTGGTCCGCAGAGAGCGACGACGCCCCCGTTCACTCCGTGCAGGGGCTGGTCTCTCACCCCGAGACTACCCGCGCGGGCCGGGAGTACCTCTCGACGTTCGTCAACGATCGCTACGTCACCGCCTCGGCGCTCCGGGAGGCGGTGCTCGACGCCTACGGCGGGCAGTTGGCGCCGGACCGCTACCCGTTCGCGGTGCTGTTCGTCGAACTCGATCCCGCGACCGTCGACGTGAACGTCCACCCCCGCAAACTGGAGGTCCGCTTCGACGACGAGGCGGGCGTCCGGGACGCCGTGAGCGAGGCCGTCGAGGACGCGCTGCTGGCCGAGGGGCTGATCCGGACCTCCGCGCCCCGCGGGCGCTCGCAGGCCGACGAGACGCCGGTCCGTCCCGGGGTCGACGACGAGGAGG
>NZ_JBHUDH010000090.1:681-976 GCF_042678005.1 Halolamina salina | reverse complement strand
GTCGGCGGCGCCGGCACGCGCCACGAGGAAGCGAGCGGCGTCGGCGATCGAGGCCCGTCTCCCGGCCGGACACGACCCGACAACGATCTAAACCGGTCCACCGGTAGCGGCACCCCGGCCGAGAACTCGAGAATCGAGTCCTCGACGGACTCGACTGCACCCTCGGGCGGCATCCGAGGCGGCGAATCGACCGACGACGAATCGGCCGAAACCGAACTCGAGGACTGGCAGAACGGGTCGGAAACGGACGACACCGACGAGGGAGCGACGACCGCGGACTCGGCGGGCGACGAGG
>NZ_JBHUDH010000090.1:0-673 GCF_042678005.1 Halolamina salina | reverse complement strand
CCCGACGAGGCGGACGACTGGTCAGTCGATCTCTCCGGGAACTCACCGACATCGACCGGCGGATCGCGTTCGCGGCCGGACAGCCGGGACCGCACTGCCCGTGACGACACGCCGGATTCGGCCGACTCCCCGGAGACAGTCGACCCCTCGCACAGTCGGTCCGACTCCGGAACGACCGAGCGGTCACGGACCGAACCCGCCCGAACGCCGGAGGGGGATCGCTCGTTCGCCACGGCGACCCAGCAGGCGCTGGGCGGCGGGACCGCCGAGGCGGGCGGCGAGTTCGACTCGCTGCCGACGCTACGGGTGCTCGGACAGCTACAGGACACCTACGTCGTCGCGGAGACCGACGACGGCCTCGTCCTGATCGATCAGCACGCCGCCGACGAGCGCGTCAACTACGAGCGCCTCCAGCGGGAGTTCGACGCCGGGATGGCGAGTCAGGCGCTGGCGTCGCCGGTCACGCTCGAACTCACTGCCCGCGAGGCCGAACTGTTCGCCAGCCACGCCGACGCGCTGGGGGAGATGGGGTTCGAGGCGGACCGGCGGGACGACCGCACGGTCGAAGTGACGGCCGTCCCGGCGGTGTTCGACGCGACGCTGGACCCCGAACTCCTGCGGGACAGCCTCTCGGCGTTCGTCTCCGAGGGCGACGGCGAGGCGGCGGGGGGGG
>NZ_JBHUDH010000089.1:11780-12224 GCF_042678005.1 Halolamina salina | reverse complement strand
GTCCACGGCCGAGGAGTCGACCGAGGGGTCCGAAGCCGGGTCCTCGGGCGAGCGATCGTCGGCCGGGGCGTCCTCGGAGGCCCGCGAGCGGTTCGAGGCCGAGTCCGAGTGGCGGGAGGGGGCGACCATTCCGGCGCTCGACCCCGAGAACTCGGTGTCGCGGGAGTCCGACGACGGCGGGACGCCGGCCACGGCGACGACCGACACACAGTCGAGGGCGACAACCAACTCACAGCCGAGGACGACGGCATCGACCGAGGAGATCGAGGCGCTGCGCGAGGAGCGCGATCGGCTCCGCGAGCAGGTCGAGGAGCTGGAGGCCGAAACCGAACGTCTGGAGTCGGAGAACGAACGGCTCTCCGGCGAGCGTGAGCGCCTCGAACGCGAGCGCGACGAGGCGATCGCGGAGAACGAGGAGCTTCACGAGAAGCTCGCCCGGCTGAA
>NZ_JBHUDH010000089.1:11437-11716 GCF_042678005.1 Halolamina salina | reverse complement strand
AGGCGGAGCTCGAGGAGCTCAGAACGACGGTCGATCGGCTGGAGACCGAACTCGACGCCGCCGAGTCCGAACTCGAAGCGGCCCGGGAGTACGTCCCCGACGGGGACCACGAGATCACCCCCGAGGAGGCGATGGCGGGTACGAACCTGTTCGTCCGCTACGAACGCAAGGGCGGGCCGACGCTCGAGGACGCCCACTCCGGCGACGCCGGCCGCGAGGCGGTCAACGACAACATCCGGCTCGAACACCACACCGAGTTCGACGACGACGGTGCCGTCC
>NZ_JBHUDH010000089.1:369-11409 GCF_042678005.1 Halolamina salina | reverse complement strand
CGGCCGTTCGAGGAGTGGCTCCACGACACTATCGAGTACGGGTTCGTGGAGTGGCTGATCCGGACGTTCGTCCACGACGTACGTGAGACACGCAACCAGACCTCGATGGGGACGCTGTACGACGCCATCCCGGACATCGACCGGATCGAACTCCGCGGCGGCGTGACCCTCGGCGAGGAAGCCGAGGAGGAGAGCGTCTCCTTCGACGTGGTGCTGCGCGACCGGATGGGCCAGCCGCTGGTCGTGACCGACCTCAACGACTCCCGGGAGCCTGCCACCGAGCCGATGCTCGAGTCGCTGATCCGGAACGCCACGCCCGTCGCCGAGAGCAACGAGAAGCTGTCGGCGGCGTTTTTCGTCACGTCGAGCTACTACGAGCCGGGAGCGCTCGAGACCGCCGAGGAGGCCACCGGCGGCGGGCTGCTGAAGCGCAGCAAGAACAAGAGCTTCGTCAAGCTCTCACGCAAGGAGGGGTACCACCTCTGTCTCGTGGAGACCCGCGAGGGCGAGTTCCACGTCAGCGTCCCGGAGCTGTAGACCGGCGTTTCAGAACTGCAGAAAGGCGTCAGTTCTCGGCTTCCGGCGCCGACTCGATCCGCATGTCACGCAGCTTCTCGACGGTGTCGTCCAGCTTCTCGTCGAGGTCCTCGACGAACTCGGCGGTGTGGTCGGTCGTGATCGCACCCTGGCTCGACGGCTCGATGAGGTTCTCCTCCTCCAGCACGCGCAGCGAGTAGCGTACCTTGTGGTGGGGGTAGCCGGTCTCGTTCGACATCTTCACGATGCCGATCGGCTCGTTCTCGATGACCATCCGGAGGACCTGGAGGTGCCGCTCCAGCATATCCACTTCTTTCTCAAGTCGATCTATCATGCTGTATGTTAACTTCTCTTGCGAGAGGTTAAAGCTTCCCCTCGACCGCCGGGGGGATCTGGGTGTTATAGCTACACACGGGGCGAAGTTAACCGTTCCGACCGCGGGTATCGCGGCCGGCCGGGGCGGATAGCGGCATCGAAATCGGTTTAGCCGGGGCTACTGAACCGCCGCACATGACCGTCACAATCGTCGGGGCGCAACTCGGCGACGAAGGCAAGGGCGCCCTCGTCGACCGCTGGGGCGAGGAAGCCGACACAGTCGTGCGGTACCAGGGCGGCGACAACGCGGGCCACACCGTCGTCGAGGACGGCGAGGAGTACAAGCTCTCGCTCGTCCCGAGCGGCTGTGTCCGCGGGAAGACCGGCGTGCTCGGCAACGGCTGCGTCGTCAACCCCCGGACGCTGTTCGACGAGATCGAGAGCCTCCGGGAGCAGGGACTCGACCCCGACGTGCGCGTGGCCAAGCGCGCCCACGTCATCATGCCGTACCACCGCGTGTTCGACGAGATGGAGGAGGCCGACAAGGAGGACACCGACATGAAGGTCGGCACCACCGGGCGCGGGATCGGCCCGACGTACGAGGACAAGGCCGGCCGGCGCGGCGTCCGGATCGGCGACCTCCTCGACGTCGACGTGCTCCGGAACCGGCTGGAGTACACCGTCCCCCAGAAGCGCGCGATCGCGGAGGACGTGTTCGGCATCGACACCGGCGTCGAGTTCGACGTGGACGAGTTGGTCGCGGAGTTCGCCAACTACGGCCAGCGCCTCCGCGAGAACGACATGCTCGTCGAGGCTGGCGACTTCCTCTACGAACAGCATCAGTCCGGCGGCAACCTCCTGTTCGAGGGCGCACAGGGGACGAGCATCGACATCGACCACGGGAACTACCCCAACGTCACCTCCTCGAACCCGACCGCCGGCGGCGCCGCCGTCGGCTCCGGCGTCGGTCCGGGTATCGTCGGCTCGGGAGAGATCGTCGGTATCGTGAAGGCGTACCTCTCCCGCGTCGGCGAGGGGCCGCTCCCGACGGAGATGGAGGCCGACGAGGAAGCGCTCGCCGACGAGATCCGCGAGAAGGGCGGCGAGTTCGGCACCGTCACCGGCCGGCCGCGACGGATCGGCTGGCTCGACGTGCCGATGCTGCGCCACGCCGCCCGCCGCTCGTCGTTCACCGGGCTGGCCGTGAACCACGTCGACGTGCTCGCCGGGCTGGACGAGCTGAAGGTCTGTCACAGCTACGAACTCGACGGCGAGACGCGGACCACGGTGCCCGCGACGACCGAGGAGTGGGCGCGGTGTGAGCCGAACTTCCGCGAGTTCGAGACGTGGAGCGAGCAGGACTGGAGCGCCGTCGCCGCCGAGGGGTACGAGGCGCTGCCCGCGGCCTGCCGAGAGTACCTCGAGTACCTCGAAGGCGAACTCGACGCCCCGGTCTACGCCGTCGGCGTCGGTCCCGACCGGGACCAGACCGTCGAGCGGCAGACCCCCTGGTAGGGCGGCGAGCGCTACCCCGGATGCGGACCGTATTTAGGGGAGAGGCCGAACCGTCCGGGTAGACAGTCGATGACCGAAGCGCCGAACCCGGAGACCCCGCCGGAGGGGATGGCGGGCGAGCCCGGAACCGAGTCGGTCGAACAGTCGGGGGATATCGAGTACGGCGTCGACGAGCGGCCGCCCGCGGGCGAGTCGGCGCTGCTCGGCCTCCAGCACTACCTCACGATGGTGGGCGCGAACATCGCCGTCCCCCTCGCGCTCGCGACCGCGATGGGGATGCCCGCCGAGGTCCAGCCGCTGTACGTCGGCACCTTCTTCGTCGTCTCAGGCGTCGGGACGCTGCTCCAGACCGTCGTCGGGAACCGCTACCCGATCGTGCAGGGGGCGACGTTCTCGATGCTCGCGCCCGCGCTGGCGATCATCGGCTTCGTCGGCACGGGCAACTGGGAGCAGGCGATCCTCGCGCTCCAAGGGGCGATCATCGTCGGCGGGATCGTCGAGGCGCTCCTCGGCTACCTCGGCGTGATGGGCTGGCTGAAACAGTACCTCTCGCCGGTGGTGATCGCGCCGACGATCGCGCTGATCGGCCTCTCGCTGTTCAGCGCGCCGCAGGTCGTCGCCGCCGATCAGGCGTGGTGGCTGCTCGGGCTGACGGTGCTCCTGATCGTCGGCTTCAGCCAGTACGTCGACGACGCCCACCGCGCGTTCCGGCTCTACCCCGTGCTGCTGGGGATCGCCGTCGCGTGGGTGCTCGCGGCCGCGCTCTCGGTGCTCGGGATCGTCCCCGCGGACTCCCCGGCGTTCGTCGACTTCTCGGTCGTCGCGAACGCGAGTCTGATCCAAGTGCCGACGCCGCTGCAGTGGGGAATGCCGACGTTCCGGACCTCGTTCGTGATCGGGATGTTCGCGGGCGTGCTGGCCTCGATGATCGAGTCCTTCGGCGACTACCACGCCGTCGCGCGGCTGGCGGGCGAGCGCGCGCCCTCCGCGCGGCGGATCGACCACGGGATCGGGGTCGAGGGGATCGCGACCGTCTTCGCCGGGATCATGGGCACCGGGAACGGCTCGACCTCCTACTCCGAGAACATCGGCGCCATCGGGCTGACCGGCGTCGCCTCCCGGTTCGTGATTCAGGTCGGCGCGGTGCTGATGCTGATCGCGGGGTTCGTCGGCTACGTCGGCGCGCTGATCACCACCATCCCCGACCCGATCGTCGGCGGCCTCTACGTCGCGATGTTCGGCCAGATCGTTGCGGTCGGGCTCTCGAACCTGAAACACGTCGACCTCGACTCCTCGCGCAACGCGTTCGTCGTCGGCATCTCGCTGTTCGTCGGGCTCGCGCTCCCGGCGTACATGGGCAACGTCGGCAGCGCCGCCGCCTTCGCGGAGGGCGTGGCGGCGACGCCGGTCGTCGGCCCGCTGCTCACCGCGCCGATCCTCCCCGACGCGACGCTGCAGATCGTCGCCGACACGGTGTACGTCGTCGGCGGCACGGGGATGGCCGTCGGCGGGCTGGTCGCGTTCGTGCTCGACAACACGATCGACGGCTCCCGCGCCGAACGCGGCCTCGACGAGTGGGACGCGCTCACCGAGGAGTCCGGGGCGTTCCGGTCGGCGTACGAGCGCTACGTGAAGTAGCCCCGCGGAACCCGCAGCCTTTTGCCCCGCCCGGTCCGACAGGCAGCGCATGAAGGAGTCGCTGATGGAGATCGTCTGCTGCCCGATGGACAAACACGACCTCGAACTCGACGCCGCGGAGCGCGACGACGGCGAGATCATCACCGGGACGCTGACCTGCACCGACTGCGGCGAGTCCTACCCCATCGAGGACGGCATCCCGAACCTGCTGCCGCCGGACATGCGCGACGAGGCCTGACGCGGGAAGCTTTTTCAGCCCGTCGGTGGAACTGTCACCGTGCTCGAAAGTTCCCTCCACAGCCGGCGACACGACGGCGGACTCGCGTTCGAACTCACCGTCGAGAACCCGGGTGACGAGCCGGTCGAACTCTCCTTCCCCGACGCCCAGCGCGTCCGCGTCTCCGTCTACCCGGCCGACGCCGACGACGACGCCTCGCCGGTCTGGCGCTCGGACGCCGACCAGATGTTCGCGCAGGTGCTCGGCAGTGAGACGGTCCCGGCCGGCGAGAGCGTGACGTTCGGCGCCGCGTGGCAGGATCCCGAGCCGGGCGAGTATCTCGCGGTCGGCGAGGTCACCTGTCGGGATCGAGAGCTCAGCGCCGAGGAAACCATCCTGTTCTGAGTCGGGCTACCGGAGTTCGTCGTACAGCTGTTCGGCCGCGCGTCGGACCGCCGGGTCGCTGTCCTCGGGAACCTCGTGACCCAACTCCGAGAGCTTGCTCGTGTCCAGCCGCATCTTCGGCACGTCGCCGGTCCAGCCGCGGTCGCCGCCGGTGAACTCGTACTCGGGGTCGAGGTCCATCACGTCAGCGACGATGTCCGCGATGTCGACGACTGAGGTGGTGGTCTTCGAGCCGAGGTTGTAGAGGTTGTACTCGTCGTCGGCGTGCTCGACCACGTCGCGGATCGCGGCCGCGCAGTCCGCCACGTGGAGGTAGGACTTCTCCTGCTTGCCGTTGCCGAGGATCGTCAGCGTCTCGGGGTCGTCCTGCAGCTTCTGGATGAAGTCCGGGATCACGTTGCCCCGTTGGCGCGGGCCGACGATGTTCGCGAACCGGAACACCCACGACTGGATGCCGTAGGAGTGGGCGAACGTCGACACCACGCCCTCGTCGGAGAGCTTCGAGGCGCCGTAGATGCTGATCGGTTCGAGCGGCGCGTAGTCCTCCGGCGTCGGCCGGGGCGCCTCGCCGTACACGGTCGAGGAGGAGGTGAACGCGAGCGCGTCACAGCCGACCTCGCGCATCCGCTCGAGGACGTTGTACGTCATCTCGGTGTTCTCCTCGAAGACGCGGCGCTCCTCCTCGGGGTCGTCGACGCGCACGTCGGTGTGGGCCGCGAAGTGGAACACGATGTCGGTGTCCTCGTCGATGACTCCTGCCACGTCGTCGGCGTCGAGCAGATCGGCCTGCTCGAACGCGACGCCGTCCGGAACCGCCTCGCGCTCGCCCTTCGAGAGGTCGTCGACGGCCAGCACGTCGTTCTCGTCAGCCAGCATCCCCGCGAGGTGGGAGCCGACCAGTCCCGCGCCGCCGGTCACGACCACGGTCTGCCCGCTGAGGTCCATACCCGCGACTGTTCGGGTTCGGGCAAGTGCGTTCCGATCGCTCGCGGCCCGGAAACCGAAAGCGCCACCCCTCCGCCGCGGTTTCGTCGGCGTATGCAAGACGCCCCGGAGTGCTGCGTGCTCCGGTTCGGCCACCGGCCGGGCCGGGACGACCGCATGACGACCCACGTCGGCCTCACCGCCCGCGCGCTTGGCGCCGACCGCGTGATCTTCCCGGACAACGCCGGCCAGTCCGCCGAGACGGTGCGGGACATCACGGACCGCTTCGGCGGTCCCTTCGAAGTCGAACTCCGGGAGGACCAGCGCGCGATCATCCGGAACTGGGAGGGGACGGTCGTCCACCTCACGATGTACGGCGAGGAGGTCCAGACCGTTCAGGAGGAGATTCGCGAGACCCACCACGACGAACCGATCCTGATCGTCGTCGGCGGCGAGAAGGTGCCGTTCGAGGTGTACGACCACGCGGACTGGAACGTCGGCGTCACGAACCAACCCCACTCGGAGGTCGCGGGCCTCGCCGTGTTCCTCGATCGCCTGTTCGACGGCGACGAACTCGACCGCGAGTGGGAGGGCGGCGAGCAGCGCGTGATCCCGAAGGAAACTGGCAAGCGCGTGGTGGATCCGGAGACGCTGGACGAGAACGGCGAGGTCGACGAAGCCGACGACGACGCCTGATTTTGAGTGATCGACGTGCACGCCCGCAGTTCTGCGGTGGCGCGAAGCGCTCGCGCCTCCGTGCGCGAGCCGAGCGCGAGGGACGAGTGAGCGACCAGCGGGAGCGAACGAGTCGGCTGGGGAGGCTCGTGGGCTGTGCTGGCGGGCGGGACTGAAAGGGGCTGCCCGCTCGGCGAGCGAGACGACGCGAGCACCGCAGGGAACGGAGTGACCGAGGAGCGCAGCGAGTCGCAGCCGTCGAGCGGGCAGGGGCTTTCACCGCGTTTCTGACCAACGCTGTCTCGGTCTCCACCGAGTAGCTGATCACAACCCAGCTAACGCTACTTTCGAACCGATCGTCTCGAACGAAGACCCAGAACCCACAACGTTGAAGCGCGTGCCACTTTTAGGTCACCGCAATGGCTTTTGAGGAACTCTTGGAGGATCCGGTGATTCAGAAGTACCTCCACGACCTGGTCGGCCCCACGGGGATGCCCGTCGCCGCCGCCCCCCCGGACGGCGAAGTGACGGACGAGGAGCTCGCTGAGGAGCTCGGCCTCGAACTCAACGACGTGCGCCGCGCGCTGTTCATCCTCTACGAGAACGATCTGGCCGCCTACCGTCGGGTCCGCGACGAGGACTCCGGCTGGCTCACCTACCTCTGGACGTTCCACTACGAGAACATCCCGGAGAACCTCGAGGAGGAGATGCACCGGCTCGCCGACGCGCTGCAGCAGCGCCTCGAGTACGAGACCGAACACCAGTTCTACCTGTGTGAGAACTGCTCGCTGCGCTTCGAGTTCGAGGAGGCGATGGAGTTCGGCTTCGAGTGCCCCGAGTGTGAGACCCAGCTCGAAGCGATGGAGAACACCCGCATGGTCGAGGCCATGGAGTGGCGGCTCGACCAGATCCGCGACGAACTCAACGTCGAGGCCGCCTGATGGTCGTCCTCGCAACCAAGTGCTACGTCGAGGGCAGCGCCCGCAAACGGGCACTCGACAGCCTGGACTCGCTGGTCGCCAACGACCTCGCAGACCTCGACGTCGACTGGACCGTCGGCGTCCGGGACGACGAGTTCGTCGCCGTCACCGTCGAGGGCGACGACGCCACGGCCGCCCGGAACCTCCTGCGCGAGCGCTGGGGGGAGATCACCGACCACTTCGACGACGGCGAGGTCGCCGTCGGCACCCTCCGCTCGTGGGGCGACTCCGGCTGGACGCTCGACGCCGGCCAGCCGATCGAAATCGACGCCGACGACCTGGGCCTCGGCCCCGGTGACGGCTCGCAGATCCGGGACCGCTTCGGCGTCGTCCAGCACACGCCCCTGCGGTTCGTCTACGACGAGGACGGCGACCACCGACTCGCCGACGAGACGCAGGACATGCTCTACGACTGGACCCGCAACGACGGCGACGGCGCCGACTCCGGCGGCCGGCTCAACGTCAACTCCGCGACTCGCGGCGAGGTGCGGGCGACGCTGAACCGCGCGGGCCACGCACAGGACATCGTCACCGTCGAGCGACTGGGGCTGCTCGAACAGAGCGTCGTCTGCGCCGCGGGCACCGACCCGCCGGGGCTGCTCGCCAGCGTCGGCGAGTACCTCCCGGCCGAACTCAAGTGCGTCGTGCCGTGAGGACCGAGGGATGAACCGTCGACTGCTCGCGCTGGTCGCGCTCGTCGGACTCGTCACGCTCAGCGGCTGCATGGGCGGGCTGGGCGGCGGCCCCACCAGCCCCGACAGACTCGACGAGCCACCCGCACAGCCGTACGACTGGGACGCCGAGGACGAGGTCCACATCACCGTCACCAGCAACGTCACCTACCGCGCGGTGTACGATCTCTCGGCGGTCAACGACAGCATCCGGCTCTCTCGCCCCGGCTTCTTGGGCACCGACCAGCCGCTGACGATCAGTTCGCTTCGCTACCGCTACCCCAACGGGACGACGATCAACGGCTCCGACTTCGGCGCCCACGGCGGCGACGTGCGGACCCAGAACAACCACCTCGTGATCGAGCCGCCGGGCGAGGACGGCCGGCTGGCGTACTCCGGCGAGAGCACGCCCAAGCAGTTCACCCACCCCGTCGCCGTCGAGGGGGGGAACTACACCGTCGTCCTGCCCGAGAACCGCGAGGCGTCGATCCCGCTGTTCGGCCGGATCGCACCCTCGGCGGAGTCGAAGACGGTCGTCGACGGCCGGCTCACGATCGAGTGGACTGAGATCACCAGGGATCGGCTCTCCGTGCGGTTCTACCTCCCGCGTGACGTGCAGCTGTTCGGCGGGCTGGTGATCGGCCTGCTCGGCGTCGCCGTCGCCGGCGGCACGTACTACCGCCGGGAGATCCGGAAGCTGAAGGAACGGCGCGAGGAGATGGGCCTGAACGTCGACATCGAGCGGGACGACGACGAAGGCCCGCCGCCGGGGATGCGCTGAGGATCGGCGGCGCGTGACGCGGCCCTTTTGCGTTCGCGGGCGCTACGCCGGAGCATGTCCAACCGGAACGACGTGCCCCCCGACACAGTCGGTATCGACCTCCGTGAGGAGGGCGTCGTCGTCGAGTACGCCGACGGCCGCGAGACGCTGTACCGGGGGGTCCCCAGCGTCGCGGAGGGCTCGGTCCGGACCGGCCCGGGGAAGGAGTGTCACCTGCTGGTCACTGACCCGACCGAGAGCGAGGGGGTGATGCTGTACGTCAACGACCGCAAGACCGAGGACGAGATCCTCGAGGACACCGGCGTCGGCCGCGTGATGATCGACCCCGGCGAGGAGGAGGAGGTGTTCCCCGGCGTGACCGCGCGCCACCTCGAAGGCCGGCGGATCGAGGTCGAAGCCGACCCCGAGGTGGCCCGCGGCCGCGTGTTCGTGTTCGTCGAGGACGACTGGGGCGAACAGAGCTTCGAGATCGTGAGCGCCGAGGAGTCGGAGTCGGCGTAGCCGTCTCCCTCATCGTCGGCTCGTCGGTGTCGACTGCCGACTTGCGACGCGGGACTCCCGCGCGAATCGGTCGGCTGCTCCCGGCGCTCCGGGCGCGACTCGGCGACCGATAACGCGGGCTACTGGAGGTACGAGGGGTCGTCGCCGGCGCAGTTGTCCTCGTGTTGGCTGGCGTCGCTCTCGTCGTCGAACAGGAGCCCGCAGTGCTCACACTGGTACCACGTCATCCCGTCGCGCTCCGTGGCGTCGACCATACCCGGACGTGTGGACGGACGGCGTAAATCGCTTCCGGCGGTCGGCCCGCTCCCGTCGCCGGGTTTCGCTCGGGCCGCGCGATCGCTCCTTCCGTAACGTGCAAATGGGTGGCCCGCCCAGCGGGCGTATGCGCGGACCGTCGACCGACGCCGCCCAGCCCACACAATGACGCTCACCAAACGGGTCATCCCCTGCATCGACGTGGACGTGGACGAGAACGGCGATCCCGCCGTCTACACCGGAGTCAACTTCGAGGATCTCGACTACACCGGCGACCCGGTGGAGATGGCAAAGCGCTACAACGAGGCCGGCGCCGACGAGTTCGTCTTCCTCGACATCACCGCCAGCGCGGAGGGTCGGGAGACGATGCTCGACACGGTGTCGGCGGTCGCCGACGAGGTGTTCATCCCGCTGACCGTCGGTGGCGGCATCCGGACGACCGACGACATCAAGGAGACGCTCCGGGCCGGCGCTGACAAGGTCAGCATCAACTCCGGCGCGATCGCCAACCCCGACCTGATCGACCGCGGGGCCGAGGCCTTTGGCTCGCAGTGTATCGTCATCTCGCTCGACGCGCGCCGGCGCTACGACGAGCAGGGCGAACACTACGAGCGTATCGACGGCGAGTCTTGCTGGTTCGAGTGTACCGTGAAGGGCGGTCGCGAGGGCACCGGCATCGACGCCGTCGAGTGGGCCGAGGAGGCCGAGTCCCGCGGCGCGGGCGAACTGTTCGTCAACTCTATCGACAAGGACGGCACCGAGGAGGGGTACGACATCCCGCTCACCTCGGCGGTGTGTGACGCCGTCTCGACGCCCGTGATCGCCTCCTCGGGCTGTGGCTCGCCGGCGGACATGTACGAGGTGTTCACCGAGGCCGACGCCGACGCCGGGCTCGCGGCCTCGATCTTCCACTACGAGGACTACACGATCCAGGAGGTCAAGCAGTACCTCGCCGAGCGCGGGATCCCGGTTCGGATCTGATTCTCACCGCGTCACGGCATCTGCGACGGCACAGATCGACGGTAGTTAGAGAGAAGTAGTCGGAGAGCCGTCTCAGGCCGCCGCGTCCTCGAAGGCGTCCCGCAGCGCCGCGCTCTTCTCGCTTACGTCGCCCGCGGCCGACTCGAGCACGTCGAGGGGGTCGGCGTCGCCCTCGGTCGTGATCGAGAGGATCGGCTCGGTCTGGCCGCCGGACTGCTCGGGGTTCACGTCGTACGTCGCGGCGGCGACGTCGTCGTTCTCGAGCAGCGTCCCCTTCAGGACGTTCATGAACGTGTGGCCCTCGCCGGCGACCTCGATGCGGAGTTCCTCGTCAGTCTTCTCGATGACCCGCAGTTCCATGTGTTTCGGTTGTCGGGGTCGGCGTTTGAGTGTTTCGTCTCCGATACTCCGGATTCTGGCTGTTCGCTAGGTTTCGTAGTTCGTGTGTGTCTCCTCACGGTGTGAACAGAGACGTTGATTCGACGACCCCGACCGCGAACGGCACCGCGGAGTGAGCATGACCACTTGTGACCGCACCGCCCGCACAGCCCACAGGCCTCCCCAGCCGACTCGTTCCTTCGCTGTCGCTCAGTCACTCGTCCCTCGCGCGCTCGTTCGCGCACGGAGGCGTCGTGCGGGCGACCC
>NZ_JBHUDH010000089.1:0-294 GCF_042678005.1 Halolamina salina | reverse complement strand
CTGCGGTCACAAGTGTTCAACGACCGAGCTGCTGTTGCAGTTGTAGTCAGATTCGACGTTGACGCCCGTCTGACCGAGAACGGAGAAAACCCGAAACCACACGGATTCAACTACGCCGCTCCCCACCCACGATCCATGGACGCCTTCGCCCCGGCCAGCGTGACGGCCGTGTTCGCTCCCGATCAGGTCGAGTCCGGCTCCCGCGGCGCCAGCGTCGCGCTCGAGGACGGCGTGACCGTCACCGTCGAGAACGCCGACGAAACCGCCGTGAGCGTCGACGGCGAGCCTGCCGAG
>NZ_JBHUDH010000088.1:2678-5980 GCF_042678005.1 Halolamina salina | reverse complement strand
CGCGAGGTAGGTCACCGTCCCGTCGTCGTCGAGTTCGGCGTCGACGTAGCCGACGCCGTAGTCCTCCTTCAGCCGCGTCACCAGCCGTTCCCGGAGCGTCTCGGTGCCCGCGCGCGGGAACAGCAGCGTCTTCCCGCCCAGCTCGTCTTTCACCGCCGCCGGGACGGGGTCGTGGCTCGCCATGTCCTCGATCTCGTCGGTCGCGGGCAGTTCGACCGCCGAGAGCCGGGCGACGCCGCGGAGCGCGCGCCCGACGCTGGCGTTGACCTCGCGGGCGCCCGCCGCGCTCAGCACCCCCGAGCGGAGCGAGTCGCCAAGCCGGCGGCCGGGGATCGTGGCGACGAACGCCGACAGCAGCGTGAGCAGGTCGATGCCGATGCCGACCGCGTCGAAGGGATCGCCGCCGGGCGTCCCGATCACCCGCCCCAGCAGGCCGACCGTGTTGAGGTAGAGCGCGACGGTCGCGACGCCGAACAGCGCCGCCAGCCCGCGCGGGATCGGCTCCCGGAAGTACCAGCGGTAGGCCACCGAGACGCCCCCGGAGACGAAGAAGGCGAGCACCGAAAGCCCGAACAGCCCCCCGAGCGCCGGGAGCACCGCCACGTCGCCGAGCAGCATCTGGAGGATCACGCCGCCACCTCCGCGAACGCGTCGAGGTCGGCGGGCGCGCCGACGACGAACAGCTCCTGTCCGGCCGCGGGGACGTACTCGCTATCGGGGGCGACCGTCCAGCCGCCGTCGCTCCGCCCCGCGAGCACGACCACGCCGTACGTCGAGTGGACGCCCACCTCGCCCAGCCCGTGGCCGTCGAGGGGACCGCCCTCCTTCACCGTCACCCGGCGGAGGCGCTTGCCCGAGCGCCGCAGCAGCGCCAGCAGCTCGAATTCCTCGCGCTCGCCGCGGGACTGCACCGTCAGCCCGGTCACCTCGTGCGCGATCAGCGCCCGCGACGCCTCGCGAGTCACGGCGACGGTCACGCGGTCGCGCCCGCCCGCGGCGGTCTTGGCGGCTGGCGTCGACGGTGCAGCAACGTCCTCGCCGCCGTCGGTGACCGCGGGCGTCTCCCCCTCCTTCCCGGGGCGGACGCTCACGACCGTCCCGTCGTACTCGGCGTCGGCCGTGCGGAGCCGGACCTCGTCGCCGGCGGCCAGCCCCGTCGGCACCAGCGTCGTCAGCGACACCGCGCGCTTCCCGTTGGGGACGCGCTTGGAGAGCCCGGCGGTCGGCGGCGCGGCGGCGACGGTCGCGTGCCCGCGCTCGTCGATCCGGACCGACGCGTCGACGAGATCGAACTCGGTCCGGAGCTGGTCCTCGGCGCGGTGTTCGAGCTCGGAGATCGGAAGGTCCGCCGGCAGCGCGATCGACGCCTCGCGGATCTCCGCTCGGAGCTCCGCGGGCAGCGGCGGGTACCCCTCCAGATCGCCCACCTCGCCGGTGATGTTCAGCTTCACCTGCCCGCGGTTGCCGACGAACTCCACGACGTCGCTGGAGAGGGTGCGGCCGGCGAGCTTCTTCAGCGTGAGCCGCTTGGGCGTCGCCGCCCCCATCTGGTCGCCCTTCGCGTGGGCGTACATCGACAGCATCAGCACGACGACGATGGCGACGAGCACCGCGACGCCGTTCGTGCTGTTCGTGATCGCCTTGTCGTTGAGCGCGAGCAGGCCGCCGTTGACCCCCGCGATCGCGAGCGCGAGGACGACGGTACCGAACCCGGGGATGGTGACGTTGGTGAAGTACTTGAACGCGAACCCCAGCCCCCAAGAGACCAGCGCGGGGACGATGCCCGTCACCAGCCCGAGGTACACCCCGAGCAGGACCTGCAGCGGAAACGACGCCATACGCACAGCCAGCGGTGGGGGAGACATAGACGTACCGGCGTCGGCCGGATCGGCTGCCATTTAAGTACCCGCTCCGTCACTCCTCACGTATGCAGTGGGACCGGGACTGGCTCGGCGTGCGCGCCTCCATCCTGTTGACGTTCGCCGTCGCCGCGCTGTCGGTGGGGACGGGTATCGTCAACATCTCGACGACGACGGTCACTGGCCCGTTGGCGCCGTACATCCCGCCGATGGTCCGGCAGACGGTCGGGTTCACGGGCGCGCTGACGGGGTTTCTCACGCTGGCCGGGGCGTTCATGCTCCAGAGCCGCTACCGGCTGGGCTGGTACCTGACGGTCGTGATGCTGCCGATCACGGCCGCACAGGGGCTGCTACAGGCCAGCGAGTACTCCTACCCGCTGGTGGCGCTGTCGCTGATCACCCTGCTGGTGGTCCTGCTCAACCGTCGGACGTTCGACAACGAGCTCGACCTGACGACGACCCAGCTCGCCGCGACCGGCTCGCTGGTGGCCGCACAGGCGTACGGCACGGCCGGCACCTACGCGTTCCGCGACGAGTTCCACGGCGTCGACAGCCTCACCGACGCGTTCTACTACACGCTCGTCACCGGCAGCACCGTGGGGTACGGCGACATCTACGCCCAGACCGAGCAGGCGCGGCTGTTCGCCATGTCGGCGATCCTGCTCTCGGTGGCCTCCTTCGCGGTCGCGCTCGGTGTCGTGCTGACGCCGATGATCGAGGCCCGACTCTCCGCCGCACTCGGACGCATGACCGAACAACAACTCGACACGCTCGAGAACCACGTGCTGGTTCTCGGCTACGGCGACCTGACCGAACCGATTCTCGAAGAACTGGAAGACCAAGTGCGGTTCGTCGTCATCACCGAGGACGAGGCGGCGACCAGACGGCTGGCCAACCGCGACGTGCACGTCCTGACGGCCGACCCGAGCGACGAGGAGCCGCTGGAGAGCGCCGGGATCGACCGGGCGCGGGCCGTCATCGCCGCCACCAACAGCGACGCCGAGGACGCGCTGAGCATCCTGACCGCCCGCCAGCTCAACCCCGAGATCCACATCGCGGTCGGCGTGACCCAGCGGGAGAACGTGAGCAAGCTCAAGCGCGCCGGCGCCGACACGGTGATCAGCCCCGCCGCCATCGGCGGGCATCTGTTGGTCGAGGCGGCGATGGGAAAGGGGGATAGTGAGCGCGAGGCGAGCGATCTGTTGGGCGAGGAGTAGTCGTTTGAAACAGTGGGCGATTCTGGAACGTTGGCGTGCCTCCGCCTGATCTCTGGAACGTCATAGCTGACGGACTCGACGACAGCAACTCGTTCGTAGACCACTTGTAACCGCGACCGCTCCGCACAGCCCACAGGCCTCCCCAGCCGACTCGTTCCTTCGCTGTCGCTCAGTCACTCGTCCCTCGCGCGCTCGTTCGCGCACGGAGGCGTCGTGCGGGCGACCC
>NZ_JBHUDH010000088.1:1886-2615 GCF_042678005.1 Halolamina salina | reverse complement strand
GCTGTGCCGGGCCTCGTGCCCGGCACACTGCGGTCGCAAGTGGTCAACGATCGAGACGCTGTTGCGGTTGCTGTTGCAGTTACCAACGACCCACCGAGTGTCGACGCTTTCCCTCGCTGAACCCAACAATCACCGTCCAACATCGCCCCGATCCACCACCGCCACGTCGCAGTCCACCTCCTTCAACCGCTTGAACGTCGGCGGCGAGATCAGCCGCGAGGCCGTCGAGCGCTCGCCGGAGGAGCCGAGCATCACCAGATCGTACGCGCCGGCGTTCTCCTCGATGTACGTCGTAATCTCCGCCCGGGCGACCCGCGTCTCCACGGGCCCGTCGAACGTCTCGACGACGTTCGAGAGGCGGTGTTCGGCGGCCCGCCGCGAGCCGTCGGCGTCGATGCAGGTACAGACACTCACCCGGCCGTCGTCGCCGGCCAGTCGGCTCGCGAAGTCCACCATCGCGTGGGCCGTATCGCCGGGCCGGGCGATCGGCACCATCACCCGCCGCCAGTCGGTCGTCCCGGTCGAGCGGTGGACGATGGCGTCGACGGGGCCGGAGAGCACCGTCCGGATGTACGGCGAGAGCGCGCCGTCCTCGGTCTCGTAGGGGGTGATCACGAGGTCGCAGTTGGCGCGCTCGGCGGTGTCGAGCACCGTCGCCGCGGGGTCGCCGCTGGCGACGATCACCTCACACGGGACGCCGTAGTCGGCCCGCAGGCGCTCGGCGATCCC
>NZ_JBHUDH010000088.1:0-1756 GCF_042678005.1 Halolamina salina | reverse complement strand
GCGATCCGGGCCGCCATCGTCGCGCTCTCGGCGTCGTTCTCGCCGCGGGCCGGGACGAGCACGTGGTCGTCGCCGTGGGTCGTGCCGTAGAGGTACGTCGCCCGGCGCTCGTACACCGTCTTGTCCCAGACGGCGAAGGCGCCGGCCACCAGCGCCGTCGAGAGCAGGACGCTGACGACGTACGCCGAGCGCGGGGAGAGTTCGAGCACGAACAGCGACAGCGGGCGGAGCACGACGGTCCCGGTCCCCATGTCGACGACCAGCACCAGCGGCGCCGACGAGAACGCCGACGGCTCCTCGACGTCGAGCACCCACGTCACGATCGCGGTGAGCGCGATCGCGCTGGCGGCGGCGATCGGGGGGACGGTCCCCCCCGCGGCGCTCGGGAGCAGCCGTTCGGCGGCCACGAACGCGATCCAGCCACAGATCGCGCCCGCGGTGATCCCGCCGACGAAGCGCCGCGGCGACGCGTAGCGACTCTCCGGGCGGACGAACAGCGTGTACGCCCCCGAGGCCAGCGGCGGGAAGAGGAGATACGGCAGCGCCGCGACCGCGTTCGAGAGCAGCGTCACCAGCGCGATGAGCAGCGGGACGAACACCAGCGCCGAGAGGCGGACGAGGTTGTCGGTGTTCTCCGCCCAGCGCCGGAACTCGGCGACCTCGCGGCGCTCGACGGACCGACAGCGCCGACAGATCGCGCGGACTCGCTCCCGGAGGCCCATTCAGAGCGCGGCGACGGCGTCGAGCGCGATCCCGATGGCGCGCTCGACGTTGTCCTTGGCTTTCTCGGGGAGTTCGTCCTCCTCGGTCTCGCCCTTCTGGGTTCCCTTCACGAGGTTGCCGTCGACCGTACAGATCGCGCCCGCGGCCATCCCGCGGCGGCGAGCCAGCGAGAACACCGCGGCGGCCTCCATCTCGATGCAGAGCAGGCCGGCTTCCTCCCAGTCCTCGACGAACTCGTCGCTCTCGTTGTAGAACGCGTCGTCGGAGACGATCGGGCCGACGTGGACGTCCTCGTCGTTGGCCTCCGAGGCGTCGACGAGGTTCGAGAGCACGTCGTAGTCCGGCACCGCGGGGTAGGTCGCGGACTCGTAGCGCTTGCTCGTCCCTTCCTCCTTGGCGGCGCCGGTGGCGACGACCATGTCGCCGATCTCGATCTCCTCCTGCAGCGCGCCGGTGGTGCCCACGCGGAGGACGGTCTCGACGCCGACGTTGTGCAGTTCCTCGATCGCGATGGCGGCGGAGGGGCAGCCGATCCCCGTCGAGCAGATCGTCAGCTCGGTCCCCTCGTACTCGGCGTTGACGACCTTGTACTCGCGGTTCTGGGACACCTCCTCGACGTTCTCACACTGGGCGGCGATGCGGTCGACACGACCCGGGTCGCCCGGGATGAGCGCGATCTCGTTCACGTCGCCGTCGCCGACGAGCAGGTGGGGCTGTTTGGCCATACTCGCGGTTGCCGGCGGCGAGGGCAAAAGCGCCGCGGTCCGGCCGGGCGTCGGATCAGGCCGTGATCGAGAACAGCAGGAGGTTGTGCGCGCCGGGGCCAAGCCCCACGGCGGCGACGAACGCGAGCAGCAGTCGGCCCTCGCGGGGCGCCTCCCGGACCGACTCCGCGAGCAGCGCCGTGATCCCGCCGGCGAGCGCGAGCTTCACCAGCACGAACAGCCACGCGCTCCCGAACAGGTCGGCGGTCGGCAGCGTCGCGCCGAACTCGATCACCGCCCGCGAGAGCGGCGTCCGCTCGGTCGCGCCG
>NZ_JBHUDH010000087.1:314-747 GCF_042678005.1 Halolamina salina | reverse complement strand
GGCGTGGCCCCGATCGTCGGCGTCGTCGGACTGTGGCAGGCCGGCCTCCTCGCCCCACCAGTTACCGCGGGCGCCGAGTGCAGGGCGGTCAGTTGCGTCGCTATCCGGCTCGTCGCTGTGGCTGGCGCTCTGAGACATGGTCAGGCAAGAGGACTGTCGGCACTGTGTCGCTCGCAGTGCGGTGGCGGCTCGGTGCCGTTCGCGGTGGCACCCCACGCCGGCTTTGAGTCCGACGGTGGGTCAGCCCGCAGGTGTCCTCGCGTGAGGACCACCCACTGGAACGTCTCTGGCTAAATCGTTGGCCAGAAACAACTTAAAGACTCCGCCAGAGTGTCCAAAAAACATCTTTTTCTCCGGCAGTAGTACGACGGTACTGTTTACTCGCTCGCGTGCGAGTGACTACTCGTCGAGCACGTCGTCGGCGTGCTCGTCG
>NZ_JBHUDH010000087.1:0-269 GCF_042678005.1 Halolamina salina | reverse complement strand
GTCGCGGCCGGGTCCGCATCCGCGCGAAGTTCGACGTCGACGAGGAGGAGGGCCGCATCGTCGTCACCGAACTCCCGTTCCAGGTACTCGGCTTGGGAGTCGGTGATGTCCGCCCGCTTTTCGACCACAGTTTCACCTCCATTACCGGCAGGATTGCGGCGGGTGTGTGTTAAGTTCCGGTGAGTCTCACAGCCGATAGTTGCGCCGAACTGGTTCGGGAGCTCGGGTTGACCTGAAGAGTTAACCAACAGGAACCCCGGATATGCGCC
>NZ_JBHUDH010000086.1:3458-5326 GCF_042678005.1 Halolamina salina | reverse complement strand
CGGCGGCGAGTGGCGCCCCGTCACCGACCGGCTGAGCGCCGGGGTGGCGGCGTTCCGAGTCCGGCTCTCCGGGGAGCACGACCGGCCGGGGAAGGGTGAGTAACGATGAGCGGCGACTCTACCGACGGCGACGACGGGTCGAACGCCGAGGAGCCGTCGGTCGGCGTCCGCGACCTCGTCGGCAGCGCCTGGAGCACGCTCAAGACTGTGTACTACGCCAACTCGGTCAGTTGGCGGGTGCTGAAAGCCGGCGGGCTGGTCTTTTTCGGCTTCTTCCTCTGGGCCGGCTCGAACCTCGTCTACTCGTACAACCCCGGGCTCGGCGTGCTGCGCTACCCGATGGCCTACGGCTTCCTGCTGATCGTCTACGGGCCGATCCACCACCTCGTCGTGCTCCCGCTCGCGTTCCGGTGGCGGCGGACCCCGGGCCTCAGACAGACCGTCGGGAAGCGACTGCCCAACGGGATGCTGGCGGTGTTTCTCGCCACCGTCGTCGTGCTGGGGACGTTCCCGGCCGGACCGATGGTCGTCGACTTCCAGAGCGCACTGGAGTCAAGCGGCGCCGACGTGAGCCCGGACCTGCTCTGTACGAAGTCGACGACGGAGAACGGGACCTCCGTTCACTGTCACCTGAGCGAGACCGACGGTGTCGACCGGATCGAGGTCCGGAGCGGCGACAGCCGGCTACTCACGGACGAGGATCCGCCCTACGAGTTCACGATCCACGACCGCGAGATCGAGACCGTCGCGGGGGAGAAGCGGTTCACCGTCCTGCTGCAGGACGAGGACGGCTCGATGGTGCGACGCTACACCCGTCGGCTGGCGATCGTCGAGGAAGGGTAGCTTACGGCTCGAACTCGTCGTTCTGGATCCCCCTTCGGACGGGGTCGTGCTCGGCATCGCTCGGCGGCGGTGCGGTCACGAGGACGGCCTCCAGTCGCTCGTCGCCGGCTTTGACGCCGCGGTCCTCGCCGGCGGGCACCGTCACGACCGAGCCGGGTTCGACCTCGTGG
This sequence comes from Halolamina salina, assembly GCF_042678005.1. Taxonomy (GTDB): domain Archaea; phylum Halobacteriota; class Halobacteria; order Halobacteriales; family Haloferacaceae; genus Halolamina; species Halolamina salina. Next base: position 4,313 of record NZ_JBHUDH010000086.1, on the reverse strand, counting down.
CTCCGCTCGCCGTCGCGGACGACACCGCTCCCGGACTGGACGACGACGGTCACGTCGCTGTCGGGCGCGTGAACGGGGATGAACTGCCCGGGCTCGAAGTAGCCACAGACGGTCTTGCTGTGGGTCGTTCTCGACACCTCGCGGGCGGTGAACCGACCGTCGCTGTACGTGCGTTCGGCGTCGACGCTCGTCGCTGGCATACGTGGGGAGTCCGGCCGGCCCTCGGCTCCCAGTTGTGCCGAACACGTTCGCGAACCGCGCGGCAAAGTCGGGGACGCGGGTGCTAAGTGTTCGGGCCGGGTAGTACCGGTAATGAGCGACGATCGAGTCACGGTCACCTGCGACGACTGTGGCCTCGCCGAGACGTTCGACGCGCTGGGGGTGGCCCGGGCGTTCGTCGAGGAGCATCGGACCGAGACGGGCCACGACCCGACGTGGGAACTCCCGTCGCTCGCGTCCGGGGTCGAGCGCGCGGGCGACGAGGCCGGCGTCTGCGGCCGGCCGGGCTGCACCGACACCGGGTCGCCGCTGTATCAGGGCGAGTAAGTGACCTCTTTCGCTGTTCACCGCCGATAGCGAGTGACGACGCCGAATTTTTGCGTGTGTTGTGTTCCCAAACCACTGTTTTCCCGAGTGAGAGGTTCGCTACTTGTCGAATTACCTTCGAGCATTTAGAAAGTCCTTTCAATACCCGTTGGGAATAACGCGGTACAGTGAGACGTTCGACTGCGGACCGACGGCACGACGACGGAACGAGCACTCGACGGCGCTGGCTGCAGGCGCTGGGTGTCGCGGGAGTGGGCGGACTGGCCGGCTGTACCGGCGGCGACGGCACCGAAACCCCGACTGAGGGCG
>NZ_JBHUDH010000086.1:290-3359 GCF_042678005.1 Halolamina salina | reverse complement strand
CGGCTGTACCGGCGGCGACGGCACCGAGTCCTCAGACACGCCGACGACGACGGCGGGGAACGCGTTCGGCACCGAGGAGCCGACGGCGACCGACGGGGAGCTACCGGAGGTACGCGGGACCTACCGGACGGTGACGGCGGGCCGCGTGAACACGCTCAACCCCCTGTACAACCGCGCCGGGGGCGCGGGGACCATCATCGGCTACGCCCTCGACGGCGGCTACACCTACCGGCCGGGCAACGAGCGGTTCGACCAGCTCTACGAGCTGTCGTCCGACCGCGGCGAGGTGTGGACCGCGTCGGTCCGGGACGGCCTCGAGTTCAGCGAGCCGTACGGGCAGGTGACCGCCGAGGACTTCGTCTATCAGGTCCGACAGCTTCACCAGTCCGACTGGGCGGCGACCGCCGCCGCGAGTAGCTGGCCCGACTCGGTGACGGTCGAGCAGACCGGGGAGCTGGAGTTCCAGATCGAGCTCGAAACCCCGAACCTCCTCTACCCCGAGACGCAGGACCCGTTCCTGTACCCGGTCCCGAAGGCGCTACTCGAACCGTACGTCGCCGAGAAGGACGAACAGGGGCTTCAGCAGGATCAGGAGCTGCTCACGCTGGCGTTCACCGGGAACCTCGGCGCCTACACGCTGGAGGAGTGGAACCGGGGGAGCAGCCGCGTGTTCAGCCGGAACGACAGCTACTACCTGCGGGACGTCGAGGACGCCCCCCGAGCGTTCGAGAAGGCGCCGTACTTCGAGCGGCTCGTCTCCGAAGTCGTGCCCGAGCAGTCCTCGCGGGTGGGCGCACTGGAGGCCGGCGAGACCGACAGCGCCGGCGTCCCGCCGAACCAGGTCTCCCGGCTGAACGACCTCGACAACGTCGACGTGGAGGTCGTTCCGCAGCCGTACAACGACGTACTCACGTACAACATGCGGGACAACGGCTGGAACGCCGGCCCCGGCAACCTCTTCCGGAAGACGGCGTTCCGGCAGGGGCTGGCCTGCGCCATCGACAAGCAGCGGATGGTCAAAGGGATCCAGCGCGGGTACGCGAACGTCGAGCACACGTGGCAGCCCCGCTGGTCGCGGTGGTACCCCGACGAAGAGGAGATCACGAAGTACGGCGTGGGCGAGCTGTACGGTCCCGAACCTACCCGGGAACGGATCCGTGAGGCAATCGCCGACACCGACTACGAGTACGGCGACGAGTACCTGCTGAACCCCAACGGGTCGCGGTGTCAGATCGACCTCTACTACAGCGCCGGCAGCAAGCTCGAACGGAGCAAGGCGCAGTTCATCGCCAGCGAGATCGAGGCCAACGCCGGCATCGTCGTCGAGCCGGAGGGGATCGACACGACGACGTTCAACACGGGCTACTGGCAGCAGGAGGTCCCCGACAACCCCGACGACTACGAGTGGTCGAACGGCTCGTTCAACGCCGGGCCTCGGGAGGTCACGAGCGCCAACGCGTGGGACATGGAGATCGTCTGGGGGCTGAACACCTACCCGCTGAACCCCACGACCGCGAGCATCTTCTTCGTCAAGGACGACTCGTACAACCCGTACGGCTACTACCCCGACTGGGACGCCAAGGGGCTGTTCGAGGAGGCCCGGGCCGCCGGGAGCGAGGCGGAACTGCAGGAGACGCTCACGGAGATCTTCCGGCACATCACCGAGGATCAGCCGATGGGGATGCTCTCGTTCCCCTCGGACACGATCGGCTACGCCAGCGACATCGAGGGACCCAGCCGGACGTACTTCAACGGCTGGGACTTCCCGACGTGGCACCGCACCGAGTGAGGCGCCCGGCGCGGTAGCCGGAAGTCAGTCGTCCGACGGCGCGACCGTCGGTTCGGTCGTCGACGCCTCGGGGTCGACCCCCTTCTGACTGGCGTCCCACTCCGAAATCCCGTACACGACGCCGTACAGCAGGCCGACCCCGACCGGGAGCGGGACCAGCTACTCCAACCAGGCGTCCTCGACGACGATGTGGCCGCGGGTTCCCTCCCACTCGGTCGTGAACTCCAGTTCGATCCGGCGGTCCATGTGGGGACCGTCGACGACGAACGTCTCGAACTCTCCCCCCTCGCCGAGGATGTGCACGCCGTACTCGTCGTTGAGCGCCCGGAGCTCCGCCAGCGCGTCGGCGTCGAGCGTCCGGCCGAGCCACGACTCGTCCAGCCCCGCGGCCGCGACCTGGACGATCCTGATCTCGAAGCCGGCGTCGAGCATCTCCGTCGCGAGCGTCTCGGGGTCGCGCTGCCACAGCGGCGCGAACAGGTCGATCCCGAGGCGGTCACAGAGGCCCTCGATCCGGGAGGTCTGGTACTCGCTCTCGACGGCGCCGGCGGTGACGCCCGTCAGGTCGCCCTCTGCCGCAATATCCCGGAGTGCGGCCTCCAGCGGTTCGATCTCCGCGTCGCCCTGTGCGCCCGCGTCGGGCACGTCGTCGGCGCCGAAGTCGTCGGGTTCGACCTCCACGAGCGGCAGGCCGACGCTCTCGGCGGCCAGCCGCGCGAGGTGTGTCGCCGGCGTGTGGTACATGTACGAGTCGCCCGCCGGGTGGACCGTCAGCAGGCGTTCCACGTCCAGCCCTTCCTGCTGGGCCCGGTACAGCGCCCACGAGGAGTCCTTCCCGCCGGAGAACAGGCTCACCCAACTCATGGGCGTCACCAGCCGGTCCGAGAACATACGGGCACCGGTTCGCCGGCGGTTTCAGCCCGAAACGGGGCGAACTTTTTCACCTCGGGGGCCGATCGACGCGTATGAGCAGTCCGGTCAGATCGGCCCGGGGTGAAGGCGGGGGGCTCCGGGAGACGTTCCGCGAACTCAAACAGCGCGGGCCGCAGGTGCTCGTCACCGGCGACGTGCCGGAGGCGGTCTCCCGGCGGGCGACCCGGCGGCTGTTGGGCCACCCCGACGAGGAGCGCCACCGCGTGTTCGCACTCACCGACGGCGACGCCGCGGCCGAGCGGTGGTTCCCCGGGGACCGCACGCCCGCCGACGACCGGGCGACGCTGATCAGCGGGGGCGAACTCCGCAGCAGCGCGGTCGTGGGCGCGTCGGCCGGCCGCGACGGG
>NZ_JBHUDH010000086.1:0-277 GCF_042678005.1 Halolamina salina | reverse complement strand
AGGACGCCCTCGTCCGCCGGATCGACGGCGAGATCCGGAGCCGGTGTCCCGACAGCGACACGCTGCCGCCGGCGATGCTCCGCGTGGGGCTGTACTCCCTCGAGACGCTGCTCGAAGCCCACGGGATCGAGACGGTACGACGGCTGGCCTACCGGCTGACCGGCGAGGTCCGGCGTGCCCGCGGGATGGGCCACTACCACCTGCCGCGTGCGTCCGACTCCGCCGCCGTCGCCGACCTCCAGTTCGTGTTCGACGCCCGGCTGGAGCTCCGGACCGG
>NZ_JBHUDH010000085.1:1353-1963 GCF_042678005.1 Halolamina salina | reverse complement strand
GCGTCGCGCCCGGGCTGGCCCGGAACACGCTAACGCTCGTGTTCGTCACCGGCGTCCCGGCGTTCGCCGTCAGCGGCTCGCTCGCTGATCGGCTCCCGAAAGTGCCGTACCTGCTGGGGCTGGTCACCGCCTTCGTCGTGCTGGTGTTCGCGCTCACCGTCGCGCCGGGGACGGCGTCGCTGCTCGCGGTGTCGGCCCTGCTGGGGTACACGGTCCACAGTATCTACCCCGTCATCGACTCGTTCCTGCTCGGGTCGTTCCCCGACCACCACCGCGGCAGCGCCTACGCGGTGTACAGCGGCGCGATGATGCTCGCACAGGCGCCGGGGTCGTGGTTCGTGGGGACGCTCGCGGAGTCCGGCGTCGCCTACGTGACGGCGTTCCGCGGGCTGGCCGCCGTCGTCGGCGGGGTCGTCGTCCTGCTGCTCGTGCTCCAGCGGTCGGGCCGGCTGCCGAACTGATCTCGGGAAGGCTGCAGGATTCGCCACGTTCAAGCCGCCTCACGGAGAGTGTCCCGACATGACGCGTTCCGTGTGGCTGAAAGCCGACGACGCGGTCGGGGACTGGGAAGCGCGAAAGCGGCGGATCACCGCCGGCCTCGAAGCCGGCG
>NZ_JBHUDH010000085.1:1002-1315 GCF_042678005.1 Halolamina salina | reverse complement strand
GGCAGCGTCAACATTGCGGCGTTCAAGGACGCCGGCGACCACGAGGCCGAGATCGTCGACGCCAGCCGCGACACCGAGCCCGACATCTACGTCGTCGGGAAGGAGGGCGAGGGCGACGGGACCGTCGACCTCCCCTCGGACTTCTCCGGCTCGGCGGACCTGACGACGCTCCGACGCTCGGACGACCGCGCGCAGGGGTCCTACGTCCGCGTGTTCGACGAGGACTACGAGGAGTTCGCGGAGGAGGCCGCCCGCGACGCCGAGTACACCATCGTCGCCACGGAGGACTGGGACATCATCCCGCTCGAGAACC
>NZ_JBHUDH010000085.1:0-922 GCF_042678005.1 Halolamina salina | reverse complement strand
ACGCGATCCGACGAGATGAACAGTACGATCGAACAGTGGATCGACGACCTCGTCGCCGGCGTCGACTCCGCCGACGAGGCCGCGACCGCGTTCGAGACGCTCGAGATCGGCGTCGACGACGTACTGCTCGACACCGACGACCCCGACGTGATCCGCGAGACCGTCGAGGTCCGGGACCGCAGCGAGCGTGAACGGCTCGACCTGCGCTACGCCGAGGTCAAGCAGGTCGAGGAGACCGGCGCCGCCGACCGCGTCTGCATCGACACGGGCTCGCTGCTGGAGGACGACGAGGGGATGCTCGTCGGCTCGCTCTCCCGCGGCCTGTTCTTCGTCCACGGCGAGACCGCGGACTCGCCGTACGTCGCCTCCCGGCCGTTCCGGGTCAACGCCGGCGCGGTCCACGCCTACGTCCGGACGCCCGAGGGCGAGACGAAGTACCTCGCCGAACTCCAGTCCGGCGACCGCGTGCAGGTCGCCGACACCGCCGGCCACACCCGCGAGGCGATCGTCGGCCGCGTGAAGATCGAGAAGCGCCCGATGTTCCGCGTGCAGGCGGAAGTCGAGACCGACGACGGCCCGGACGTGGTCGAGACGCTGCTGCAGAACGCCGAGACGGTGAAGGTCGCGACGAAGGAGGGGCGGAAGGCCGTGACGGATCTGGAAGCCGGCGACGAGGTGCTGCTGTACTACGAGGAAGGCGGCCGGCACTTCGGCGAGAAGATCGAGGAGAGCATCATCGAGAAGTAAGCGGTCGTCGAGTCTTTTTCGGTGGGATCGGTCGGAGGTGTCGGGATCAGCGACTCGCCCAGCAACAGCAACTCGATCGTTGGCACCTTGTGACCGCACCGCCCCGCACAGCCCACAGACCTCCCCAGCCGACTCGTTCGCTCCTTTCAGTCGCTCACTCGTCCCTCGCGCGCTC
>NZ_JBHUDH010000084.1:0-746 GCF_042678005.1 Halolamina salina | reverse complement strand
ACCAGGATAACATAAAAGCTAGGGATCAAATCAGGCTGATATGGCTGAAGAGCTAAAGAGAAGACCCATCACTCCTCGTCACCATTCCTTTAATCTTAGAAGTAATATCTCGGACTGTATGAAATATCATACTCAGCGCGCTTGTTGTCCCATATTCACACTCCGTGCAAACCCACAGATGGCCTTGCTCGAGGAACGGTCCTGAGAAGAACATTTCTGTGGGCTTCGGCATGACCGGGTAGACCCAATACACTTCGTTTAAATCTCTTCCTCATCAGTGTAGTCCATCATCTACCACCTGCTTCAGCGTTCTTTCCCTCTTTCTGTCCAAAGCCCTCTATCGCTCCGTAGATCACACCGGTAAGGCCGCCTGCTACATATGTCGATGAAATCAAACCTAATAGCCAGGCCGTGGATGCAAGTGGGTCTAAGCGGTTTGCGAATGAGTTGGTGATAAGGAAGTAAGCCATTGCCGCTGCCCATCCCGCAGCGACACACTGCATTCCGATGAAAAAGTTATCCCTGTTAATCACCACCACCCTTCTCTGAATTCTGAATATAGTCTAGGAAGTATCGGTCAGAGACCTCCTTTGCATCCTCAAGAACAGTTCGCCCGATCGTCAGTACCAGCAGCCCGTACACGAACACGAAACCAAAGAACGAGCCAACCAGTTTTTCCACCGTTAGATCACCCGTGATGCGGAACATGGATGACATGGCTCCGAAGAAGAACCCTAATACGAACC
>NZ_JBHUDH010000083.1:0-1186 GCF_042678005.1 Halolamina salina | reverse complement strand
ACACTACCTCGCTGGCGTCCCTTGGACTCGCCAGCACGAGATGGTATTCTGCTTCAAGATTTTCCCATGTAGTGTTGACTGGAGCAGCACAGATGTGCGTCCATTCGTGTATAGACTCTCCGGAGGGGCACCCCTTATTCTACTATTGCCAGGTGTACTCATATTCTGGTACGAAGTGCAACCACTCGTCCACGCTGGCCAATGGTTTGATGTTTTTGTTCGTCTCCCTTTGGTTGCTGCAGGACTGGTGAGTCGGAAGGACATTCAGTCCTTAGCTACACCCGATGATTGGATGAATTCGCCTGAATAGGATGATGAGTACAGATAGTCTACTGACCGCGAGGCCTACTGCTACCTCCTCTTATGGCGTTTCCTCCTTCGATTAGGTCGATGGGGGCCAAGATATAACACTCCTAAGACCATCCCAAACAAGACCATAGCGAGGAGAAATAAACCGAACCCAATAACTGCTGAGCCGAAGAGCGACTTGAGAATCTCGAACACGGGCATAGCGTCTGATATCATTCACTAATTTAAAAGAATACGGGACGATGCTGATGTCCGAGAATCGTAGTAGTGCCGGATAGGGTGTTCCGGAGTCGATTTTCCGGTGAATTTAGTCTGCGATTCGTCAGGACGTAACTCCGAGAATAATATCACACTTTGGGCAGACGTATTCGTTCACTCCGTGTCCGATACCACCTTTATTGACTGGCGTTACATCTCGATCGCAACCAGGGCATGTTCCCATACTATCGTGTTAGAATCAAACTGTAATAGATTTAGGGATGAATATTAGTTATGACAGGTCATTAGTGACCATAGAAGCATGTCCGAGAAGTAGAGTAGAGCCGGACAGGCGCTCGTGAAGTAGTGTTCAGTATCACCCTGGTTGCGATACGTACACATCATCACTGGTCACTTCATCCAGGACATCGGCCGTAATTGGTTCTGCTCGATAGGCCTCAGAAGTTGATCCGTACCAGTCAATCGAAAGTAGCCGACTGGCCGGGAAGATTTGAGTGAAGTGGGCTCCTCGTCCCCGACCTGCAGCATGTTGTTTCAATCGGGTCGCGGCTCTCTGAGTTACGCCAACATACAATAGGCGGTCTCTTTCCTGTGCTCGATGTGCCCACCTTCGATCCGTTTGAAGGTGGAATTCCTCGCGAAGCACTTTTTCAGTGAC
>NZ_JBHUDH010000082.1:4199-4898 GCF_042678005.1 Halolamina salina | reverse complement strand
CCGGCTGCTCGGATCGGTCGTCGGCCCGCGGTTCGAGGGCGTCCGCTACGGCCGATTCCTGATCCTCGGCAACGGGCTGGGCGCCTGCGCGTGGCTCGCGTCGGTGCTCGTCCCCTCGACGCTGCTCACCGTCGGCCTGTTCGCACTCGCGTGGATCCCGGCCGGCGCGAGCGGCGTCCTCACGGCGACGCTGAACCAACGGCTGTTTCCGGCCGACCGGCTGGGCCGGGTGTCCGCGATCAAGGGGACCGCCTCCGGCGCGACGCTGCCGCTCGGCTCGCTGCTCGGCGGCGCACTCGGCGACGCGATCGGCCACGGGACGGCGATGGCGCTCGCCGCCGCCGGGTTCGGCTTCACCGCCGCGTACGTGCTCGTCCGCCCGCGACTGCGTACGCTCCCGACCGTCGCGAGCGCGGAGCCGGCCGACTTCGGCGTGACGGTGGCCGACGAGTCGTAGGGTTCCACGCCGACCACCGCCTTCTTGGCGGTCTGCCCACATCGTCGACGCGGGATGGTCCCCAGCGAAACGACAGCCTCCAAGACCGCGAGACGGAGTTTCCTCACGGGCGCCGTCGGCGTCGCCGCGGCGCTGGCCGGCTGTAGCGGCTCCGAGAGCCACAGCTCCCCGCCCGAGGACGGCACGATCGTCACCGATCACGTGACTGCGACGACGCGATCGACGGGCGAGCGCCCGCCGGT
>NZ_JBHUDH010000082.1:278-4193 GCF_042678005.1 Halolamina salina | reverse complement strand
CCTCGCCCCCCGGGAGGACGCCGGGGGGAACACCGACGACGGATCGACGGCCGAGCCGATCACCCTCCACAGCGTCGAGAGCGAGGACCACGCCGAGGCGTTCGAGTTCGCCGAGGACGCGACGAACGTCGCCGCAGCCCGCCGGCTCCTCGCGGAGACGGACTACGACAGCGAGTCGGTGTTCGTCTTCCAGACCCGCATCGGCGAGTGCTACCGGCTGAAACTCAACTACGTCACCCGCGGCGACGACGGCGACCCGAACATCCAGTTCTGTCGGGTGATCCGCGACGCCCACACCGCCTGCGAGCGCGAGGCGTCCGACCACACGGCCGCACTCGTCCGACTCCCGTTCCCCGCTGACGGGTACGACGGGCTCTCAGCGGGCAGCGGCGGGAGCTGTGACCCGATCCCGGACCGGTACAACGGGAGTGATTCGTCGTGAGCCGGCTCACCCGCCGCTCGGCGCTCGCGGTCGTCGGGACCGCGCTCGCTTCCGGACTCGCTGGCTGTAGCGGCACGGGTTCGTCGGAGTCGACCGTCGAGTACGACAGGTCCGCGATCCGGGCGCTCCCGGGCGATCTCCCGCGGGTCACCGCCACGATCCCCGTCCAGCCGACCGAGGAACACCTCGCGGCCGCCCGCGAACGCGTCCGGTCGCTGCTCGACGGGGCAGACGTCTCGGCGGTTCCCAACGCCGCCGTCCGGCACGAACTCGCCGCCGAACGCGACGCCGCACGGGGCGCGCTCTCACAGGATCGCGACGGAGAGACCCGCGCCGACGCACTCGCCGGGCTCACGCACCCCCGCTCGGAGGCGATGTTCGTCCACGCCGGCCTCGCCGCGTTCGACGGCGAACTCACCGCGGCCGACGTGACCGAACGCCGCGAACGCCACCACCAAGATGCGACGGCGTTCCTCGACGACTACCGCCACGCTGGGCCGGCTGACGACCCCGTCGCCGCACTCGCCGAGCACGCCGAGATCACTGACTGGGGCCACACTGGCGTCCGCCTCACTCGAGCGAACGAACGCCACGAGTACGAGAACACCGTCCTCCGCGTCGCCGAACTCGCACAGGGCGTCGAGTGGGGGCGGGCCTACGCGGCGGACGCTCGCCACCTGCACGAGCACTACGTCTCGACGTTCGACGACCCTCGCGATTACGGGGCGCGTTTCGAAACCGTCGCGGCGACGCTCGTCGAGGAGGTCGAACCGCACGCGACGCCGCCCGACTGGGACGCGGTGGGGAGCGAGATCGACCGCGACATCGCTGACACGGCGGGCGAGACGCTCCTCGAGGAGCTGACTCGGAGCCGGTGGACCGGCGCACGGAACGCCGTCGATCGCCGCGACGGCGGGCGCCCCGCCGGCGCGATCACCGCCGTGATGCGTGCCCTCGCGGCCGACGGCGCGCTCGCGGACGCGGAGGCGGCGGTCGCCGACGGCGAGTACGGCGTCCCCGAGTCGATCGACCCGATCGCCGCCGAACGCACCGCCGCCGTCGACGGCCTCCGGACGCTCCTCGATAGCTCGCCCGCGCTGCTGGCGCGACGGCTGGCACAGATCGTCCATAGCCGGATACAGAACGCCGACGAACTCGTTCGGTCGGGCGCCGTCCCCGAACCGGGGCGCTCCCTGTACGCGGAGTACGCCGCCGCGAACCTCCTCGCAACTGCCGCGCCGACTGTCGCCGAGCGAGTCGGCGATGCAGTGACCGACTGAGAAGACTCGGCGAGAAGTGTTTTCGTCGAGTACGACGACGCGGAACGGTCCGCGACGGCGGTACGATTAAGCCGCCGTTGGGCCACTGTTCCGGCATGAGCGACCCTCCCGACGACGGCACCGCTGAGGACCCCCCATCGGCGAGCATGGCGGAACCGTCGTCGCCATCCGAATCCGGACCGGACGCGGACGACCAACCCTCCGTCGCGGCCGAGGCGGGGATCGACGAGTCGGTCGTCGGCGTCCCCCACGAACTGGCGTCGACGGTCCGCCTGCAGTGGATCGTCGGGTCGACGATCGGCGCGCTCGTCGCCGGCGTCGTGCTCGGGGTGATCGCCTACTTCGTCGGCACCCGAACCGATCTGCTCGCCCCGGGTATCGAGTCCGCCGCCCGGATCGGGATCGCCGTCTTCGCGCTGTTCGCGCTGTTCGGCGTCGTCCGGGCCGTCCTGCTCTACCGCTCGTGGGAGTACGTCGTCCGCGCGGACTCGCTGTTCCTGAGCCGCGGCGTGTTCACCCGTGTCCGGACGGTCGTCCCATACGTTCGCGTCCAGCACATCGACACGACGCGGAGCCCGCTGGAGCGCCTGCTCGGCCTGTCGACGCTGGTGGTCTACACCGCCGGCTCCCGCGGCGCGGACGTGACGATCCCCGGACTGACGCCGGACCGCGCGTCGACGCTGCAGGAGCGCCTCGAACGGCTCACCACCGAGTCCGAGGAGGAAGACGCGGTATGACCGACGGGGAGACGACGGGCGAGGCACCGCTCACCGGGCGCGTGTTCCGGCTCCACCCGCTGTCGGTCCCCTACCGGCTCGTCGAGAACGGGCTGGGGCTCGTCGTCGCCGCGCTGTTCATCGGTCCCCCGGCGTTCGGCGCGGTCGCGGGCGCGGTCGGCGTCACGCTCGCGCTCGCGCTCGCCGGCCTCCTCGCGGTCGCCGCCGTCGTCTACGGGATCGCCTACTACCGCCGCTTCGAGTACGAACTCACCGCCGACACGTTCGACATCCGCTCGGGCGTGTTCGCGAGACGCGAACGGGAGATCCCGCTGGGCCGGATTCAGAACGTCGACATCAGCCAAAACGTGGTCCAGCGCGCGCTGGGGATCGCCGAACTCCGCCTCGAGACCGCCGGCGCGAGCGGGAGCGAGGCCCACCTACAGTTCGTCGGCGAGGATCGCGCGGGGCGGCTGCAGGCGGAGATCAGCCGACTGAGCCGCGGCGGTGAGGAGACCGCGGAGGAGACCGACCGGTTCGAGACGGTGTTCGAGATCGCCGACCGCGAACTGGGCGTGCTCGCGCTGGTGTCCGCCGACGCCCAACTGCTCTCGATTATGTTCGTCGTCGGCTCGGTGTTCATGCCCACGATCGGCTCGATCGTCGGCGCCGAGTGGTTCTTCGGTGCCGAGGCGGGGCTGACCGGACTGATCGGGCCACTGGCCACGCTCGCGGGGATCCTCGCGCTGGGACTTATCTACGGCGCCATCAACGCGACGCTGTACTACGGCTTCACGCTCCGCCGCGGCGACGAGGAACTCCGCTACGAGCGGGGCCTGCTCCAGCGCTACAGCGGGACGATCCCGCTCGGGAAGGTCCAGTCGCTCACCATCGAAGAGAACGTGCTCGCGCGGGCGCTGGGCTACGCCTCGCTGGAGATCGAAACCGCCGGCGGCAGCGGCGGCGAGGGCGGGCAGGACACCTCCCAGTCGGCGGTCCCGATCGCCCGGCGCTCGCGGGTGTTCGAGCTCGCGAACTCGATCGAACCGGCCGGCGAGATGGCGTTCGAGCGCCCCCCCAAGCGGGCCCGCGAGCGCTACGCGGCGCGCTACGCGGGCGTCGTCGCGCTCGCGACCGGGCTGCTCTACGCGATCCAGAGCGTCCTCGAAGCGTCGTTCGCCTGGTGGGCGCCGCTCGGCCTGCTGCTGCTCGTCCCGGTCGCCGCCCACCTGAAGTGGCGATCCCGCGGCTACTACGTCGGCGAGAATCACGTCGTCACCCGGAACGGGTTCTGGGTCCGCCGGCTGAAAGTCGTCCCGTACTACCGGGTGCAGACGGTGTTGAGCTCCGAGACGGTGTTCCAGCGGCGCCGGCGCCTCGGGACGGTGACGATCGAGACGGCGGGCGTCGAGGGCCGTGTGGTCATCTACGAGCGCACGGGTGGGACGCCGTCGATCGAGTCCGCGACGCCCGAGCC
>NZ_JBHUDH010000082.1:0-256 GCF_042678005.1 Halolamina salina | reverse complement strand
ACGAGCGTTCGGCGGAGCGTTCGGCATCGGCAGAACGTTCGGCGTCGAGCGAGCGGTCGGTGACGACGGAGTATCCGGCCGACGAGCGCGAATGAACCGTCGACGCCGGACCGTGCTTTTCAGGTTCGTGCCCCGCGAGAGCCACACCATGAGCCACAGCGCGACCCCGATGGAGGGAGCGTGACGTTCGTCCTCGTCGCCGGCACGACCCAGACCGCGGCGATCGACGGCATCAGTGCGGCCGGGGAGACGCCAG
>NZ_JBHUDH010000081.1:9325-13523 GCF_042678005.1 Halolamina salina | reverse complement strand
AGGACACCCGCGACGTGCTCGCTGACGCCGAACTCCGGGTCGCCCGGCACCGTCGCGGCGCCTTTCACGTCGACGACCCGGCCCGGAACCGCGGCCACGTCCTCGATCCCCGTCGGGTCCGGGAGGCTCTCGGCGAGGTTCGTGCCGACGTTGGGGATCAGCCCCGCGAAGCCCGAGGCGTTGGTGAGCACCCTGAGCCCCCGCCGGACGGAGGCGAGCACCTGCTCGCTCGTCCGCAGCGCCGAGTCGGCGTCGTGGACCGCGAACGTCGCGTCGACCTCGGCGAGTCCGGGGACGGCCTCCTCGTGGAGGCGCGCGAGCAGGTCGCCGTCCTCCAGTTCGCGGATCAGCACCTCCGTCTCGACCAGCGCGCCGACGCGGCTGAGCGTCCCGTCGGCCAGCCCCTCGGCCACGCGGTCGGCGAGCGCGCGCACCCGCTCGTCGCCCTTTACGTCCGGGTGAACGTCGACCTCGCCGTGGGCGTACTTCGACACCGCCGACTGGCTCACACCAAGCAGGTCGGCGACCTCGGCCTGCGTGAGCCCGCGATCCCGGAGTCGCTCGGCGAGCATCGCCCGGTACGTCGGGAGGAAGGCGTCGACGACGACCTCCTCGACGAACTTCATTCCTCGCCCTCCGAGAACTCCGGATCGACGCCGATTCGGGACGCCTGCGGGCCGGACTGGCCCTGATACTTCGAGTCGCGCTCGACGCCGTAGGGGCGGTCGGCCGCCGAGGAGAGCTCGGTGAAGATGAGCTGTGAGACGCGCATCCCCGGCGAGAGCGCGACCGGCGCGGTGCCCAGATTCGAGAGCTCGAGCGTGATCTGGCCGCGGTAGCCCGGGTCGACGATGCCCGCCGTGGCGTGGATCACGACCGCGAGCCGACCCAGCGAGGAGCGCCCCTGTACGGTGGCGATCAGGTCGTCGGGGATGTCAACGCGCTCCTTGGTCGTTCCGAGCACGAAGTCGCCGGGGTGCAGGATGAACTCCTCGCCCTCGGGGACGGTCGTCTCCCGGACGTAGTCGCCCACTTCCTGCTCGCGGTTGGGGTGGATACAGGAGATGTTGGTGCGCTGGAACTCGAGGAACTCCTCGCCGAGTCGGAGGTCGAGACTGGCCGGCTGCAGCTGGGTGTTGAGGTCGTCGACAGGGTCGACGACGAGGTCGCCCTCCTCCATCCGGCGCAGGATGTCGCGGTCCGAGAGGATCATACCCGAGGAAGAGAGCCGCGGGGGCCTAAACGCCCCGGTCCACCGAGAGTTGAAAAGGGAGAGCGCGACCAGTCACGCCGTGACCTGAGAGCCGCCCCGGAGCGACGAACGGGAGCGCAGCGCACCGCTCCGGGGGCCGTGAGCCTGCCTGTTCGCACTATCGACGGAATCAGCCGAGTTCGAAGAGGAACCCAACGAGGGTGAGCACGACGACGGCTGCCGCCGCCCTCGACACCGGGAGGCCGTGGCTGTCGGCCAGCCCGTACGTCCGGATCGCGCCGGCCCACACCGCGACGACGAGCACCGCGAGCAGGCCGACCGTCTCGATGCCCGCGATCGCCGACTGGAGCACGGCGAGGGCGTTCTCGGGGTCGTCCGGGACCGACACCGAGCGTAGCTGGCGGACCGCGAAGCCGAGCACGACGACCAGCCGCAGGAGGCTCGGCGCCATCCCCCAGCCTGCGACGGGTAGCGCCTCCCCGACGCTACCCGACCCGCCGGCGACCGACCCGGCGGCGTGGAGCACGACGGCCTGCCAGAGCCACCAGAGCGGGACGATCACGGCCACCGCGATCGGGAGCCACGAGAGCTCCTGCGCGACCATCGAACCCAGTTGCCGCTCGACGGTCGGCGGCTCGTCACAGCCCCTCGGCGTCTCCTCGAACGCCGGGTCCTCGCAGAACGAGTCGCCCGGGTACGCCGGGTTGTCGACGGTCACCGTCGTGTCGAGCGCGGCGGCGAACTGATCGAGGAACACCGCGATCCCGACGGCGCTTGCGACCGCGACGACGGCGACGACGATCGCGGCGTGGGCCAGCCGGGGCGAGCGTTCGCTGAAGTACCGGTCCGGTCGGAGGAGGGGTGTGCGGGGACCAGCCATCGCGCCACGGTGGGTGCCGAAGCGGCAAATAGCCTGCCGTCGACGCCGCCGAACTCCCGAAGCGCTTTCCCCCGCGCCGCGGGAGAGTCGGGTATGAAGCAGGCGATCGTCGCGCGGACCGACCTCGGGATGGGGACCGGCAAGCTGGCCGCACAGGTGGCACACGCCTCGCTCTCGGCGTACGAGGACGCCGACAGCCGCACCCGGACGGCGTGGAAGGGCGAGGGACAGAAGAAGGTCGTTCTGAAGGGCAGCGGCGAGGACCAGCTGTTCGAACTGGCCGACCGCGCCGAGCGGGAGGGCCTGCCCAACGCCGTGATCCGCGACGCCGGCCACACCCAGCTCGACCCGGGCACGGCGACGACGGTCGCGATCGGCCCCGGGGAGGACGAAGTAGTCGACCGCGTGACGGGCGATCTCTCGCTCTACTGAACGGCTCAAATCGGTATCCGTACCGTCCCGACCTCGAACCGGTTCCGCAATCGGTTCCCCCGTACTCGTCGTCGACGTTCCGAACCCGGGACGAACAGCGTTAACCCCCGAGGCGGGATACTCCCGGGCGATGCGTGAAGCCCATCCCCGCGAGCGGACCGTCGGCGTCGACTGGTACGTCAGCGTCGGCGGCCGGCTCCGGGACCGCCCCGAGGAGTTCCGAGTTCGGGAGTTGGAGGCGTTCGACACCGAGCCCGTCGACAGCGGCGCCGACGACTACCCCTACCTCGTGATCCGGGCGACGCTGTCGGGCTGGGACACCAACGACTTCGCCGGGCGGCTCTCCGACGCGATGGGGGCCTCCCGCGAGCGCGTCGACTGGGCGGGCACGAAGGACAAACACGCCGTCACGACCCAGCTGTTCTCGGTGTCCGACGCCGACCCCGCAGATCTCCCGGAGGTCCGCGGCGCCGATATCGAGGTCGTCGGGCGTGCCGGGCGACACCTCTCCTACGGCGACCTCGCGGGCAACGCCTTCGAGATCACGGTCCGGGACGCCGATCGCCCCGAGAACGCCGCGGCGATCACCGACCAGCTCCGGGCGTTCGCCGGCGGGGACGAGGGGCGGATCGGCGTCCCCAACGTCTTCGGCCACCAACGGTTCGGCAGCCGCCGTCCCGTCACCCACGAGGTCGGGCTCGCGACCGTCCGCGGGGAGTGGCGCGACGCGGTACTGGCGTACGTGGGCAACCCCTACGAAACCGAACCCGACGACACCCGCGAAGCGCGGGCGTTCGTCGACGAGCAGGCCGCGAGCGACGATCCCGACTGGGGCGCCTGCCTCGACCGGATGCCCCGGAAGCTGGGGTACGAACGGTCGATGCTCCACCGACTGCAGGAGCGGGACGCCGGCGGCGCCGACGGCGGGGAGCCGGACGACTGGCGGCACGCGCTCGAGGCCGTCCCGTCGAACCTCCAGCGGCTGTTCGTCAACGCCGCCCAGTCGTACGCGTTCAACCGGATCCTGAGCGAGCGGCTCGACCGCGGGCTCCCGTTCCACGAGCCAGTCGAGGGCGACGTGTGCTGCTTCGCCGATACGGAGGTCGACGCCGTCCGAAAGCCCGATCCCGACCGGCTCCAGCGTGCGACCGCCGAGCGCGTCGACGTGCTCACCCGCCACTGCGAGCGCGGGCGGGCGTTCGTGACCGCACCCCTGATCGGGACCGAAACCGAGTTCGCCGACGGCGAGCCCGGGGAGATCGAGCGCGAGGTGTTCGACGACCTCGGGCTGGCACCGGGGATGTTCGACCTGCCGGGGAACTTCGAGTCCACGGGGACACGGCGGGCGATCCTCGTCGACACCGAGATGACCGTCGGGCGCGATCCGCTGACGTTCGAGTTCGCGCTCCCCTCCGGGAGCTACGCGACGGCGGTGCTCCGGGAGTACCTGAAAACCGACCCCACGGACCTGTAGACGCGATCAGGCCCCGGGCGGCGTCGACGATCGGTCCTCACCGAGCACCCAGCCCGCGAGCAGCAGCGGCGAACCGAGCAGTAACACGGCGCTGACGGCCGGGAAGCCGAGCAGGAGTCCGGGAACGAGCAGCCCCATTTGTCGGAAGTAGAGCGCCGGGGACGCGACCCAGCCGAGCGCAGCGCCCGCGAGCGCGACG
>NZ_JBHUDH010000081.1:8307-9142 GCF_042678005.1 Halolamina salina | reverse complement strand
CCCGACGGCGACGGTCGCGAACGCGGCAGCGGGACCGAGCAGCAGCGGTTCGGCGCCGCCGAGGAACGGCGCACCCAGTAGCGGGGCCAGCAGCGGTTGGAGGGTGAGGAGCGTGGCCGTCGCGGCGAGGAGCGCGACGATGCCACGCCGCCAGCGGTCGTCAGCGGCGGGGAAGCTCCCCGACAGAAGCGCGAACAGCCCGCCGGTCACGAGCGCATGGACGAGCAGCGCCGGGAGGACGACGACTGCGGCGTTTTCGACGACGACGGGGAGCAACACGGCGGCGAGTCCGACGACGCTCGGAAGGGTGCTCGCGTGGCCGAGGACACCGGTACTGGGTTCGAACGTCGCCAGTCCACCGTGTCGTTCGGTGAGCGTGAACGAACTCCCGCCCAACCCGTCGACGGTGTCGACCCCCGGTAGCGTGTGCATGACGTCGAGGAACGAGTGGACCGTCACCCTGTCGACGCCGAGGCCAGCGTAGTTCGCCCCCTGGAGATCCGGCCGGAACTTCGTGACGACGGCGGCGCCGCCGACGGTGGCGCGAGCGAACTCGGGGTCGCTGAACCGGTAGTACCGGACGTGCTCGGCGTCCGGGAACGTCGGCCCGCCACCGCTGCTGCGGTTGAAGCCGCGTCCGGGGCCGGCCCCCACGAACTGCTCGCCGGTCGTCTCGGCGGCGAGTCGGCGATGCAGGCTGTCGTTCCCCGCCAGTTCTTCGGCGTCCGGACCCTCGAGGACCAGCCCGACGCGCCACGTCGCGTTCCCGCTCTCGGCGAGCGTGACCACCGCCGCGCTCCGGGCGACAGTCACGTCGACGCCGGCGTCGTCCGCG
>NZ_JBHUDH010000081.1:734-8227 GCF_042678005.1 Halolamina salina | reverse complement strand
GCGACGCTCACGCTCGCCGAGAGGGCGATCAGCAGGACGAGCGCGGGGAGGGCACGTCGGGACACGGGGTCGCTTCCGACGGGAAGGGAGTTGAACGTTCCCCCGTGCCGGCCGAAGCACGCCGCTTTTCCGCCACAACCGCCTGCCTCCGGCATGGACTGTCGGCGGTGTGGCACCGAACTCGACCGGCCGGGCGACTACTGTCTGGCCTGCGACACCGCCAACTGCGACGCCGTCGTCGTCGCGTTCGAGCGCGAGCGCGCGACGCTGACGTTCCTCCGTGACCCGCCCGAGCACGCCGACGGGGAGAAACCCGAGATCGTCGGCGAGACGACGATCACGACCGTCCCCGAGGAGGACCCCGAGGCGCGCGTAGTCGAACTCCGCAACTTCGCCGGCAAGGTCGCCGACGAGATCCGGCGCAAGCGCCCCGAGGAGGTGTACGCTTCCGGCGCGCGCGAGCCGCTGCGGGAGTGTCGCGCCCAGCTCCACCACCGGTTCTACCGCGTCCCCGACGACGACCCAGTCGAACGGGTCCGGAGTCAGCGCGGCGAGCGGAGCCTCGAAGTGGTCGACACGCCGCCGACGGAGAAGCTCGGCGGCTCGCACTCCACCCTCATCGGCGGCCGCGACGGCCGGGACGTGGTGAACACCGTCGCCGCCCACCCGAACGTGAAGAAGCTCATCCCGGGACCGATCGAGGCCGGCGGCGGCGGCAGCCGCGGCGGCGTCCGGGCGAAGGCGACCCGCGCCGGCGAGAGCGGCAACGTCCGCCTGCTGATTCGGGACGGCTCCAGCGTGCAGGAGAACCGCGTCGTGACGACGGCGATGGACCGCGAGACCGGCGAGCGCGTTCGGGAGGCGCTCAACGAGGCGCTGGTCGAGGCGGGGTATCAGGACGACTGACGGGGGCGGCGCGACTCGCAGGGTTTTTGTGCGTACTGGGGCTACTCCCGTGCACTATGGCTGAGAACAAGGCTCGGTCCGTCGGCAGCGCCGGCCGCTTCGGCGCGCGCTACGGGCGAGTCTCCCGGCGACGCGTCTCGGAAATCGAAGACGCGATGGAGAACGCCACCGTCGACGGCGACTCCGTCAAGCGCATCGGCACCGGCATCTGGAAGAACGAGGAGACGGGCGAGACGTTCACCGGCGGCGCCTACCGCCCGGAGACGCCCGGCGGTCGCTCGGTCCAGCGCTCCATTCGCGCGGCACTCTCCGAAGAGAGCGAATAGATGAGCTACAAGTGCTCCCGCTGTAAGCGCGACGTCGAACTCGACGAGTACGGCGGCGTGCGCTGTCCCTACTGTGGCCACCGCGTCCTGCTGAAGGAGCGCGGCGGCGACGTGAAGGAAGTCGACGTGAAGTGACGGCACACACGGCGACGCTCTCCGTCTCCTACGGCTCTCCCGACCGCGCCAGACGCGTCGCCGCCAGTCTCGACCCCGAAGTCGGCGGCGTCGACGACGATCGAGCCAGCGCGCGCGTCGCCCGGGAGGGGAACACCGTCGAGGTGACCGTCGAGGCGGCAGATCTGACCGCGCTCCGGGCCGGCACGACGAGCTGGAGCCGACTACTGACGGTCGCGGAGCGGGTAACTGCGGCCGGAGCCCAACGGTTTTAGCCTCCGCACGGAAACTGTACGGGTGTGATACCCCCGATCGCCAGCAACTTCGTCGCGGGTGAGAGCCCGGCGGCCGCACTCGATCACGCCGCGCGGATGAACGACGACGGCGTGAACGTCATTCTGAACCTCCTCGGCGAACACTACGAGGAGCCCGAGAACGCCGCCGCGGACACGAAATCCTACCGGGCGCTGGTGCGCGACATCGCCGACAGCGACGTCGACGCCTGTATCTCCGTCAAACCCTCACAGCTGGGCATCGACATCGGCGACGACGTGTTCACGTCGAACTTCCGCTCGATCGTCGAGGCCGCACAGGACGCCGGCGTGTTCGTCTGGTGTGACATGGAGGACGCCGACACCACCGACGTGACGCTGGACGCCTTCGAGGAGTTCGCCCGGGAGTTCGACGGCGGCGTCGGCCAGTGCGTGCAGTCGAACCTCCGGCGGACCAGCGACGACCTCGAACGGCTGGCCGACGTTCCCGGGAAGATCCGGCTGGTCAAGGGCGCCTACGACGAGCCCGAGTCGGTCGCCTACACCGAGAAGAGCGAGGTGGACGAACGCTACCGCGAGGACCTGGAGACGCTGTTCGCGGAGTACGAGGGCGAGATCGCCGTGGGGAGCCACGACCCGGCGATGATCGACTACGCCCGGGACCTCCGCGAGGAGTACGACCGGGAGTTCGAGGTGCAGATGCTGATGGGGGTCCGCGACGACGCCCAGCGCGAGCTCGCCGCCGAGGGTGAGGAGGTCTGGCAGTACGCGCCCTACGGCGACAAGTGGCTCTCGTACTTCTACCGCCGGGTACGCGAGCGCAAGGAGAACGCGCTGTTCGCGCTGCGGGCGATCGTGAGCGGGTAGCCGCGTGACGCAATCGTGAGCGGGTAGCCGCGAAGCGCAATCGTGAGCGGGTAGCGGTACGGCTTTACTTCTCGGGGCGACACGTTCGAGTGAATGACCCGGTGGAAGCGCGACTTCGCCAGCGGCCTGATCGTCGTCCTCCCGGTCGTAGTGCTGCTGTTGGTGCTCCGGTGGCTGATCGGCCACCTGCTCGGCCTCCCGCTGAACGTCCCCCCCAACCGCATCCCGGTGGGGTTGGTGCCGCGACCGATCAGCGTGGAGGCGGCGGCGATGGCGCTCGAACTGGGGCTGACGCTCGGGCTGTTCCTCTCGGTCACGCTGGCGGCCGGCTACCTGATGCGCACGCAGATGGGGCGGATCGCCGAGGGGCTGTTCGACGACGTAGTGAACCGCGTCCCCGGCGTCCGGGTGCTGTACAACGCCTCGAAGCTGGCGGTCGAAACGGCCGTCTCGGGCGCGAGCGAACTCCAGCAGCCGGTGAAACTGGAGCCCTGGGACGGGATGCGGATGACCGCGTTCAAGACCGGGCAGACGACCGACGACGGCCGGGACGTGCTGTTCCTCCCGACGGCGCCGAACATCACCACCGGGTTCGTCGTGGAGGTCGAGCCTGACGACTACGAGGAGACCGACGAGAACGTCGAACAGGCGCTCACTCGCGTCCTCTCGGCGGGGTTCGGCGAGTCGAACGAGGCCGAAACCCCGCTTGGCGAGATCGGCGCCGAGGGCGACGCGGACGGGGACCGATCCAGACCCTGACGCCGCCCGGCACCGCGGCGGAGTTCAGAACGGGATCCGTGGTTCGAGCCGTTCGACGAACCGACGGATGCGACCTTGGTTGTAGTAGCCGAGCAGCGAGAGCGAGACCACCGCGCCGATCAGCGCCGCACCCGAGAGGAACTGTCCGTTCGCCAGTTCGCCGCCGGCGTACACCGTGATGACGTAGGCGGGCAGGCGGCCGACGGCGATGACCGCCATGAACGTTCTGAGACGCCACGTCGTGAGCCCGCTCAGGAAGCAGATCGCGTCGTCGGGGAGGCCGGGGATGAGGACGAACACGATGAGTCCCGGGATCCCGACCCGCTCGACGAACCCGTCGAACCGCGTGAGGATGTCCTCGTGGAGCGCGCTCTCGACGAACGGACGCCCGTACCGCTTCGCGAGGCTGAACGCGACGGCGCTCCCGATGAGCACGCCGACGAGGCTGTAGACGGTTCCGGCGACCGCACCGAAGAGGTAGCCGGCGACGAGGGCCACGATCTGTCCGGGGATCGGGGCGACGACGACCTGGGTCGCCTGCACGATCACGAACACCAGCGGGGCGAACACGCCGAACTGGTCGATCCAGAGCCGGAGGGCCTCCGTGTCGAAGACGAACGGCGCGTAGCGACGCAACGCGACGTAGAGGGCGACGAACCCGGCACCGAGGAGGGCGACCGCGAGGACCACTCGCCAACGGGCTTGCCGTGACGAGAAGAACTTCATAGAGATCGATTGTCGGTACGCAGTCTTGAATCTTCTTTCTCGTGGCACAGCTTCTCACCCCTATAGCTGGCACCCACGGAACCGGGGCAGTGCCGAACCGGCGCCGCCGACCCACAGCCTACAAGCGATGCCCACCCGAGCACCGCGTATGCGCCTCTCCGACGCGACGTGGACCGACGTTCGCGACGCCGACGCCGACCTCGCCGTCCTCCCGGTCGGCTCGACCGAGGGTCACGGCCCGCACGCGCCGCTGGGAACCGACGCGTTCACCGCCGAAGCCGTCGCCGAGGCCGGCGCCGACGCCTACGAAGCCGAGACGGGCGATCCCGTGCTCGTCGCACCGACGGTGCCGGTCGGCATCAGCGAGGAGCACCGCGCGTTCGACGGGACGCTCTGGGTGTCGCCGGACACGTTCCGCGCGTACGTCCGCGAAACCGTCGAGAGCCTCGCCGCTAGCGACGGGCCGGACGCGGTCGTGCTGGTCAACGGCCACGGCGGGAACGTCGACGCGCTCCGGGAGGTCGCCGCGCGGCTCACCCGCGACGGGGTGGCCCGCGTGGCGCCGTTCACGTGGTTCGAGGCGGTCGGCGAGCACAGCAGCGACATGGGCCACGCCGGCCCGCTGGAGACCGCGTTCCTGCGACACGGCCGCCCCGAACTCGTCCGCGAGGAGCGCATCGACGACGCCCGCGAGGGCGGGAGCGAGCGCTGGGGCGACTGGGTGTCGGGGGTGAACCTCGCCGTCGACAGCGACGAGTTCACCGAGAACGGCGTGGTCGGCGACCCCGGAGAGGGCGACGCCGAACGGGGAGCGGAGCTCGAGGAGCTGGCGACGGCAGCGCTGGTCGATCTGCTCGACGCGGTTCGGGAGCGAGCGGGCTGACTACTCGTCCTCGCCGTCCTCGTCCTCCATGGCGTCCTGCAGCGTGGAGCGCAGCGACGGCAGCGTCCCCGCGAGTTCGCTGGCGTCGTCGTGGGCGTCTTCGATGTCCTCGATCAGTTCCTCGAGGTCGTCGATCTCGGCTTCCAGATCGTCAGCGTCCTCGAACGCGTCGGCGCGCTCGCCCATCACGTACTGCTTCTTCGCCGCCCGGAGGTGCTCGGCGGCGTCGGCGGTGTCCAGTGCGGACTTGAGGCCGTTGAGCACGCCCAGCGCGTTGTCGGCGTCCACCTCCCAGATCGCGTCGGCGTCCGGGAGCGACTCGCGGGCGTCGGCGAGGTGGCTCTCGACCTCGCCACGCATCTCCTCGGCCGCCTCGCCGAACAGGTCGTCCTCGTCGAACGTGGTCTGACTCATGCGGGTAGTTTGCACACCGGGGCGGTAAAAAGGTCGCCACGGAGCGGAACTGAAACGACGGGCGATATCGGTTCAGACCGCGGTTCAGCCGGGTCCGGGGGATCAGTTTCACCGCGCCGGCCCGGCCGTCGATCGCGGCAGTCGCCTCAGCGATCGCGGCAGTCGCCTCAGCGATCGTGGTAGTCGCCTCAGTCCTCGACGGCGACGAGCTTCATCCGCGGGTAGCCGTCCTCCATCGCCATCCGCGTGCGGACCGCGGTTCCCTCGTAGTCGATCCGCATCTCGACCTCCATCAGGCTGCCCGTGAGCTCGGCGTACCCCTCGTCGTGGTCGATCGCGTCGGCGACGCGGTCGTCGAGGATCTCGACGGCGACGGACTCGCAGTACGGCTGGTTCTCGATCGCCTCCTCGATGGCGGTTTCGAGGCTGCGGGTGCTCTCCGGCGAGACGGGGGTGCCGGCGAACTGGTGGTAGAGCGAGCCGAACTTGATGCCGGCCTCGAAGCAGGCCTGCTGGGCGTCGGTCGTGTCGGACATACGCGGGGCTGGGCGGCGACCCGGGAAAGCGGTACCGGAGCCGACCCGCCGAACCGCACCGTATTTACCCCCAGTATCCACATATCCACCCGAATGGACGACCCGGTGCTGCTGACGGGTGCCGGCGGCCGCGTGGGGCAGGCGATCCTCTCGCGGCTCGCCGACGAGTACGACTGGCGGCTGCTCGACCGGGAGCCGATCCCCGAGGAGCGCCGACACGGCGTCCCCGAGTCGGCGTCGATCGTCGCGGACGTGACCGACGAGCACGCCGTCGCCGACGCCGTTTCCGGCTGTGGCGCGGTGATCCACCTCGCGGGCGACCCCCGGCCGGACGCGCCGTGGGACTCGGTGCTCGCGAACAACATCGACGGCACCCAGACCGTGTTCTCCGCTGCCGTCGACGCCGGCGTCGAGAAGGTCGCCTTCGCCTCCTCCAACCACGCCGTCGGCGCCTACGAGACCGACGAGCGCACGCCGGAGATGTATCGGACCGACGACGAGTACCGACTCGACGGCACCGAACTCCCGCGACCGTCGAACCTCTACGGCGTCTCGAAAGCGAGCGGCGAGACGCTCGGGCGCTACTACCACGACCACGCCGACCTCGACGTGGTCTGTGTCCGGATCGGGAACCTCACTGAGGGCCACCCCCCGCGGGAATACGAGCGCGGGCAGGCGATGTGGCTCTCCCACCGCGACTGCGCCCGCCTGTTCCGGTGCTGTCTGGAGGCCGACTACGGGTACGAGATCGTCTACGGCATCTCCGACAACGACCGGAAGTACTACTCAATCGAGCGCGCGAAGGAAGTGCTCGGCTACGAGCCCGTCGACAATTCTGCGGAGTACACGTTCAAAGGGGAACCGAAAGACGACGCGGCGTAGCTACGCGTCCTCGACGGCCGCGAGCAGGTCGTCGTAGTCGGGTTCGTTCGTCGGATCGTCGGCGACCCAGTCGTACGTCACCGTCCCGTCGTTATCGAGCACGAACACCGCGCGGTTCGCGATGCCGTAGAGGCCGAGGTCGGGGATGTCCATCTCCAGTCCGTACGCCCGGATCGCCTCGCCGGCCATGTCGCTCACGAGGTCGAACTCGATGCCGTGCTCCTCGCGGAACGCCCCCTGGGAGAACGGCGAGTCGGCGCTGACGCCGAACACCGTCGCACCGGCGGCCTCGAACTCGCCGATGCGTTCCTGCAGCGCGACCATCTCGTTCGTGCAGGGCGGCGTGAACGCGCCGGGGAAGAAGGCGAGCACGACCGGCCCGTCGCCGAGGTGGTCGTCGAGGTCGAAATCCTCGTGGTCGCTCGTCCCTTTCGTCGCCGAGAATCTCGGTGCCGAATCGCCGGTAGAAACCATACCGAACTGTACGGCCCGCCGACAGTTAAAGACGGCCACGAACATGGGCGGGAACGAACATCTATGTCCACGGGCGGCTACTCCCGACCGTGTCCCGACTCGAACGCGTCCGGATCTACCCGGTGAAGGGACTCGACGCCACCGAGGTCGAGTCCAGCGAGATCCTCGACGGCGGCACGCTCGCGGGCGATCGCGAGTTCGCGCTGTTCGAGGCCGCCGCCGTCCCGTCCGACGCCGAGGACGACAGTATCGACGGCAACCCCCACGACAACGGGGTGTTCAACGCCAAGCACAGCGACCGGTTTCTCTACCTCGACACCGCGTACGTCCCCGA
>NZ_JBHUDH010000081.1:0-727 GCF_042678005.1 Halolamina salina | reverse complement strand
CGAGGACGAGCGCGCGGCGGCCGGGGCGTGGTTCTCGGAGTTCTTCGACGCCGATCTCACCCTCCGCCGCGACGCGTCGCTGGGGTTCGTCGACCGGCGGGGGATGGGACCGTCGGTGATCAGCACCGCCACGCTGGAAACCGTCGCCTCGTGGTTCGACGACCTGAGCGTCGAGGGCGCGCGCCGGCGCCTGCGGGCGAACCTCGAGGTCTCCGGCGTGCCGGCGTTCTGGGAGGACCGCTTCGTCGGCGAGGACGCCCCGGCGTTCGAAGTCGGCGGCGTCCGGATCGAGGGTGTCACCCCCTGCGCCCGCTGTGTCGTGCCCGAGCGCGACCCCGAGACGGGAGAGCCGACGCCGGAGTTCCGGCAGCGGTTCCTCGAGAAGCGCGAGGAGACGTTCCCCGACTGGGCCGACGAGGCGGCGTTCGACCACTTCTACACGCTGATGCTGATCGCGCGAGTGCCGGAGGCGGATCGTGGTCAGCGCCTCGCCGTCGGCGATCGCGTCGAGATCGTCGACTGAGGCGGCGTCAGTCGAACAGTCCCGAAACGTCGTCTTCCTTGCGCCGCTGGCGGCCCACGAGCCCCGAGAGTCGCTCGAACACGATCGCGCGCTCGCTCGGCTCCGCGGCCGCGTAATCGCGAACGAACGTCGCGTAGCGCGTAGTTTCCGGATGCTCGCTCCGCCGGGCGAACCGCAACGCGTCCGCGACGACCTCGGGGTCGT
>NZ_JBHUDH010000080.1:0-7779 GCF_042678005.1 Halolamina salina | reverse complement strand
TGGCGTGGGCGACCCGCTGGGAAAGTGCACTCGCCGTCTCTCTACTCATTGCGGTATTCTCGTACCTTCGAGCGGGAAGCGAGTTGATCGCTCCCCGCTCGATCTCTCTCGACACACAGCGAAAGCGCCCGATACGGTACGCTTAAACGACTGAGTGTCCAACCACCAACCGCGCCAAGGTGGCAGAGTTCGGCCTAACGCAGCGGCCTGCAGAGCCGCCCATCGCCGGTTCAAATCCGGCCCTTGGCTTACTTACTGACGACGATCGACGAGTAGCGCGAGCTGTCCCGACTTCCCGTCGCGATCGCCGCCGTCTCGATATCGCAACGACCCCGCGCCGCACGTCCCTCCGCCGCCGAGAGTTCGGGTATCACCCCTCGACTACGGGTCGTCCGCGTGCGCGGGGAGCAGTTCCGCGCGTTCGTGTCGCCCCAACCGCTCGTAGGCGTCGGCCTCGTACGCCAGCGAGAGCACCGGCACCGATCGCCCGTCGAGTTCGACGAACGTCCGGTGTGCCTCGACGTCCACCGGCGACTCCCACGTCCCGTCGGGGCGTCGCTTCTGGACTGCGCCCATGATCTCGACGCGGAGGCCGTGCAGTTCGAGCACGCCGAAGTGGGACTTGATCCGCTCGCCGGTCGAGAGCGACACGGGGTCGACGACTCGGTCCTCGAACGCGCTCTCGATCGCGTACGCGCCGGCGGCGGTCGTCTGTACGTCGATATCGTCCGGCTCGACCGGCACACCTTGCAGCGCGAAACTGGCGCTTCCCGTCAGGGCCCACGGCACGTCGTCGACCGCGGGTGCCAGCGTCTCGATCGCGTTTCGGTACTGCCCGTCGAGCGTCGGCACAGCTACGCTTCGACCTCGGTTTTCACCACCAGCGCGGGCTGTGCCGTCATCCGGAGCACCCGGTCGGTGACGCTGCCCAGCAGCGCGCGGTACTCGTCCGGGCGGCGCTTCGTCCCGAGCACGAGCAGGTCGACGTCGTGCTCGTCGGCGTAGTCGACGATCGTGTTCGAGGGGCGACCGTGTCGCAGCGCCTCGACGCAGTCGACGCCCGCCTCGCTCGCGCGCTGCCGGACGCCCGCGATCGTCTCTTCGCCGTGTTCTTCGAGCGCGTGTTCGGGGCCTTCGGCCTCGTCGACGTACTCGTCGCCGCTGTAGGCGTTGTAGACGGTCTCGTCGACGACGTACAGCACGTGGAGTTCGGCGTCGTGTGCGGCCGCGAGTTCGATCGCGTGGGATTCCGCGTCCGTGGAGGCGGCGGTTCCGTCGGTCGACAGCAGGATTCGGTCGTACATTCGTCCCGACGTTACACTGACAGCTACAAATCTCCTCGGCATCCGGCGCTCGCCACCGGTCGATCGCCTCCGAAAGAGGAACCGTTTTTACGCCGGGTCTACCACCATCGGGACATGCAACGACGCGCTGTGGCAGTCGTCGCCGCCCTCTTCCTGGTCGTGGGGGGGCTGTCGCTCGGACTGGTCCTCACCTCCGAGGCGCCGGCGCTCGACGCGGCGGAGGATTCGGTCTACCAAGAAGGTGATGAGTTCACCGTCGGCGACCGGACGTACACCGTCGCCACGGTCGAGGCGAGCGAGTCCAGCGGCGGCGGCCACGGTGGTGGCGGCGGCGTGACGTACGAGGCGGTGATCGAGTGGCAGAACGAGAGCGGGGCGACCCAGAGCACCTCGGTCGGCCAGCACGGCAACGTCACGCTCTCCGGCGAGACGTTCTTCGCCCACTTCGAGTCGGGCGAGGAGGTCGTCATCTCCTCTGACTTCCAGACGCTTCGGGAGTACAACACCGCGACCGAGCAGTACCATGACCACACCAACGGGCTCTGGGGGGTCGGCATCCTCTCCGGGGTCACCGTCCTCTTCCTGTTCGGGATGGCCTACCTCCCCTCGCGGTACTGAGCAGCCTCGTTTTCACTCCGCCGTTTCGAACAGTTCCTCCGCGAAGTAGCGGTCGTAGTGTCGCCGACAGCCGGGGTTGAACTCCGCGTCACACGCCGGGCAGCGGTCGTCGCAGTCGACGTACTCGGCGACGGTCAGCACCGTCCCGCAGACGCCACACAGCACGGCGTCGGCGTCCGCGTCGTCTCTCCCCTCGTCGCCCCAGCGCTCCGGCTCGTGGTCGGCGGCCGCGAGGTGACACTCGTAGCACGGGTAGAACGTCTCGCAGCACGGGAACCGGATCGCGATCACGTCGAGCTCGCTGTCGTAGTGACGACACCGCGTCTGCGGCCCGACGTCGACCCCGCGGACCGTGTGGCCGTGGACATCCATGGGTGCCCTTCGGGCGTCCTGTCACAAGGGCGCATCGGCGCGTCCGACGCCGTCCGGGAGGATCGGACTCGAAAAAGGATCCGTCGTCAGGGTGCCTCGCCCGTCTCCAGCGTGAAGTCGTCACGCGGGTAGGCGACGCAGGTCAGCGTGTAACCGTTCTCCAGCTCCTCGTCGGAGAGCATCTCCTGGTTGTCGTGCTCGACGAAGTCCTCGCTCGGGCCGTCCTGAATCTGCCCGGCACAGGAGACACACTGCCCCTGCCGGCAGGCGTAGGGAAGGTCGAACCCTTCCTCCTCGCCGGCGTCGAGGATGGGTTGGTTGTTCGGAAGCTCGACCGTCTCGCCCTGCTTGGTGAACTCCACCTCGAAGTACTCGACCTCGTCCTCGGGGATGTCGCCCGGGCCGGAGCCGCCCTCGTCGGTCTCGCCTTCGAGCTCCCCCTCCTCGGCGGCCTCGCCGCCGACCGCGGCCGCGGGCGCGCCCCCGCCGCCGATGGATCGGTTGTACGGCTCCGGGAAATCCGTCTCGGGCACGCTCGCGGCCCGGCGTTCGAGCACTTCCTCGGAGATATCCGGGGCGGACTCCCACTCCGTCCCGCGAACGTAGTGGAACACCGCGACCGCCCCGCTGAGGACGACGGCGAGCCCCAGCGCGGTCGTGTTCACAGCCATACTCGGGTTTATTGGTTGCCCGGGTTAAGGTGGTTGTGATTCCGCGCGTCGGCTGCCACCGCTCACTCCGGCGGATACTCGATGTCGTGGTCCGCGAGCAGCTCCTCGAACTCCCCTTCGTCGACGATCGGCACCTCCTCGGTCTCGGCGTCCTCGCGTTTCGTCCGCCCGGGGTCGTCGCCGGCAACGAGGTAGTCGGTGTTACTGGACACCGAACTCGTCGCGTTCGCGCCGTGGGCCTCGACCAGCGACTGCGCCTCGTCCCGTGTGACCGAGAGCGCGCCCGTGAACACGAACGTCAGCCCGTCGAGTTCGTCGCCCGCGGTCGTCGATTCGGGCGGTTCTGGCTCGACGCCCGCCTCGCGCAGCCGTTCGATCACCCGACGGTTGCGCTCGTTCGCGAAGAACTCCGCGACGTGGCCGGCGACCGTCGGACCGAACCCCTCGACCTCGCGGATCTCCTCCTCGTCGGCATCGAGCAGCGCGTCGACGCTCCCGAACGCGGCCGCCAGATCCGCGGCCATCGTCGGCCCCACCTCGGGGATGCCCAGCGCCGAGAGGAACGACCCCAGCGACGGCGACTTCGACCCCTCGATCTCCTCGCGCAGCTTCTCGGCGCTCTTCTCCCCCCAGCCCTCCAAGTCGGCGAGTTCCTCGGCGTCGATCTCGTAGAGGTCGGCGATCGAGTCCTCGATCAGCCCCGCCTCGACCAGCTGATCGGCCGCCTCCTCGCCGAGCCCCTCGATGTCCAGCCCGCTGTCGCCGGCGTAATGTTCGACCGACCGCTTGAGCTGGGCCGGACAGGAGAGCCCGCCCGTACAGAACCGTAGCGGGCCGTCCGCCTCAACGTCGCTGCCACAGACCGGGCACTCGTCGGGCAGTTCGAAGTGCCCCTCGGAGTTGTCCTCGACCACCTCGGCGACGTACGGGATCACGTCGCCCGCTCGCTGGACCGTCACGATGTCGCCCACGTCGACGCCCAACTCGGCGATCTCCGACTGGTTGTGGAGGCTGGCCCGCGACACCGTCACGCCGCCCACGTCGACGGGGTCGAGCAGCGCGACCGGCGTGAGCCGGCCGGTCCGTCCGACCTGCACGACGATGTCGGCGATCCGGGTCTCCTCGGTCCGCGCGGGGAACTTGTAGGCGTACGCCCAGCGGTAGTGTCGCGAGGTGGTCCCCAACTGCCGGCACTGCTCGCGGTCGTTCACCTTCAGCACGGTGCCGTCGATCTCGTAGTCGAGGTCGTCGCGGTCCGCCTGCAGGTCGTTCCGGAACGCGATCGCGTGGTCGACGCCCTCGACCAGTTCGTGGCGGTCGTTGACCTGCAGCCCCCACTCGGGGAGCTGCCGGTGTTCGTCCCAGTGGGTGTCGAGCCCGTCGAGCGCCAGCCCGCCAACGGAGGCGGCCTCCTCGGCATCGGCGTCCTCGGGACCGATCTCGTCGACCGGCGCCGGCTCCTCTTCGACCCAGAGCACGTCGTAGAAGAAGCAGTCGAGCGGGCGCTCGGCGGTCACGGAGGGGTCCAACTGTCGCAGGCTCCCCGCCGCGGCGTTCCGGGGGTTGGCGAACGGCTCCTTCCCCTGCTCGACGCGCTCGCGGTTGTGCGCCTGAAACCCCGACAGCGACATGTGGATCTCCCCGCGAACGACCAGCACGCCGGGCGGGTCCCCCCGGAGTCGCTGCGGGACGGAGGCGATCGTCCGGACGTTCTCGGTCACGTCGTCGCCGGTCTCGCCGTCGCCCCGCGTGGCCGCGCGCTCGTAGCGCCCCTCGACGTAGACGATCTCGATCGAGAGGCCGTCGAACTTGGGTTCGCAGACGTAGTCGACCGCGGCGCCGTCGTCGAGTTCGCGACGGACGCGGTCGTCGAACGCCCGCACGTCGTCGGCCTCGCCCGAGGAGTCGATCGACAGCAGCGGCACCACGAGATCGACGCTCTCCAGTTCGTCCATCGGCTCGCCGCCGACGCGGGCGGTCGGCGACCCCTCGGTGTCGAGGTCGAACGCCCCCTCCAGCTCTTCGAGCCGTTCGAACAGTTCGTCGTACGCCCGGTCGGAGATGACCGGATCGTTCTCGACGTAGTAGCGGTAGTCGTGGTAGCGGATCGCCTCGCGGAGCTGTTCGGCCTGCTCGCGGGCGTCCTCGGCCGACAGCTTCCCCGTCGGCGCGAACTCGGTGTCGGGCTCGCGGACGTAGGGGTTGTCCGCGGGCGCGTCCTCGGTCATGCCTCGGGCTGGGGCGGGCGGAGTGAAAAAACGGTCCCGTCGGCGCGGGCGCTACTCGCCGTTCGCGATCTCCCGGACTCGCTCGTCGCCCGCCTCGGCGTAACCGCCGTGGAAGCAGATCGTGTGGTCGAACTCGAGTTCGCCGAGCAGCGCGACCGACTCCATCGCGCGCTCCATCTCCGGGGTGTGCTGCTCGGCCGGGCCGTGGAGTTCGCCGTCGGCCGCGGTCAGCGCGTCGCCCGCGATCAGCAGATCGGCCTCGGGCAGGTGGAACGAGCTATGGCCGGGCGCGTGGCCGAACGTCTCGACCAGTTCGATCGGGCCGGCGAGCGTGCTGAAGCCGACGCCGTCGATGACTTCCACGTCGACGCGGGCCGGCGGGTAGCGCTCGTCGTCGGACTTGACCGGGAACTTCCGGCCGTCGACGTACGGCGCCTCGGCCCAGTGGGCGAACGTCGGCGCGCCCGTGCGGTCCTGCACGGTCGCGAGCGCGCCCGCGTGGTCGCCGTCGTGGTGGGTGAGAACGACGAAGCGCACGTCTTCGAGCCCGAACCCGTGCTCCCCGAGCGCGGCGTCGAGTTCGTCGGCGTACCCCGGCAGCGTCGTGTCGAACAGGATCAGCCCTTCTTCGGTCTCGACGGCCGTCGGCGTGAACGTCCGTTCGGCGCCGCCGAGGTCGAGCGTCACGGGCAGGCTGTAGACGTGGTCGGTGATCTCCATGCGTCGCCGTTGGAGCCGATAGGTGGTAGACCTGACGGCGTCGGTCCGACGCCGGTCGACTACTCTAACTCGTACGTGGCGTCGACGCTGGCGGTGAACTCGATCTGCCCGGCCGGCACGCCGGCGCTCACCTCCGTCGCGAGCGCCTCCTCGACGATGCTGTCGAACCCCATCGTCTCCTTCGTCGCGAGGCTGACGACCGGGCCGAGCGTGTGCCCGTCGGCGGCTGCGACGATCTCGGCCTGCTCTCTGGCGTTCTCCGTCGCGGCGGCGAGCAGTTCCTCGCGGAGCGCCTCGCGTCGGGACTCGGTCACGCGGGGCTCCGTTCGGGTCACGGTCCCCCCGGCGGCCGCGACCGCGTTCACCACGTCGTCGCCGGGGACCCCCTCACACCGGAGTTCGACGGTCGCGCTGGCGACGTACGGCTCGTCGCGGTCGGGGTCGAACAGCTCGTCGGCCGAGTTGACCGAGCGCCCGGTGACGCTGTCCTTCGCGGCGTCGACGGAGTCGGGGAGCTCCCGATCGAGCTCCGCGAGCCGGTCCTCGACACGGCGCTGTGCGCCCGACACCGTCTCGCCGCCCGCCTCGGTCTCGACGACGAACACCGCGTACTCCGGCTCGGTTTCGACGGCGGCCTTCCCGGTGACTTCGACGGTCGGACTGCTCATACTCCTGTTGGCGAACCGAGCGGTATACGTTTTCGGGGGAGAAACCTACGCCTCGAACTTCGCGACGCTCCCGAACTCGCCGTCCCGGATCGCCGCTGCCAGCGCCCGCGTGTCCACGGCGTCGGGCATCTCCTGCGGGTACTTCTGCCGGAAGAAGCCGACGACGTTCTCCACGTCGCGTTCGAGCAGTTCGTCGGCGTTCTCGTGGTCGGTGGCGACCGCCTGCGGCCAGTCGAACACGGTGATCCCGCTCTCGGCGACGGCGACGTTGTGCTGGCTCATGTCGGCGTGGACGTACCCCGCCGCGTAGGCGTCGCGGATCTCCCGGAGCACGAGATCGCAGACGCCGACGACCTGCTCGCTGGGGAGCGACGCTCGCTCCAGTTCGACGCCGTCGAACTTCTCCATCAGGATCGCGTGGCGGTTCTGGTCGACGGGTCGGGGGACCGAGACGTCCGGGTACAGTTCGGTGAGCACCTCGTGCTCCCGCTCGGCCGCCTTCCGGGCGGTGTAGAACCACGAGACGTGGTTGCGGTCGGCGGTGTACTCCCGCTCCTTGTCGACTTTCCGGAACTCGGTGTACCCCTCGCGGTGGAACTTCAGCGCCATCGGCTCGTAGGACTGCACCTCGTACACGTCGCTCTCCTTGCCGACGCCGAGGGAGGCGCCCATCCCCTCGATCGTGCCGCGCTCGGAGAACGCCCGCAGCGCGAGGCAGTCGTACCCCTCGAACGTGAGGCGGTACCCCTCGTACTGGATCGTCTTGCGCTCGATGAGTTCGCGGTCGGCACAGCGGTCGATGCGGTAGTCGACCTCCTCGGCGGTCATGTCGGCGTACTCGGGGAGCTTCTCGCGCTGGACCCACTCGGAGAAGCGCATCCCCTGTTCGAGCCCGGAGAGGAGGTAGAAGTCCTCGGGTTCGAGCTCGGCCATCACGCTCGCGACGTTGCCGACCATACGCGTATTCGGTGATCCGTGGGAAAAAGGGTGCCGCGTTGTTCGTCTGATTCGTTCTCTTTCGTGCGGCGACGACCGAGATTGGCTCTGGGAATGATGGGGTCAGCAACACCGTGAAAGCCCCTGCCCGCTCGGCTCGCGCGACTCGCTGCGCTCCTCGGTCCGTTCGCTTCGCTCACTCCGCTGTGGTGCTTACGTCGTCGTCCTTCGCCGAGCGCGTCGCCCCTTTCAGTCCCACCCG
>NZ_JBHUDH010000079.1:3590-4606 GCF_042678005.1 Halolamina salina | reverse complement strand
CAAGCATCGAGCTGCTGTTGCTGTCGGTAGCATCCTCTACACAAAACACCTCGAACTACTGTTGCTGTCGGACTCCTCGTCGACGGAAATCCGCTAAGCCAACTCCCACTCGCCCGCTTCGTCGACCTCGCGCAGCAGCCCGCGTTCGGTCAACTGCTCCAGCGCGTCCTCGACGGCGGCCGCGTCGGCGTCGACTGCCTCCGTGATCGCCCGGAGCGAGCCGTCGGTCGTGACGACCGCCGACAGCACCGCGGCGTAGAACCGCGAGTCGGCCTCGGCGCCGATGTGGCCGTTGAGCCGGTCGAGCACCTCGTTCAACCGACCGTCGACCCAGCGCTGAGCCAGCGAGAGCTCGCGTTCGAGGCTCTGAAGCCGGTCGAACTCCTTGGCCAGCCCCTCCAGCCCGTCGCCCTCGGGTCGGTCGTCGATGTCGATGTCCAGATGCGAGCAGCGACCGGTCATGTCGAGGCCGCGGCTGGCGGGGTAGGCGCTCTTGGCGCCGAAGCTGTGCGGCGAGACGCTCACCTCCAGCCGGACCGCGCGGGCGATGTGGAAGTACTTCCGCCGCTGGTCGTCGGTGTGGCTCTCGACCAGCCCGGCCTCCTCCAGCTTCCGCAGGTGGTCGATGACGGCCTTCGGGCTCACGCCGAGGTACTCGCTGATCTCCGTGACGTAACAGGACTTATGCGAGAGTAACCGCAGGATGCGCCGGCGGTTCTCGTTGCCCAGGAGGTTCAGCAGTACCGCCGAGTCCATACTCGGGCTTGGCGGCAGGGAGCAAAAAGGCTGTCTCACTCGGGGACGGGGACGATCCCGGCGACGGCGCCCGTTTTCCGCCCCGACGTGCCCCGAGCCTCCGAGCTACGACGCCGTCTCCACGTCCGCCTCGACCGCCGCGTCGATCCGCGACCGGATCCCCGCCGTTCGGCGCGTCACGAACGACGCCAGTTCGCCGGGGAGTCCCTCCCCCTCGACGGAGTCGTCGACGGTCGAGAGTCGCGTCCGGAGCGACTCCA
>NZ_JBHUDH010000079.1:0-3447 GCF_042678005.1 Halolamina salina | reverse complement strand
GTCCCCCGGCGTTCTCGTACGCGGCCGCGACGACGCTTGCCACCCGCTCGTCGTCGATGTTCTGCCCGGTGGGGACGTCGTCGATATCCTCGTCGTCCCGCAGTGCTGCGGTCTGTAGCCGGGTCTCCACGAGGAACCGGAGCAGGAAGTCAGTCAGCGCGACCTTCCCCGTCTCGATCCCGGCGAGATCGATCGCGTCGTCGTCGGGGTTCGGGTTGACCCGGCGCGCCCCCTGTGCCCCCGACTCGTCGCGGATCGCCGCGGTGTAGGCGCCCTCCCGGTGGACGTAGATCCCGAACCGCCCGTCCTCCCCCGGCGGGCGGCCGTCGTACACCTGTCCGGCGAAGTCGTCCTCGAACGCAACCGACTCGAGCGTCCCCGGCGCCTCCCCGCGAACCTTAACGGCGTCCTCGTTGGCACTCATCGGGATCTCTCCCTCGACCCCGGCGCGGGTCGTGCCGCCCTCGTGGGTCAGTTTCTCGCTGTAGGGCGCCATCCCCGCGCCGTTGACGGTGAGCTGGTGCTCACCCGCCTCGGGGTTCTCGACGGCGAGCACGCCCGAGAACGAGGGGACCGCCTCCGGATCGCTCTCAAGCAGCGCGACGGTCTCGATCGAGGGCGCGAGCAGCGCGACGCCGTTGCTCCCCGGGGCGTCGTCGGCGCCGGTGGCCTCCCGGACGGCCCCGAGGATACGGCTCACGTCGCCGCCGGCCTCGATCGGCTCGTAGCGGTCGGCCAGCGCCGCCCGGTGTTGGGGGTCGCTGATGTCGGTCGCCGGGTTCTCGAACCGGGGCTGGCTCCACGGCACGCCGACGGTGGTGAGGTGGCCCGAGACGGCGTCCTCGACGAACTTCGGGACGGTGAAGCTGAAGCTCAACTGCGGGCCGGTGAACGCGTCGATCTGCCGGAGTTCCTCGGTATCGATCAGCTCGTATCGGGCGTCCGCGTCGGCGGCCGTGTCAGCACGGGCGTCCGGGACGAACGCCACGTCGCCCTCGCGCTTGGGGATGTCCTCGGGCGGGCTCGCCAGTTCGCCGTACGAGTCGACGGTGAGCTCGTCCGGGACCAGATCCCCGGGGCTGACGTTCGGCAGTCGGTCGTGTTCGGGGAGTCGATCGCCGTCGTACTCCGGGATCGCGTAGGGGAGCACCAGTCCCTCGTCCCGCGGGAGCCCGTACGCGAGCGGGAGCGACGCCTCGCCGGAGATCACCTCGACCGGATCGTTGCTGATGTCGGGCGCGAGCCCGTCGACGGCGGTGCGCTGGAACGTCGTCGGCCGGGCGTTCACCCCGAGCGTGCTGGAGTGGGAGCCGACCTCACTGATGATCGACGCCCGCGCCACGTCGGGGTCGAGGTGCTCGTTGTTCGGCACCTTCCGGGAGTGGGCTGAGGCGACGAACAGCACCGGCTCGCCCGTGTCGGACACCGACTGGTCGGTGCCGGAGGTCGTCGACTCGGTTCCCGAGGCTGTCGCCGTGCCGTCCGCCGACCGGTCGACGAACACGTGTAACACCTCCCAGTCGTGCCAGTGGAAGTTCGTCGAGAACTGATCGAACGCGGAGTAGACCCAGAACTGCACGCAGGACAGCGACGAGTCCGGGTAGTCGACGGCGTGGTAGAACACCGTCGGGTTAGGGTAGTCCGTCTCGCGGCCGTCCGCGGTGTAGCCGTCGAGCGCGTCGAACCCGTCGACGA
This sequence comes from Halolamina salina, assembly GCF_042678005.1. GTDB lineage: Archaea > Halobacteriota > Halobacteria > Halobacteriales > Haloferacaceae > Halolamina > Halolamina salina. The sequence continues at coordinate 1,752 of NZ_JBHUDH010000079.1, read as the reverse complement.
TCGTCTCGCCGTCGCGCTCGGTCGTGTACTCACGGGGGTCCGTCGCGGGCCACTGCTCGCGCGCGCCGTAGTACAGCGTCGGCGCGTGAGCCTCGGCCAGCCGGCGGGACTCCTCGGGACCGATCGCGTCGGTGTCGGCTGGCTGGCCGCCGGTGAACAGGTACGCGCCCCCGGCCGCCGCACCGCTGCCGGCGAGGAGGGCGAGCAGGCGGCGTCTGCCGAGGCTGTCGAGATCCACGGTCGTTGGCTCCGGTTCCGCGCGGACGGGCATGTGTCTTTGGCTGCCACCGAAGGCGTGATACGCCGGCCAGCCCACCGCTTCCGCATGGACGCAGCACTCGTGGTTCTCGACGGCTGGGGGCTCGCGCCCGACGATCAGGCCGGCCGGGACGCCGTCGGCGCGGCGGCGACGCCGAACTTCGACGCGCTCCGCGAGGCGGGGGCGTTCGGGACGATGACCGCCCACGGGCGCCGGGTCGGCCTGCCCGAGGGACAGATGGGCAACAGCGAGGTCGGCCACACCCACCTCGGCGCCGGCCGCGTGGTCAAGCAGCCCTACACCCGGATCAACGACGCCATCGCGGCGGACGAACTGGGCGAGATCGACGCGATCAGCGACGCGTTCGAGTACGCTGCCGACCACGACGGCCGAGTCCACTTTGCGGGGCTGGTCAGCGACGGCGGCGTCCACTCGGATCAAGCCCACCTCCACGCGCTGCTCGAACTCGCGGCCGAACGCGGCGAGGCCGCCGTCACCCACGCGTTCACCGACGGGCGGGACACGCCGCCGAAAAGCGGCGTCGAGTACCTCACCGAACTTCAGCGGGTGATCGACGAGCACGGAACCGGCCACGTCGCCACCGTCACGGGCCGGTACTACGCGATGGACCGTGACCACAACTGGGAGCGGACCCGGGAGACGTACGACGCGATCGTAAATCGGAAAGCGCGATACGAAACTGGGTCCGCGGTCGCCGCAGTCGAGGAAAGCTACGAGCGCGGCGAGACAGACGAGTTCGTCGAGCCGACGCTGGTTTCGGAAGGACCAGCGCTGGAGGACGGCGATTCGGTGATCGCGTTCAACTTCCGGGCCGACCGCACCCGACAGCTCTGTCGGCTTCTCGGCGGCGTGAACACCGACGGCTGGCCGTTCGAGCTCGACCGCCCGGAGACCCGGCTGACGACGATGACGCGCTACGAGGAGACGTACCCGTTCCCCGTGGCGTTCCCGCCGAACGACCCCGATCGGACGCTCGGGGAGCTGTGGGCCGAGAGCGGGCGGACGCAGCTGCGGGTCGCCGAGAGCGAGAAGGAGCCTCACGTCACCTACTTCTTCAACGGCGGGCGGGAGTCGCCGTTCGACGGGGAGCGGCGCCGCATCGTCGCCTCGCCGGACGTGGCGACGTACGATCTCCAGCCCGAGATGTCCGCGGCGGAGGTGACCGACGCGGCGGTCGCGGCGATCGCCGACGACGAGCGCCACCCCGACGCGCTGGTGCTCAACTACGCCAACCCGGACATGGTGGGCCACACTGGCGACTTCGACGCCGCTGTCGAGGCCGTCGAGGCGGTGGACCGGGAACTCGGTCGGCTCGCCGACGCGGTCGCCGAGGCGGGCGCGCACCTGCTCGTGACCGCCGACCACGGCAACGCCGACGACATGGGGACGCCGGAGTCGCCCCACACCGCCCACACGTTCAACCCCGTCCCGCTGATCTACGTCTCGCCCGACGGCGACGCCGACGGGCGGTC
>NZ_JBHUDH010000078.1:3583-25862 GCF_042678005.1 Halolamina salina | reverse complement strand
AGCTGCGTCGCTGAGGCAATAAGTCCGTGCAGATCACGGATTAATTCAGTTCGAGCTTCGACGTCGTCGCTGTTCGTGAGTTCACCGACCTGTTTCAAACACAGACTGCGGACAGTTCCAATACGGTCACGCCAGCCGTCATAGTCTTCTTCGTCTTCGCCAAACCATCCGATCTGATGCCCCCAGCGGATGATTTCCCCGGCTTCTCTATCGAGTTTCTCAACAACCGAGTTATCGATTTCTTCGAACTCGGAACCAAGGCGTGATGGCGTGAGGACCTTGCTTAGTGCCTTGTCGCTGAGTAAGGTTCCCGCAAGACGTCCCAGGGTAGGGATGGGGCCACCCCACTGAGTGGCCACGAAGAGATCATCGTCGAAGCAACTGAGGTACGACACGCGACCGTCCTCAAAACGCTCGATTCGGTCATCAACTAGGGTAACACCCCGATCTCGACGTCCAGCAAGATACCGCTGATGCATACCCCAGGCATCGAGAACACCAGATGGCCCATTGAGCCATTGGACGTAGTCTGCTCCTTCACTAGGAGTCCCTGTTGCAGCTAACCAACCCTCTGCTGTCCCAGGTTGATCCCCTTCCCTCGTGTTCACCTGCGCGGGATACACTGTACCTGCTTGGGGCTGAGGGGTCGGCGTAAGATGCGTCTCCAACGTCGATTGGGCCGGGTGAATCACTCTGTAGTCCGGGGTGACGTACTGCTCAACAGCAGCCTGACCTAAGTCCGTGAGGGATGCACTGTTGTATTGTCCACGCCGGTCGATGTCCACGAGCCCGAGCTCTTCTAGGTCGAGGATGTAGCGGCCAACAGTTCCAGATTCCACGTCGATTTCGTCATCCTGCTTGAGATCACGATAATCTCGGGTCCCGTCAACGGGGAGGTTCCCCAGTAGACGAAGTCGCCCTGATTCTTCTGGGAGATCCTGTATTGCTTCCCACGCCGCCTTGAGCTGATCCGGCGATGGTTGCCCGTCGTCACCCGGTAGGTCTGTAGTGGACGTCTCACGGGTGCCAGTAAGACGGAGATGGGCGTCGTACCAGTCTGGGTATCGTCGCTCAATCGCGGCGTCTAACGCTGGTGAGATAACTAGGCGGACGTCGAAGGCAGAGCCAAGAGCTGCGATAGCTGCGAGCGCCCGCACTCCTGTCCCACGGTCATCGAGTGTTGACCACGACTTGCCATCAAGTACGAGTGTGATGGGTTGGGGTGTGTCATCAAGTTCGCTATGGAGTTGAACGGGTCCTTTGGCGAGGGCTTCAAGTCCGGCATTAAGCGGGCCGCGCCCGGTACTGGTTGTGGTGAGGCTGTCTTTGAGCGACTTGTATCGTTGCCGGTGATAACCTGAGAGTTCGTCAAGGTCGTCTTCGTCTACATCGTGGTACTTGACCGCGAACTCGACGAGCGAATTCACATACTCGACCGCCTCAGCTTCTGCATCACTCCAACGATCCGTTGTAGATTGCCATCTTCGGTGGTTGAACCCCAGGGTATCCTCCTGAAGACGACGAAGGACAGTGTTATATCGTTCGTGCGCGATCACCCCGGGGTTTTGTTCGCGGATGAATCCTCGAACAGACTCAACACTACTTGGGAGCAGGTTATGGAGGAGATCAGGTATCCACTCCGTTACCTGTGGGGTGACCTCGGTGATGGTGATTCCAGCAGTAGAGAGACTCCCTCCTGGAACGACCTTCCGGATTCCTTGTTGTTGATTAGGCGTGTGCATGCAGTCCGTGGAGAGGTGCGGACTGCGTGGAAGCCGGAGAATGCGAGGGTCCCGAAACCAATTTGAACCCTCGCGTCCACACTATGAACAGGAGCGTCCCGATAATACCGCTCCGTCCACGGCGAGGACCGGCTCTGCTGGTCCGCTTCAGCGATACTTCAAAACGACATCCGGGACGAGGCCTGGAAACTTCGGACCCGGATTGTCGTTTGGAACTGTGCTCGTGAGTCATGGCTATAGCGTAGTGGTGGAGTTACTAGGGATGTTTTCTATCGCGGTGGGCGTGGTTTTGGATGTGCATCTCTGGCGGTAGCTGGGATACGCCTGACCTGCCGGCTTAGTGGCGAGAGGGACAGAGCAGCGGCTCTCCGAAGGCAAACGCTTAAGCCGGTTCGGGAAGAAGCAGGAGGTGTCCAAGCACCCGCTTCTTCTGGTGAGTTGCGTTTTCCTAGCTGTTGCTTCATCTTGTGAGTCGGACCGACTTAAATGATTGTGTAATGGGGTGGGGTTTCCAGTGTTTGTAGACTTCAGATCAGTCTTTCCACGAGAATCTACTTCCGAGTCGCGTCGGGGGACGAAACTCCTAATGCGCTCGATGGTGAAGGAAGAGACACGGACCCTGGGGCCAATCGGAAGTCCAGAGGGAACGTCCCTACGCCCCAGACCCTTCACCGCAACCAGCGCCAGCTCTACTCGTCACCTCTATTGGCAGGCTCTCGGACTTCGATGCTGTCGATGGAGAGCTCGATCCAGTATTCTTTGTCGTCTTCTGGATCGATGCCGTACCGACTCCGGAGTGACGACGGGATCGTGACCCGGCCCCTAGTGTCTAGTTCGAGGATTTGGTTTCGCTCGGAATCTCTGTTGATCTTCTTTTCAATGATGTTCTGCTCGTCCATTGCCATTCTTGCTTCATAATTCACAACCACTCAGGGAAAAGGATTAGGATGGGGTTGTAAGGTGCTTCTGACCCATGTTTGCACCGAAAACTATGCACTTAGGCCAGTTCTGACATGATGGAGTCTCCAAATTGCAATTTTGCCCTATTTAAGAGTATATAAATAAAGTGTGTGTGAAGTCGCTAGAGTTCAAACAACTATCCGGAGTTTTATACTACTGCCCACAAAAAAGGTAAACATGGGAAGAAAAGGACTCGGGACCGCCCCGAATCAATTAATCGATGAAATCGATAAGGAAGCAGACGAACTCGGGTTATCCCGATCAGAATACTCCCGGCAGCGGATCAATGCCGGGCGACTTCTGTTCAACGCAGGCAAACTCGACCTCCAACTCCTAGATCAACTGATGGAGACCGATGGGTCAGAACGACCCGGCACCGACATTAAAACACTCGACGGTGACGTGAGCCAGCAAATCCTCTCGGCACTCCCACGTGATGAAAGCCGAGCAGCCACGGTTGACGAGCTGCGCGAAGAAGTATTCGGGACAAAAGAAGAGCAAGAAGAACTGATCGAGACCGTGCTGAAGCAGCTGTGGGACCAGGGGAAAATCAAGTCAGCATTCGGGGAGGGCTACGTGAAAAATGACTGAAAGACAAACGCCGGACGAGAACCACACAGACGAGTACGATACAGATCGGCAGCAAACTCAGGCTCGACAACATCGCCGCAACCAAGCAGACCGCGAATGGCGGAAACGCCCCATCAAAAAATACCGGGAAACGCGAAAAGGAGACATCACAGAACATGATCTACAGAAGAGAATGCATCATATTCACGAGTTTGAAAAATACCTCCTCACCGAAATCGCTCCCCAATATGACGGGGCGGGCGAGATCGTTGGAGTTCGAGACGCAGTCGCAGACGATGTCAGACACTACCGAGACAACCACTTGAAACCCCTTGATGACATCAACACGACAACGATTCAGGACAAACTATCGGGTTTAAATGAGTTCTACAAGATGCTCGAAGAAAAGAAGGCGATTGCCGGGAACCCCGTGAAAAAACCACTTTCAGAGTTCCGCGAGAACAACAGTAGGGAAGTAGACCGACCATACATCCCGCTCGCCCGAATTCAGTACTTTCTACAATGGCTCGACCACCCGTTCTCGCGGGCCGCGTGGCTGCTCCCTTTAAAAAACGGTGTTAGGAAAGGTGAACAAATCAATATTGACTTGCGGTGTGTGAACATTGCCCACCCGATGTTCGACGAAATAATCGAACAGCACGGGGTGGTGCTTGATCCACGAATCAGAAACAAACCAGACACAATCCTGGTCTACGGTGGATTCAATGAAGACACAGAGATACCGAACGAGGATACACCGGGATTCAGCGGCGACGGTGAGATTCGTAAGGTGGGTAACAAACGCAAACAAGAGGACGGGTCAATCATCCCGATCGACAGTGAGTTGAAAACAGCACTCATCGAATGGTTGCTCGTACGACCCCCCACTCATCACAAAGATATTCATCCGTTATTCGCAATCGGCGGCAGCAACGAGGTGAGACGAATACAGAAAAACGCACTTCGACAAAGAATGTGGGCTAGAACCAGTTTCTCCGACAGTATTCAGAATTTCAGTGCTGAAGAGAGTCTAGATGAATGCCCGGACTGTGGAGGTGCAGTCATTGAGGAGAATCTGAAGTCGGGCGAGAAGACCGGCCGTCGATTCGAATGCATAGACTGTGGAGAGATACACTGGCGATCGATTCATTGGGACAACGGACTGCAAACCGAGCAGAAAGTCACGCACCACCAGTGCCGACACTACTTCTCCTCGGCACACAACCCCGAAAACAGCGGTCTGCACGACGGCGTCATCCCGGATTCGATCCGGAAAAAGGAGATTCGAGGTGACAACAACAAACAGAACGAGGACACCGAAGACGCAGTGTACATCGAGGGGCAGTACCAAGACTTCGAATCCGACGTTCGTGAGCCGTACCTCGACGGAATCTACAAGTTCGATCTCTACGACAACGTCATCCCTGCTGTTGGAGAAGGATGGGAGCAATGACCGACGATCGTCCAACACCCGGTCCGAACGAGCCGGTCCCATCGTGGGAGGAGCACCGGCAACTGCGAGAAGCCATCAACGACTACCTCGATCACGAGCCTGAAGACCCAGCCTGGAACGATATCTGGCGTGCACTCGGCGCAATCCTGGGGGAATACCAACGCGACGCGTTCGTCGAAGCCTTCGACGTAGACGAGCCAGCTGAGACGGCCTGTATTCGCCGCCTTATCGCGGGCGACGACGAATGCCCTCACTCACCCTTACAAGCCGATGATGATCCGGAGGGGCCGCCTCACAAGCCGCCAGCAAGTGATCACGCGACACTCTGGCTCGATGACGGCGAACCAGCCGTGTACTCCATGCATGTCTACCCAGGGAACATCGAACGCCTCGATGCCGAGGAACCACCCTACAACATGTGGTTCGACCTGTTCGAATTCGCCGCTGAATGGGGTCTGGAAGTGTCTGTGCTCCCGAAATCGTGGTACAGCCTCGGATCGACAGTACACATCGTCTTCTACCCGCCAGAACGGTACCGGTAAGCGGACAGGTTATCGGTGAGTCTCCGTACGCGAAACAGGCGTTGTCTGACGGAGCTTTATATTATTCGAGATACATGCAACACCCGAATGGTCCGTGAAACCCGTATTATACGGAATATGCAAGAGGTGGTAGCGTGAGGATCGACGTCGGAATGCAGAAAGGAGGAGTGGGAAAAACGACGACCAGCATCAATCTTGCCGGGGCTCTGGCCAACAGAGGTCACGACGTCCTGGCTGTTGATGCTGATCCCCAGGGCGGGCTCACACTCAAACTCGGACATCGTGAACAGTACCGGGAAGGCGAGTACGCGCTCTACGATGTCCTCTCTGAGATGGGGCAGCTCACTTTGGACGATCTTGACGAGCTGATCATTTCCGGTGATGAGTTCGATATAGTCCCATCCCATTTACGAAACTTCAGGCTGGAGAAGCACCTGTACTCAGAAGCCCGTGGGGTTGAGGCCCTCAAACTCGCACTCGACCGCCTCACAGTAGACTACGACTACGTTGTGATCGACTCCCCACCGAACCTCGGACCGCTCGCTGACGGGGCGCTGCTTGCTGCTGAGAACGTTCTATTCCCGAGTCACGCGAACACGATTGCGAAAGACTCTCTCGAAATCCTGTTTGATGAGATCGACACCTTGGAGGACAAGTTCGACGATGTCAACATCTCGACCGTCGCAGCTGTTCTCAACGAAGTCGGCCGTGATGGTGTGAGTAGTGAAATGCAGAACTGGTTTGTCAGCACGTTCGGTGAGGATTACGTCTTCGAGATTCCGGACTGGGCTGTCGTTGAACACGCCATCGAGTACCGAACATCGGTGTTCGCGTATAACCCGGACGATGCGGGTTATTCGTGGGACGCAGACAAGGCAGAGGCACTACGCGATAAGTACGATGCAATCGCAGCACACGTGGAGGACCTCTCATGAGCGATCCAAAGGACGAGCTCGGGCAGCGTTTCGACGACCGGCGACCAGATAATGAGGGTGACTCGGACTCTACGGACAACACGAGTGATACAAGTAACCTGAATAATTCGAGTAACCCGGATAATACGGGTTATTCAGATAGTGAGGCTAGTTCCAGTGAGAAACCGGGTCCAGATCCGAGTCCGGACTCAACCCGGAACCGCCGTCAAGTCCCGATGTATCTCCCTGAGGCGAAAGCAAATCAGTTGAACTCACTGTACGAGCAGCTGGATGGGCGGTCGAAAGTCGCCGGTGAAGGAGGGATCGAGAAGCACGCGGATTTCATGGAAGCCGTCGTTGCCCTCGCTATTGAACACGAGGAAGACTTAGCAGCCCGGCTTGGCATCGAAACGGATTCAGAGCACAGTCCGTGAGATAGATGGAGTTCAGGTAGGATATCAAATTGACTTCTGAGTTCGACCCTTCCGACGAACCTTACGACGTCGGAGACATCGTTCATATTCACGCACCAGAACCCGAGTACGAACACCGGTTCGGGTGTGAGGTAGTCGAAGTACACCGCGACAGTGAGCCGACTGCAACGGTCGAAGACTACTCATACACGCTGTACGCGTACGGTATCGAGCGCGTGTTAGATTCGAAGTACCCTCACGAGCATCTAATCCCGTCACCGCGTGGGTATCCGAACATCAACGATCTACTCGGAGAATCACCGATTAATGGAGAGGACCTTTTCGGGAAGTTCAGACGTCCCGATCTCCAGCTAATAAACAAGTACCTCACCGCAGTGGACGTTGAATCAGACCCGACGTTGGATTGGCTGAACGAAATCAGAAAGGGTGACGTGGATCGAATCAATTCCGTATTTGCCGAAGTATACCTTCTGTACTACCTGCGGGAGAAGTACGGTTCGGAGCAGGTATCAATGAACGCTACTCTTTCTGACGGCGGTGACTCGAAGGATTTTGACCTTCGACTCACCACCGACGATCAGGATATCTGGATTGAAGTTACAAAACCCGATTATGCCGCAGAATTGGAAGGGGGATTCGGGTGGGGGATGGGAACACGAACGACGAACTCGATTGATAGGAAACTCAAAAACAAGTTTGGGCCCGCTCGTGATGCAGTTGACGACGACGTAGTCTTGGTGCTCGCAGTGTATCAGGAGGAGCAGATAACGCAAGGCTTTGAGATTGGACGGTGGCTTGACGAGGAGTACTATGACATCAGCGATTTTTCAGACGGGTGGGTGACATTCACGTATCTTGGGGAGCCAGACTTTGAGTACCACGCATTCACTGAGAACGGCGCGTGTTGCAACAGCGTCTTCGCGGCGTTGACCGAGATCGAGGAACCGCGATAATACTGCCTGCCTATCCTTGCGGCATCGTGGTGATGTTATTCTACCACAACGGCTATGAGGGTTGGGTGTGTTGTCCTATGTGGACAACGCAGGTGCTTGGATGCCAGCTAGGAAGATCTTCGAGGACGACGATGAATTCCCAGCCGGTGACCGCTGGGAAGCACTCGCCTGGGACGTCCCTGAAAGCGATCAGTTCCCGGAGGGACTCAAATACAGCTTCCAGTACCTCGGCCCAGCTGACGAAGAACTCCTCCGGTACGACAACGCAAATGACGCCCACGGCGTCGGCCGCCATCACCGACACTACCGTGGCGAGGTCGAAGGAATCGAATTCGAGGACCTTCGATCCCATCTCCAGCGATTCCTCGACGAGGTTGAAACCATCCATGAGCAAGAATTCGCCTAACCACGCCCACGAACCCCCGGAGGACGTTGAATTCCCCTCGACCCTTCGCATCACGTCGAAGCCGTTCGAGGAGCACAAGGAGAGCGCGCTGGACCGTGCCGCGCGCTGGGAGGACGGCGAAGACGTTGCACACGTGGTGAACTTCCAAGATGCCAGCCGTCTCCAGCGCATCCTCACACCACGCCGCTTGGACCTGGTGAAGAGCCTGATGGACGCACCCGCAGACAGCATCCGGTCCCTTGCCGACCGCCTCGACCGTGACATCCGGCAGGTCTACGACGACGTCCAGACCCTAAACGAGTACCGCATCGTGCACTTCCGCGAAGAAGAGGGAGCGAAGCAGCCGTTCGTCCCCTACGACACGGTGAAAATCGAGGTTGAGTTGACCAAGTCACTCGGGGATGCGTCTGAATCGCCGGCATCGGCGTAACGAGCGTTCCTGAAAGGCCATCTTCCCAGCATCACCCCAAGGGCTCTATCCGCGAAACCGGGCTCAATTTCCACTTACAGCTCTGCTGACTACGCAGTGAGAACAGAAACTATGGATCTGACCAGATGCTTAGACTACTTGTTCACGACGGATTGTGACGAGGTCATCAGCGAGACGACTTGCATCACGTCCTACAGAGGAATCACCGTCCTTTGAGATGAGGAGGATGCCGGGCGCACCCTGACAAGGAGCACGGTCGCCTTCGTGGAAACCTGCGTCTTCAGCTGGTGGAAGTTGGACCTGATATCCATTACCTGCGATCTGTACAGTCGCGTCCATTGCCCGATAGATACTCTTCGTGTCTTGAGCTGCTGAGACAACGAGTTCTGTCACCTGCTTTGTTGACAGAGTGTCCAGACCGACCACCAGGAGGAGCGAATCGAACGAAAATACCCGTACCCTGGCGAGAGACGTTGCTTCTCCTTCGTCGTCTTCATCGACGAGTCCTGCAGATCGAGCAGGTTTGGTTACTTGGAGTGCGAGCCCGTCTTCACCGGAGGACTTGATCTGGTTAACCATGCAGTTAGTAATTAGTACTAACGTATGAGATTTCGGGGCCGGTGAACCGTGTCGAAGTCAAACCTAGGTGCACTCACTTCGACCGCCTGTAAACAATCATTCCCTCCACCTAAACGGCGTTAATACAAGCACCGATAGGCAGAGTCAGTCGCTTTCACGGGGATCTGAGACGAGTTCGAATAATCGAGTAGGCTCATGCACGAGTTTGACGTGACCTGCAGCTTGGAGCACCTCAAGACGATTGTAGACAGTATTGCGGCTGTATCCGGTCTCGTCAACGATCAGCCCCTTGGTTGCACGTCCCTCTGTTAGAACGTCAAGAATGGCCTTGTCTGCGGGGCGTAGATCACTCTCGTCCATCGGCTTGGGTATGCTGAGTGTGCACGAGCTATGTGCAAAGTAACCACCCATACGCATTCTAACACCCTATTCTAACCATTTAGAATGGATGTGCAGAATGCACAAACAATAAGTAGATAGTCATCACAGTCAAGAACGCAATGGCGAATCAGACTGAGTTCCCGGACGACGGTGGCTACAATGAGGTCTGACTCCGTCTGGAGTAGCGCGGTTCGAGTCCGCGCCGGAGCATACCCGTCGCTGGAGCGGCACGTGAAACTCCCTCCCACCAACGGCGACAGTCGGGGTCCGGCTGCCAGCAGGCCGTGGAGAGGATCGTGCTCTGGGTTCGAATCCCCGGGCGGGCACTAACTCACAGCAATGACTGACAAGCACTCTCTGGAGGTAACCCATGCCCGTACTGTTTGAATACAAATGCCAAGACTGCGGTTGGTCACTACGTTGGATTTACGACGAAGAAGAAGACCGACTCAGAACGGATTCCCTAACGGGGTGCCCTGGAGAAGGATGTACCAAGCTTCACGAAGTATCCGCACGAAGGGTGGATGAGGACGAAGCCGCCGAAGTGGAGGAGCGAGGTCATACCAAGTAAGTCACCTGGGAACCGGTTTTGCAGGTGATGACCACATTCATATGGCGTCAGCGCCTAGTTTAGAGTAGAAATGGAGTTTGAAGAGTTCAAGCGAGTCCTGGAAGAGCAGACAGGAGAGCGCTCCCAGCTCAGCAAGGACTCGTATGAAATCGGGCGTAAGCTCGCTAACCTCCCTGATTAGCTACTCCTCTCCTCGCAGTCGATCAACAAACGCGCGTTTTCCATCGTCAGTTTCTCCCTGCAAGTGAGTAGCACCGGCCTCATACAAAGCGGTCTCAACGAACTCACGGGACCGGTCGAGATGACGATTTGTGTAGTAGCTCCGGTGATCAGTTCGGTCTACATCAATCTCCACGAGATTGATCTGGATACCCTCTTTCCGCTCAACGCGTTCATACCCGTACTGATGGGCCCACTTCAACAACGGAAGCTGATTCCGTAGCGTAAGGATGCGTTTTGAGTCGTAAATGAACTCCCGAACCCACTGATACCACTGGCCTTCTTCACCCGTTTCCGGCATCGAGAAGTCCTCATCATAGGAAGTGAGATACCGATCCAGCAGCCCAATTCCAGTCCGGTGATTCGTGTTTGGCATTGGATGAGCGAGAATAAAGTACGAGAGTAACTCGGCACCTACATCGGGAACCAGCTGTCGCCACTCGACCCGGTTCAGCACGTCCGGGATCTTCTCCAAGTCCAACTTCTTGTACGTGGCAAAGTCCGCTCCTTGTTCCTCCTTCTCTGTGAGAATCCCGTCGAAAATATCGATGATGGCAAAGAGAATCTGCTTATCGCCTTCAGAAAACTCCGCATCAAACCACTCAATAACATCTTCTTCGGTCTCGAACTCAGGATACGCCGCATCGAACAACGTCCGCGTGTACAGGAGGTAGATCGTCTCACCGCCGACTGATTCGTCAGCAATAGCCATCTCAATATCAGACTGCTCTGACAGCTGAGACGCCTTCTCAGACCGATCCTGCTTGTCGTCACTGATGAATCGGAGCGTGAACCGATTATCGGCTGGGTGGTGCAGCTGTAGCACCGGTGATTCATCGGTCATACGTAGTCAGCGAACCACTCGGGTGCGCCTGTGTATTCCGCCCAGCAATGTTTGTGACATGGCTCGCCGCGCGGGTTCGGGATCGCCTTGTCGAGATCAACTTGCTTGCCGCACAAATCACATTCAGCGCTGTGGCCGTGCATCCGCTGGTCAGTTGAGAGGTTCTTTGTCTCGATGTACAGCTCGTGCAGCGCTCGGGGCGTCAGCCGGACTATCACCTTTTCGCGGTCGTCCTTGTTGCGCCGTTCGGGAGTGTACGTCAGAACCCAGTCTTGGCCCTCCTCACCGTCACCGGCCGGACCAAGGGAGATTGTCTGAGACAGCTCGTCGGGAACGTAGTGCCACTCGTTGTCTCGAAACCGTGGGTAGTGTCCTTCCGGGCGGGGGTTCTCGGGATCGACATCGTCTTCGCTCATGCGAGACCGGCCTCCTCGAAGGCATCGTTCACGACATCAGGTGTCGGTGCATTCAGATACGGTTCGATGGCCTGGAACGAGTCCCACCCACCAACCTGCATCACGACGCGGGGATTCATCTGCCGATCCACAAGAAGTCGTTGGGCAAACCGTCGTCGGAGATCGTGGCTGCTGACGCATCGGAAGTCTTCGTCGCCGGTCTCGTCGGCAGCTCGGCGTGCTGTTCGCTTCACGATGTCGCGCACACTGCGTTCAGACAGGTCTACGAGCGGTTCGTGCCGTCCGATGTCTTCCGCGTTCTGGAAGCGGTGTAGGTCGCTCTCAACGTCAGCAGGCAGGTAGGCGTCGCGCGGCTTCCCGCCGTTCCCGCTGGTGTCCTTCCCCTCAGGGATGCGGAGGCGGTAGTGCTCGCCGTCCTCAGTACGCTTGACGTGCTTCGGGCAAATTTGGGGAATCTCGAAGGCGCGGAGACCGACGTAGCCGCCCAGTTGGATGATGAGATCGTTCCGATGACTCGCAGCAGCACGCCGCAGCGCTTCGAGTTCCGAGTCGGTCATCCAGACCTTGAACTCGTCTTCCTTCGCCGTGGCTTCTAATCGCATGCAACCTTCTATAACAACCTTACAGAAAATACCCGAGGTTCAGGGAGTAATCGGGCCGAGACCGGGGTGAAAACAAGGGTTCACTTCCGACTTCTATGATAAGTCGTCACTCGTGTTCCCGCCCTCATCCCCCTGAATCATCTGGTACAACGACCGTGCAGACTGACCGCTGCGGAAAATTACAGATTGATATGATATTTGTACTGGTATGCAAGATACAGGGCGCGTATCTTGTACAGAGTCACCCCACATTCAGTGGAATAGGGTCGGCCAGTACACGCAAAAACGGGGGACTATTGAATTGTTAGTCACGTCATCGTGGAAGCCCCCGTCTGACATCTATCTCGAACTCGCCATCTTCATCATCCCACATAACTCTGAACTGGCGTCCATCATCTAACATCCAGACCATATATTCGCACCTTTTCTCGTCCTCCCATTGCTCCGATCTTAATCGTGCGATACCTGTGAGATTATCCCAAAGTTCCAATAACTGGCAAGTTTCCTCGTATGTTGGCGGTATCTCTGGGAGCCCCTCAGGAAAATTGTCAGGTACTCGTCGAGCAGGAATTGGCGGCTCTGCAATTGGGTGTACAAGCATACTGATTACAATCAAAGAAAGCACTAATAAACGCTACCCTGAGTCACGCACGGTATGATCGCTATATCCTATCTTTGTCAGCTGGGTTTGTGTAAGATGGATACCGCAAGTCTTGCACAACGACTCGGTCTGTTTGAGGCAGTCCAGCCCAGTCAGTACAGAGTGTCTACTTACTGCTCCGTTTTGAAGTCCTGATTGGGGTCGTAGCTAAATGGGGTGTTCCCTTGGTCAAGATATTGCTCATGTTGATCAGCTAGACCTAATTCACTTCCACAAGCTGGACAGCGGCCAGAAATCAACGCCTGGAATTCTTCTTGTTCATCGAATTCGTGGTCACACTGTGAACAGGATAGCCCCATAGATGGACTTAGTTTTCCAACAACTTACCGGTAACGCCGAAATTCAAAATCCGAGGTACGCTCGCTTAGTGAGCAGTTGGTTCAAAGCAGACAGTGTGAACCAACAGAAACTGAGTGCTGACTACACCCTCTGCATGTTTCACCGAGATATTAATAGATCACAGATAGGTTGTCACTCGTGGCGGCCTGTGTGGACCCTGTAATGAGCGATTCATTACGTGTGAGAAGTCTTCTATGACACCCTCAAAGAGTGCGTCAGGCGTCCGGGAGCTTTTGGCCCGTGCTGATGAAGACTACGTATGCCGTTCAGCGCACGTTGGCACACGCTTCTCGATCACGCTGAGGAGTTACCGTCTGATGCGACACTTCTCACGCCACTATCGCACAAACCCTTTCGTCTGACCGACGTACAGGAACACCGGATTCTCATCACGTATCGAGATGACGACGGAACCACTCCACTCCAGCGCGACCAGTTTGAAACACTATTCCAACGTGTACAAGACTCCCACGCTGGCTTCGAGTTGGACCGACTGCCAGCAGACGCCGAACCATACGCGACCGTCGTAAGTCTGCATCCCCGGTTCGAACTCGATGACCGAGATGGGACGCTGACAGAAACAGAGATGCCAACGAGCTCCCCACTTGTTGAGGCCCACGAGGTGGCTAGTGACACGTCTGACCGAGAAGAACCGGACATTCCAGTCTACGCCGACGCACTCCTCCTGATTGACGCGCTTGAACGCTACGACCCGACCGACCTCGAAGCGACAGAGACGCCTGCACTGGTGAACCTCTACACGTTACTTTCAGATGTCCAGCGGAATGCCAACGATCTCCGGCAAGAGGTACGTGCCGTACTGCTTGATCGGCTCCATCATGACCAGCCAGTCAGCGGCCAATACGGCTCAGTGCAGCGCACATCACGCCGGAATCGAGCTCTCAAAGACGACGAGGAAGTACTTACTCTGTTAGAAGACGCGGGGATTGACCGTGAGCGTGTGACGACCGTGGATGCCAGTAAAGTCGATGAAGCATTGGAAGTAACCGAACTCGCTGAATCTGACGTGTACGACATCACGGAGAGTGAATATGTCCGGAAAGCTGAGGTGGACGAGGAAACCAAGCAGTCCCGGCTACAAGGGCTGAAAGACCAGCTTGCTGCCACGGACGAGAACACCGAAGAGCTTCAGCAGGAAATCGAGGAGTTGGAAGCTCGGATTGACGACCTCACAAGCTTCGATGCCGGAACGACGTTCCACACAACATCCCAAGAATGACCGCGTTGATGCGTGCGACTCGTTTTCAGCGACAACGAAGGTTCCAGCAGCGATTTCCAGACGAGGTAACAGATCACAGCCGATAACTCGCCACCTCAGAACTGCCACACGCGGGACAGTGATCCACATCTGTGGACTCCAGAGTCGTGCCACACCGTCTGCACTCCACTATAGGATCAGGGGAATCTGACGAGCGGAGTACGTGCTTGAAGAGACGTATCATATGTCGGGATCTACAACGTCTCCGCAGCCTGGACACTCTGCCCAGTATCGTGGATCATCTCCCATCTCGTACTCAATCAAGACGTGGCGGTGGTGTATCTCTTCACCGCAGCGTGGACACCCTCCAAGTCGAGGATCTTGAGAGCTCATAGTGTGGGGCATACCAAAGAGGGAATACAGCCTTCTACGGGTGAAGGCCGGGTTCTTGGGAGCGTGTGACAGAGGGGTTGAACCACCCTCTACCCGGGACAAGAACGAGCAACCCCATATAGGTCATCGAACCACAGTGAAACTAATCTGCGGCGAGCAGTTGGTAAGTTAGTACAAAGTGCTAATCAAACGCGTGACTATGGTCGCTCTTCGAGCGAAACATCCCACCCCTCGTGCTCTTCATCATCCATATAGGCAAAGTGGTTCTGAGCCTGCTCGTAGGTATCCATCCCGCGGAATTGGAAGAAGGGCGCATCACAGGCAGGGCAGGTCTCAGCGTCGGAGACCCGACTAGATGATTCTCCAGTTGTCTGCTGACCCATTGTGGCGCTCATAGCCCGGGAAACGTAGTCTGTATCTCCGGGTTCGAATTGTTGTTCAATCTGCGTCAGTAACGCTAGTGTCCAGTCCCTAGCGTCACCTCGGGTTGTTATCTCTCCTGGGCCATCGAAGAAGTCCTCAACCACGCCGACCAAATCAGCTGCCCACCGAAGACTAATACTGTAGCTGTATTCTGCATCCAGTTCAGGGTCAATCTCCTCCGCATCCATCGCAAGTACGCTAACCTCGACGTCCAAGTACTGGTGGCGGTAAGTGTAGGTCGGATTCGGGTCTTCCGAGACACGGTACCGTTCCCAATCCCCCGGAAGATCCTCGATAAGCTCCGTCATATTCTACTCTTTGAAAAGTCAGCAGACTCACTTAGCAACACCGCTCTATCCCCTGCGAAGTTCGTCCTGCCCTCAGATCACCCTGGGTAAAATACAGGACTGAACGGCAAGGTATAGCTAAACACTAAGTTAGCGTGTTGGGTACATTCGGTAACAAGATGCTTTCTCTCCCTCCGCTTGTCGATAACGCTAATCGGACGGTCGAGGACGTCTACAAGAAAATTATCCCACAAATCGAAGAGGCACGTATCGCCACCGGCTACTTCTACCTCTCTGGCTTCGACTTGTACCGCGAAGACCTCGAACAGCTCGCTGACCCAGCCGAACTTGGTCACGCCCCAATCCGCATCCTGATGGGGCGGCAAACGAACCGCAGCACAGCAGATGAGATCGGGGAAGGACAGAGTCTACGCGACGAACTCAGAGACGAGGTCGAAGAGAGCATTGAGGAGCTCAACAACGCACAGCTAGACCGGTTGGATCGGCTGCGAGACTTCATAGCCGAAGACAAGGTTAGCGTCCGTGTGCGAAATCCAGAAAACGGCTATTTCCACGCCAAAGGAGCATCATTCCGAGCACCAAACGACGATGACGACTGGGAAACTGACAACGATACAGACACGCGTCCGTGTGCGACAATCGTTGGATCCTCAAACTTCACCGCAAGTGGTCACCGGAACAACATCGAACTGAATCTCACAAGCCAGGACCGGCCTGAAGCTGAGGCATTCGAAGACTGGTACGATAACCAGTGGGCGAATGCTGAGGACTTCAGCGAAGAGATCATCCGGATCATCGAGAATAGTGAGAAGTACCAAGATTGGCAGGACCAACAAGAAGACGAGCCGGATGATGAAGACACGCCTGATAACTTGGGGACGTACATCGAGCCGTTCGAGTTGTACAAACTCCTTGCGTACGACGAACTAAGCGGAAACGTCAACATCCGCGACAGCCCGCTGTACTACTTCCAGACACTCGGCTACGAGAGCGCGAAGGAGAAACTCTCTCGGTTCAACGGCTGCATCATCTCCGACTCGGTCGGCCTCGGGAAGTCCTTCATCGGCGGTGAACTCCTGCATGACTACCGCCAACGCGGAGATCATTGTCTCCTCATCGTCCCTGCGAACCTCACCGAACAGTGGGAAGACCTCCTCCAAGACGACACCGACGAAGACGGGAACCCATACTTCGGGCTCGAAATCGATGGAACACACCTGGACGTGATGAGCATCAGCAAGTTCCAGAACCTCACGTACGATGAGGTTCAGAACCTCAAAGACGCATTCGACGTCGTCCTAATCGACGAAGCTCATCGCTTCCGGAACCACGGGAAGTGGCGGCCGAACCCCGACGACGAAGACGACTACAAAGGAACGCGTCGGCACGCGAACCTGCGGCAACTCCGTGGGAAGACGATGATAATGCTGACGGCGACACCGATCAACAACTCTGCGACCGACTTGGAGAACCTCATCAGCCTGTTCACCAGCCCCGAGGAACTACGGAACAAGGCATCGCTGGACTTCGATGCCTTCGAGGAATACATTGAGTTGTCAGAGACGCGGAAGCAGATCGCTGCGGGGAAGGAGGAGGCCACCGAAGAGGAGCAGCGGAAGATCACCGAACAGCTCCAGCGGCATTCGGAGGAGATCTCGAAGATCCTGAATGAGGTGATGGTGCTCCGGACACGGAAGCACGTCAAAGACCAAATTCAGGATGAGGAGGACTTCGAGATGAGTTTCAAGCCGCCAAAACTCAGCAAGGAGCAGTACTCGCTCCCGGCGGCATACCAGCCAGTATACGGGATGCTGCCAGACGTGATGGACGCACTCCACCTTCCGCATATTACGGTGAAGAACCCGAAAGCTGGGGGGACGCTGAAGGCGCTGTATAAGCTGAATCTGCTGAAGCGGTTGGAATCTTCGACATATGCGTTTGTGCAGTCCATCGAAACGTTACACCGGAGTGAACGGCAACTTCTCGGCCTTCTCGATGGCCTTCCAGAAGATGAGCAGATCGATGTACTGCGTGCTGCTCAAGACGACGAAGAATCGGAGACGCTCGATGACTTTGTAGAAGGAGATGATGCCGCCGAGGATCTTGAACAGACGCTGGAAGAGTTCGGGTTCGATGCGACCGCAGTTCGTGCCGACGAAGATACGGAGAGTGATAGTCCGGACGAATTGGCGGATGCGACAATTGGTGAGGTGAAGACGTACATCCGGGAGGATTTGACGCTGTTAGCGTACTTCCTGTCGCAGTTCATCGGCGATATTGCTCAGGACTCTGGCGATGTGAGCGACCGGGCCGTGTCTACACGACAATGGCTTCACGATCATAATGCCGGTGTTCTCCCAGACGTTCCCGAAGAGGAGCTGAATCCAATTCTCTACCCGCGAAGTGACCTGAGTGATATTGATGAGGCGACGCGGGAGTTCTACGAGGCGGTGTTCTCGTTACGAGAGTTCCGTGACCCGAAGGTTGAGCGGCTCGCAGACGTCCTGAATGGGTATGATGACGAGAAGGTTCTCGTCTTTACTCAGTACCGTGCTACGGCGGATTACGTCTATCGAACACTTCTCAACGATCCTAACTCGCCCCTCACAGAAGCGAATAGTGCCGTTGTCAAAGGCGGTGACGAAAACAAGCAAGACGTTATTCAGCGGTTCGCACCGGAAGCCTCGGGGTACCAGCAAACGCTGGCTGAATCCGGGGAATCCGAACTGCAGTATGTTATAGCAACTGACACATTATCGGAGGGAGTCAATCTTCAGGATGTCTCAGTCCAAGTGTCATTCGATTTACCATGGAATCCCATGCGTATCGTTCAGCGGGTGGGCCGGATCGACCGGATCGGGAGTACCGAAGAGAAGTACGTCCACAACTTCTACCCTGACGGAGACATCGAAGCCGCGATTAAACTCCTGAAGCGGCTACAAGCGAAGATCAACGACATCGCACTCATCGTCGGGAAAGAGAACAACATCCTGGACCCGAACGAAGATCAGATTCTGGAGAAGACCGGTGTAGAGACAGAGAAGACGATTGGCGAGTTGCAGGTGGACGAGATTGAAGACTCGCTACAGAAATCACGAGAGATCGAAGACGTGAACGAACTCGATGACACGAGTAAGAACCCACTCCTTCGAAATGCAGGGAGTAACGAGCACGCCGCGTACGAGCGGTTCCTGCTCAAGAAGGAGTTGAACGAGGAGTTCGGGCTCTCAGAAGACGACTTCGAGTACGCCGCAGACTACTTTGAGGAATCCCCAGAGGAACGCGAACGCCTGTACACGAATATCACCGACCATGATTCCGGCCCGCGTCCAGGCGTGTTTGGGCTTGCACACCTCTGGTTCGATGACGACGACCACGAATCACCACTAGGCCGTGTGCGGCGGGCCTTCTACTACAAGCCGTTCAGCGACGAAGTCAAGGAACGTCCGGTCGGCACCCTCAAAATCGACCCAGAGGTGAGCGGAGAACCGATCACGGGGAATGCCGACAACGTGCTCTCCAACCGGGAGGCAATCCAAGAGGTACTTGACGACCGTCTGGAAGCGATTCGAGAGGGGCAAGTTGAGGGTGCATTCAAACAGGGAGACTCCTTCTCGAAAGAGCAGGAAACGATTCTGGACTTCATCGCACACTACGTACAACCGAACCACGGTGAGATGGCTGCTCCTGTAGACGAACACGAAACACTCGATGAATGGGCCGAAGACCTCCGAGAGCGCCTACAGGACGTGAAGTTAGCTAACACTGACGAAGATCGTATCCTCCGGGAGACCTTCCGGCATAACGACCAGTACGATTCGTTCCCAGATTGGCCACCGGTGGAATTCTTAGAAGAGTTAGAAACGTTCCTGGAAGAGAACGTGGAGGAATCGACGGAGTACCAGGCTAAGTTGGTCGGTGAAAGTGAGGTGCAAGCCCGGTTGATGTGCTGGGGCGTACTGGGGGTGTAATAACAGATCGAGGAAGGAGGGATGTTCTATATTTCCCCTACTTGAAGGGGCCTTCTTCTGCCAACTTTTCGTATTTCTCTAGAACCGACTTGAAGTAGTTGTCCGTCATGGTACGGGGGTTTGATACTTTGTAGAAATCATTAAGAACGAATTCAGTATCTTGCCGATTGAGACCATAAGCATGGAACGTGGCAGCGTCAATCTCTGTTTGAATTTTCTTGCGCTCGTCCTCAGTAGTCGCAGGAGAGATACCACCAAGCCGCTCCCTCATCTCTTTGAACGAATCACCGTAACAATTGAGACGTGCGGCACGTTCCGCGATGTAGTTAAACCAGTCGTCACCGTCCGTTAAGCGGGGCATCTGCGACTCGTTCAACTTATACATCACAATATGGGAGTCTACCTTCGTCCGCATAAGGAAGTCAAATGGAATGCTGTTGAGCAGCCCTAATGCAACTAGGAGCTCGCGGTCGGTGAACCGCCGCTTGTAGACTCCATGAAGAGGAGACTTTTCCAGGTCATTCTGAGAGGGACCAACTGTCTGGGGCTTCACGGTGGTTAGGGTATCTACACAGAGAGTATTCTTCGGTAGGAGAGATGCAACCATAGTACGTTCATTTGTTGAATTTGTTACCTGTCTAAACACGATACGTTCTTCGTTGCTATCGAGACGAACATCGTCCTCCGACAGAGGCTCACCGCGGGTGTCTTCGAGAGTCTCATTGACGAATGCCTTTTGAGACTTACTGGTTTTGTCTCCGTTAAGAGCGTAGTAGAGTTCCCGTTTGAGGTTTCTGTAGCCTTTGTTGCGAAGCCGGGTCTTGGCAGAAGGCTGTTTGTCCGACCCCTTGTCTACGCCGAATAGTTCAGGATTCTTTACGTCGATGAAGGTATCATCGTGAGCGAACTGGTAGATATTCTTACCTTGATAAATCGGGTAATCGGCTTCCGACTCCTGTTCGATGAAATACTCTGAGTCCTTTGACGAGTGGAGTTCTGTATGCGGCTCTATCTTCCAGGCTCCATCTATATCCTCACCGATTGACGGGTGATTGAGTATTTTCGAGAGAACGCTCACTTCCTGTTGAGACGTAATGTAGGGGAACACTCGCGCTTCCGGTGAGAATTCAAGTAGAACCTCTGCGGGGATGTCTGCTACCTTTTCATCGAAGTTTGTAAGCACGTCAACAGACTTCTGTTGGAAAATTCCACGAAGACTGTCTGTTTGCCCTGAGTTTTTAAACGAGACAACACCAAACTTGTACTGCTGGTGGAGATCGTCAAAGATACCGTTGTTCTCGAACCCAACGATTGAGTCAACCGTTGTCGATTCGATGAGATGGGTTCGGAGGTCTTTCTGCGTGGACCCGTTGAATAGGACTCCCGGAAGGATTTGGGCAACACGGGTGTCGTCTTGGGCCAATTTGAATGCACGCTCGAAGAAGAGGGCAGACAAATCATTCTGGTTGTTACCAACGGTTTTTCCCGCTACTTTGGGCTTTTGTAGCGTGTAGTCCGGGCTATTGTTGTAATATTGTGCGCGGAGTTCGAAGTCATTCTGATACTCTTTCCACCCTTTTTCTACATCAGGTCGTTCAAGGAGTTCCTCTTGGATTTCGTCCTTCTCGTTTTGCGTTCGTGTCCGGAACACCTCGTCGTACCGGGAGAAAAATTCCTCGCGGTTCGGAGTAAGCACATCCCACGGGGGGTTTCCGATGATGATGTTGAACCCTCCCTGCGAGTAGACTTCGGCGAACTCCAATACCCAGTGGAATGGCGAGTACCGCTCAACATCGTTCATCGAAACACCATCGGCTCCCGCTTGATGGAACCGTTCAACAATCTTCTCGTTCAAGTCGCTACGATACTGTTCTATCCGCTCTTCTGCGATTCGTCGCCAGTTGGCAGCTTCCTTGCTAGTCTCCGCCTGCTTATGATTCTGCGTGGCCTCGATGATTTGCTCGTACTTCTCACGGACGCTATCGCCAATCCCCCCACCGAAGTTCGATAGCTTTGCGTCTCCACCTTCGCTCGTTTCGATCAGATCTGTAAACCCAATCAGGCTGTTCCCTTGGCGGATGTTGAAGTCGATGTTCGGTAGAGGTTCAACTTCACTGGGCTCATCCTCGATGTCCGCGACCATCGACAACCAGAGGCGGAGCTTGCAGATTTCGACCGCGCCTTCATCGATATCCACTCCGTACAGGTTGTTCAAAATCACGGTGCGCTTCGCGTACAGCGACGCCCCACCCTGTCCTTCTTTGATCTCCTCCAGTTCGTCCCGGGTACGAGAGTCCAGTTCCCAGCCTTTGCCTTCCTGTTCGAGTTGCTGGAAGTACTCGATGCACTGCATGTAGATGTCCACTAGCACGTCCTGCGAAGCGAGCAGAAACGCACCACTACCGACCGCCGGATCAAGGATGTGCGCTTCCTTCAGAACATCGTGGTAAAGCGTTTCGACGTGGTCTGTCTCCACGTTCTCAGTGGGGACCTGGCGGGTCATCGTTCCGCCATCGGCGACCGCCTGTTCACCACTGCTGGCTTCTACACCAGGGAATCCGAACACGTCGTCAATTTCGTCGTATTCGGCATCAACAGCGTCGTTGAGTTGATCAAGCAGGTACGGGTGGACTGTCCGGCGTGACATGAAGCCGGTGATCTCTTCGGGCGTGTAGTATGCGCCCATCTCTTTCTGGTTGACCGTCTGCTCGAAGATGTGCCCGAGAATCGCGGGTGAGAGGTTCTTTGGGTCAACGATGTCCAGCCGCTCGTCCACGTTCCAGTTCCATCCGGATAGGAAATCCAGGATGTCATCGA
Organism: Halolamina salina; assembly: GCF_042678005.1. Classification (GTDB taxonomy): domain Archaea; phylum Halobacteriota; class Halobacteria; order Halobacteriales; family Haloferacaceae; genus Halolamina; species Halolamina salina. The sequence goes on along the minus strand of NZ_JBHUDH010000078.1, from coordinate 3,715 downwards.
AGAGTTCGTTCGTCTCCTCAGCAGACGCACCAAGCTTCGCATCCGGGAAGTCCTCTTCAACAGGATTCTTGGCGAATAGCCCACCGTTCAGGTACGGGAGGCTGCCAAAGTCGGGGTTCTGCTTGTCTTCTG
>NZ_JBHUDH010000078.1:2872-3563 GCF_042678005.1 Halolamina salina | reverse complement strand
AGTTCTCGTACCGATCTTCACCGTCATCCACGACGTCGCCGGGCTGTTCGTGCAGGTAGTTCGGATTTCGGTCCAGCAGACGCTTCTCTTGGATGAAGTACAGGAAGATCATCCGATCAAGGATGACCTGCACATAGCGTTGCTTCGCGTCACCACGGTCGTCCGGAACTCCAGATACCTCCTGAACGAGATCGGTGCGGAGGTCCTCGAACTCTTCATAGAACTCTTCGACCACCTGCTGTGTGTCGTACAGCGTGTCGTAGATTGCAGCGGAAGAACCGTACTCAATCGAATTGAGCTTCTTCAGAACGGTGTTCTTCTCTCCGCTGTCGCGCGTGAACTGGTCTTTGCTGAACGAGATCTTCTGGTGTTTGATGCGGCCGTGCTGCTGGCCTTCCCAGCTCCGCATCCGCGTTAGGAAAGTGAATTCCTCGAAGTCGTTCGTGGCGACGAGGTTCGTGTGTCGTGATCGGTTGTCGGGCTTGAAGTCGGTGGCTGATTCTCCAGGCCCAGCGTTAACAATTACGACGAATTCGTCGTCACCGAGTTGAAGAACGAGTTCATTGTCCTCTCCGAGATTTGGACGGGGTTTCAGCCCGCGTTTCTCGAAGGAGTCAGCGATGTCCTGTAAAGAGTCCCAGCCCGCGATATCGGATGCGGTGATCTGCTGGAGAGTCATACCACCTGAAAG
>NZ_JBHUDH010000078.1:0-2792 GCF_042678005.1 Halolamina salina | reverse complement strand
CATACCACTTGAAAGCCACCTTACTCTTATCAAGGTATGGGAAACTCACCACTACGCAGTCACCCAGTTTCACGTGATGAGGGTGTTTCGAAGGTGTTGGGTAGAAGGTCTATTCTGAATTCACGCATCCCTCCGATTCATAATCACAGGATCAAATCTTGGTATCAAGAAGAACTCCATGCAATACGGACAATTCAAATCCGACTACCCGAACATAGCGGGACTACTACCGCGGAACTTCATGGCCGATGCCGACGAGGAAAACACGCTTCGGCGAGCAGTCGCGCAGGATCGAACCGAGTACCTCGAAATCATTGACACGCTTGCCAAGAAAACTCCCGCAAAAGAAATACGGAAAGACCCAAATCGGCTAACTAGTAAAACCAACTTTCAGTCCTTCTATGCGGAGATGAAAGCATATGTCGCGTTGAAGCACTGGGTGTTCGCTCCGTACCCTGCCGATGTCCAGGGAACCCAGGGTGAGCCGGATTACGAGTTCAATATCGGGGAACTCGATATCGAAGTTGCCAGCAGAACGTCGTGGGACAAGGTAGACAACGTACGAGTGGCGGTAGAGGATAAGCTGGACAACACGCAGTATACCGCGCTTATCACACTGAAAGACGATTTTATCAAAATCCCGTACAAAGGAAACGAGATTGCTCACAACGAGCAGTTGGTCGATGACATCGTGGACAAGATCGTCAATCTCGATACGTCCAACCTGCCGTCCTCAATCAATAACAACGGGTTTCAGATTGAATTCGAAGACACAGGAGGTGGCGGGTCAATCATTCGGTGGGAAGGTGCTGAGCGAATTCCATTAGATCCGAAGAACAGTATCGTGGACCAGATCGAAGACAAAGTGAAAAAACAGCGTGGAGGCCGCCCCCTCCTCCTATTCTATGATGCGGATGTCTCGTTCCTTGAACCGGAGGATATGCGGCAGCTGCTGCACGGAACCAAAACAGGCGGTCAGAATCAGGAAGTCTCTGACACGGTGTATCAGCACCGAAACGTGTGGGGAGACTATCTACGAGACAACGGGTATATCCCGGAATCAGGCAGGACGACGTATTCGAAGGCGGTCGAGCCTGATGATCCAAAGTTTGATCTGAAACATGAGGGTGACGCGTGTATCTGCAGTGGTGATGAAGGACTATTCGCAGATCGGAAGTTCGACCGGGTAGCTGGTGTCTTGTTTATTGACAAACCAGGGTATGGCTATTTCTTCCCGAACTTCTATTCAGAGAAGATGAACTTCCATCAGCTGTACCGCGGTGTTTCCAGGAACATCGAGGTACGGTCGAACGAATTTAAAGACTTGCTCTGAAGGCCTCTAGAGCCGAGAAGCAGTCAATAATCATCTTCTGAAGAGGGTTCTTCTAATGGCGTCGTGGGAACAAGATCACCGTGCCGGAAATCAATGGGAAGAACCTCGCCCGTTGACCGTCTTTTTACGCGGTAGAGGTACTGGTCACGGTCACGCCCTGTCTCAGTGTTCAGATCATCCTGCAGACGGTCAGTGACGATGCATTTGACGCCGTGGTACCGGACGTCGGGGTCGTCTTCACCCACGTACACGGTTACTTCATCTCCTTTCGAGTACGGTTCAGATGCTGGTTGTGGAGGATTCATTGCGTAGTTATCGATTGTCGTCAGTCATTAGTTAGCCCTGGTGACGGTTGACTGAGACGATCTCTTTTGGTAGCTGTTTCTGAAATGTCCTGGAAACTCGATTGGGCTGCATCAGGTCCTGGAGATTGACCAAGACGAACGACAGTAGAGTCCGAGGCTGCTGTACCAGATGGGCCTCGTTCAAGATCGCCCGAATCGGCAAATGCACCCCAGATGAATGGCCACCATCGTCTGAGCCGGTCGTATTCGTCGAAGAGAGCCTTGATATCGTCACCTGGTCGGATTCCCTCGATGTACGTTGTTTCGAGGTCAGGTAAGTCGTAATGGGTGGTGAGGTGGCACATCACCGCACTGGCAACATCACGAGGGAATTCAGCGAACAAGATACCCGTGTCTGGATCGGGGTCAGCAAAGGGTTCGTCCCGATCACTCTGCGGTGTCCACCACGGCTCTAAGTGTGCCTCCCACCGGCGGTGTCCCTCGATTTCCCGGGGTTCAATGATATCCCAAGCAGCAAGTTCGTTGATGTAGCGGTCGTAACTACTCTCTGAGATATCCGCGGTATCGATGATTTCAGAGCGTCCCATCGGATCATCAGCGTTGAGCAGTGTTTTGAGGAGTTTCGTCGCTGTTGGAGGGAGTTCAGGCAAGAGACGTTTCGTGGGGAGATTCGACAGTCCGTATGAGATGTCTCTTACAGTGAGGAAATCGTAACTCTGGGTGGATTGGGCAATGTGGAGCATAGCCTCAGCCACGTCGTGAGGACACGCCCGGTGTGGGCGATCTTCCGTTCCAAGGACACGGAGGAACAATCTGACGAGCCGTTCGAGATCCTGTTTCCCTTCGTGAATATCCCCTTGGTGAGCCACCTGATAGCTCTTCGCCGAAGCGTATTCCTCGACAAGATCACGGACCGCGGAATAGGAATTTCCAATCAGTACGGGAATTTCCATCACTGGTGTTGACTCTCGTCCGTTCGCAATCGCTTCACGGAGTTCGTTCGCCTCTTGATCGATGGCACGCTCGATGTCGCCGTGGAGATCGGTCATCGTCGGTCCTGAGAAAACCCACGACGCCGTCAGGTGCATCGTCGAGTCAGCATCGTCCACGTCGTACGGAAGACGACGTTTCAGTTTGTCCGGTCGGTCCTCCAG
>NZ_JBHUDH010000077.1:7406-7854 GCF_042678005.1 Halolamina salina | reverse complement strand
CAGCGGCGCTGCGAGCGCGAGCAGGGAGACCGCGGCGAAGCCCGCGTCACGCCTGAGCCTCCGGTTCACGTCGTCGGCTACCCCCGACGCCCACTTAACGGTCCCGACACCACGCCGGTGCCGACCGGTCCACTGTGGTGTGGTTCCGCGGCTTGAGCGCCCAGCGAAGGCTTTTCGAGCGCGCACCACCCAGAGGGAGCCGTGGGAGCGTACGACGCCTACCTCGCCCTCCGCCACCGCCTCGCCGACGCCGACGGTCCCGACCACGTCGCGCTCGTACTGACGGAGCGTGACCTGCTGGAGCAGGGCGCCTACGACACGCTCGAACGGACGCTCGGCTGGGCGTTCGACTACGGCGCCGAGCGGGTGACCGTCTCGGTGTCGGTGCTTGACGAGGCGGTCGTGCCGACGCTCGTCCGGGAACTCCGCGGGATCGACGCCCCCAGAG
>NZ_JBHUDH010000077.1:886-7336 GCF_042678005.1 Halolamina salina | reverse complement strand
AGGAACAGCACCGTCTGGTTCGAGTACGTCAGGATCACGCCGGCCATCCCCGCGCCGAGCGCGCCGACGCCCCGATCCGGATCAACGTCGGCCTCGGCGGCCGCGGGGAGTTCGCCCGCGCAGTCCGGGAGATGGCCGAGGACGTGGCGGCCGGCGACCTCGACCCCGAGGCGGTCGACGAGGAGACGGTGACAGACCACCTCGTGTTCCCGGAGGAGCCGGACCTGCTCATCAAGACCGGCGCCGAGCGGCTCTCCGATTTCCTGATCTGGCAGTCGACGTACTCGGAGCTGTACTTCACGGACGTGAACTGGCGGGACTTCCGGAAGCGGGACTACCTCCGGGCGGTGCGGGAGTTCGAGAACCGCCAGCGTCGGTTCGGGGAGTAATCAGTCCGCGGACTCGGCGGTACTGCCGTCGAGTTCGGCGTCGAGTTCGGGTGCCGCCGTACCGGGGAGCTTCTCGCGCAATCGGCCCGCCACCGTCCGGGCTTCGGCGAGTTCGGTCTCGGCGACCGCGCGCACGATCGCGGCTGCCCGCTCCCGGCGGGTGCGCTGCCACGAGCGCTCGCGGGACTGGTAGGTTCTGATTCCGCGCAGGAAGTCGGTCTTCGAGAACTCCGGCCAGTACGGCGCACAGAAGTACGCCGCGGCCTCGTTGCCGTTGGCGTGCCACGGGAGGAAGTTCGAGGTGCGCTCGTCGCCGCCGGTGCGGATGATCAGGTCCACGTCCCGGACCTCCCGGCCGTAGAGGCGGTCGTCGACGAGGTCGGTGTCGATCGCCGCGGGGTCGAGTTCGCCGGCCTCGACGTCTTCGAGTACGTCCCGGGCGGCCCGGAGGAGTTCGTTTCGACCGCCGTAGGCGAGCGCGACGTTGAGCCGGAACGAGTCGTAGCCGGCGGTGCGGTCCTCGGCGTAGCGGATCGCCTCCCGGACGCGGTCGGGCAGGCGGCCGGTCTCGCCGATGGCGCGGATCGCCACCCCGTTCTCGTGGATGCGGTCGTTGTCGGCGATGGAGGTGAGTTTCTCTTCGAGCAGGTCGTAGAGTTTTTCGCGCTGCTCCGGGGGGCGTTTGAAGTTCTCCGTCGAGAACGCGTAGAGGGTGAGTTCCTTCACTCCGAGGTCCTGACACCACTCCAGCACTTGCTCGGTCGTCCGGGCGCCGGCGTCGTACCCCTCGGTCGCCTCGTCGCCCCGTTCGCGGGCGTAGCGACGGTTCCCGTCCTGAATGATCGCGACGTGGGACGGGCCGCCGTCGCCCTCGCGGCGGAGCAGGCGCTGGTAGGCGCGTGCAACCTGCTCCCGGAGCCACTGCTTCATGGGTGGCTGTGCGCCGTCGGCGAGTATGAGTCTTGTGACGCTATCGCGGCACGCGAGCGTCAGCGGCCTCCGTATCGCTGACTCGGAGCGACTGCCGCGATCGGGTGTGACGTACCGAGACCGCGGCGCGCGACCGACCGTGACCTCCGTGTCACGGTCGAAGAGCGGATGCCGCGGTCGTGGGCGAGCAACAGCACGCGAGCGTCAGCGACCTCCGTGTCGGCGATTCGGAGCGACTGCTGCGGTTCCCACAAACGACTTAACCCGGAGCGACAGAGTACCGTCCATGGATCCCCTCGCGTTACAGATAGACCTCAACTTCCGGCAACTCGGCGTGGAGGCCGGCTCCGGTGCGCTGATCGGTGCCATTATCGGCTTCGCCGCGAAGAAAGTCGCCAAGATCATCGCCGTGCTCGTCGGCATCGAACTGGCGCTGTTCAAGTTCCTCGAGTCCCGCGAGATCATCACCGTCGACTGGGACAAGCTCACCTCCGGGCTGATGGGCGCCAGTCAGGACGCCGCCAGCGGGGCGCCGCCGACGTGGCTCCAGACGATCCTCTCGACGCTGTCGGTCTCCGCGGGCTTCACCGGCGGCTTCTACGTCGGGTGGCGGCGGGCCTAACGGTCGAGAACCGTCGATCGCCGATCAGCGCGTCTTCAGGTCGTCTTTCTCCTTGACGATGCTCGTCTCCGCCTCGCCGCTGGTCTCCTCGTTGACGAGGTCGTAGAAGTCGTTCTGCATCCCGGCGGGGAACGTGACCACGCCGATCCAGGAGCCGTCGGCCTGCCACTCCTCGCGTTCGAGGTCGCCGTACTGGCGGATCTTCGCCTGTGCGCTACCCGCGTAGTCGGCGGGGACGTTCACCGCGACGGTGATCTCGTCGAACCGGATCGGGATCACCGGCCGGAGCGCGTCGAGCGCGTCGTCGACCTGTGACTCCACAGGCTCCATCGGGTCGATCGAGAAGCCGGCCTCCTCCAGCGCCCGCTCGATGCGCTCGGGCGGGTGTGGGGCGTTATCCATCTGGGGGTTGACCGCGTTCCGGGCGATCTTGTTGACCAGCGCGTTGTGCTTCTGCTCCTCCATCTCCTTGCGCTGCTCGGCGGTGATCTGTATCTCCCCGCGCTCGACGACCTCGGGGATGATCTCCAGCGGGTCGGTCGTGCCGAACACCTCCTCCAGATCGGCCTCGGCCGGGCGGTCCCCCCGCGAGGCGTTCTCGAACACGTCCTCCGCGGCGATCACGTCCTCGAGGTCGCCCTCGAACTCGCCGCGCTTGATCTCCAAGGCGGCGTCGGGGTCGATGAGCACTTCGAAGCGCTCGCCGTGTGACTCGAGCCGGGCGGTGACGGCGTCGTCGAGCGGAATCATGCTTCAGGGTTCCACGGCCGGGCCTATAAACCGTCGCCCTCCGGTCAGCCGAACGCTCCCAGACTCGACTGCATCTCGCGCTCGCTCGCCCCCTCGCTGACCTCGTACCCCACCAGTTCGCGCAGGTCGACGGCGTACGTGCTGCCGCCGCGATCGAGCAGCAGGATCCGGCCCTTCACGCCGCGAACCGTCCCGGTGGCCATCGTCTCCGCGACCGGGCGGCCCGCGAGATCGAGGCCGTAGTCGAAGTCGAACGTCTCGATCGGGTCGAACTCCCCGAGCAGGTCCTGCCATGCCTCGTCGTCGACTGAGCGGCCGAGTCCGTCGATCTTCGTGGGCACGCGGACGCGATCCGGGATGCGCTCGGCGATACCGGCCTCGATCCGCCGGGCGGCGCGGCCGTCGTCGACGGTCCGGATGTGGGCCGCGCGGTCGGCGCCCTGCTCCAGTAGCCGGGTTTCGAGGCGCCACTCGCGCGTGACGCCGACCTTGAACGTGTCCGGGGCGAAGGCGGCGAGGTACACCGCGTGGTCCTCGAAGCAGTCCATCTCGTCTTTCAGACACTCGCCGGTACAGCGTGCACAGACCCAGACGTGGCTGTGCTGGTCGCAGTACGGCGCGGCGTCGGCGTCGCAGGCGACGTGTTCGCCGTCGTCGACGACGCCCGCGCAGTGGCGGTCGCCGAGCGTGTAGGCGAGTTCGGCTCCGGGCGTCAGATCGACGTACTCTACCCCGTCGTCGGCGGCCAGCAACAGGCCTCCGTCGCCCGAATCGTAGCCCACGAACTGCACACGCCGGCTTGGGTGTGGGTCCGCATATGGCTGTTCATCGCGGCGTCCACCTATCTATCCTCTCGTTTATCGGATGATTTTCCATCCTATACGAGTTATTTACTCTATAAATTAGCAAAGATTTATCTACTCGCCAGTTTGTGGTACGAGTCGTCATGCCACGAAACGGCTCGACACGTCGTGACGCGCTGAAACTGGTCGGTACCGCCGCCGGGGCGTCGACGCTCTCGGGGGTCGCCGCCGCGAAGGACGACGAGAAGATCGAGGTCAACATCGGCTGGGCGAACGGGCGGGGCCGGTCGAAGGCCAAGGGAGCGCCGGGCGAGGAGGTCCGGGAGTTCGCGTTCGGCGCGATGACCAAGCGGATGCCCGCACAGGCCGCGAAGGGGCTCCGGAACAACCCCAACATCCGCTACGTCGAGGAGAACGGGACGATGGAGGCGCTGGCCCAGTCCACCCCGTGGGGGATCGACCGGACCGACAGCGAGGTGGCGCACACGAACGGCGACACCGGGGACGGCGCCGACATCGCGATCATCGACACCGGGATCGACGACGACCACCCCGACCTCCAAGCGAACGTCGGCGAGGGGAAGGCGTTCGCGACGTGTGGCTCCGGCGGGCCGTTCGGCGGCTGTTACTTCTCGGGCAACTCGAACAGCTGTAACACCGACTGGTCCGACGACAACGACCACGGCACCCACTGCGCCGGCACCGCGAACGCGGTGAACAACGAACAGGGCGTCGTCGGCGTCTCGACCCAGGCGACGCTGCACGCGGTGAAGGTGCTCGACTGCGGCGGCTCGGGAAGCTTCTCCGACATCGCGGCGGGCGTCGAGTACGTCGCCGATCAGGGCTGGGACGTTGCCTCGATGAGCCTCGGCGGCTCCAGCAGTTCGCAGACGCTGAAGGACGCGGTGGCCTACGCGGCGGACGCGGGCGTGTTCCTCGTCGCCGCAGCGGGCAACTCCGGCTCCTGTACCGACTGCGTGGGCTACCCGGCCGCCTACGACGAGGTGATGGCCGTCTCCGCGACCAGCTCCGACGACAGCCTCGCCTCCTTCTCCTCGACGGGACCGGAGGTCGAGATCGCGGCGCCCGGCGAGAACGTCAACTCCACGGTCGCGGGCGGCTACGGCCAGAAGAGCGGCACGTCGATGGCCTGCCCGCACGTCGCCGGCGCCGCCGGCCAGCTCGCCGCCCAGGGCCTCTCCCGGACGGAGATCCGCGACACGCTCAAGAGCACGGCCGAGGACATCGGCCTCGGCAGCAACGAGTCGGGCAGCGGCCTGCTCGACGTGGCGGCCGCGCTGGGCTACGACTCCAGCGACAACTGACGGCGCCCCGCTATCGGTCGAAAACGGAGAGAACGGCCGGTCGAGCGCTCGACCGGCGAGCCGGCCTCACTCGGAGGCGTCCCGGACGTCCATCGAGCGGCAGTCCGGACAGCGGACGCCGATCATGCGCGTCTTCGGCAGGTCGAACTCGGTGCCACACGACGCACACTGGTAGGTGAACACGTCGTCGTCACCGTCGGACCCGCCGGAGATCGCGTCCGAGATTGTGCTCAGGAGTCCTACGCTCATTGCTCTCCCCACGGATTTGTTCGGCGAGCCGCTTCAAAGTTGGGCCGGCCCTGACCGGGTGGAGCCGGCGGGATCACCGCACTGAACTCGGGTCGCCACCCGTCCGTGCCAGCGCGTCGGCGAAGTCGTCGCGGGCGATTTGGATCGTGTACTCCGCGACGCCGTGGGCGTCCGCCCACTCCTCCTCGGAGTCACACAGCGCTTCCAGCAGTTCCAGCCCGCGTTCAGTCCCCGAGTCGGTCTCCTCCCGGAGCGTCCGGAACAGGTCCGCACGCTCGGTATCGCCCTCGTCAGCGAAGAACGAGACCACCTGCCGGTGGGTTCGGTCGGCGACCAGCCCCCGCCCGACCATCCCCGCGGCAGCGCGGACGATTGGCCCCTCGCGCCCGCGGAGATAGCTGTGGAGCGTGCCGCCGTCGCTCGGCTCGTACTCGCCGTCGATCGCGTCGAGGACGCGTTCGCGGTGGCCGGCCTCCCGCTCGGCCACGGCCGCGAACGCTTCGCGGGCCCGGTCGTTCGGTTCGTCGTCGGCCCACTGCGAGAACGTGAGGTGTGCGGCGTGCTCGGAGTCTGCGGCGGCTTCGAGCACCCGCCGGACCGTCGGCTCGCCGTCCGTGAGCGCGGTCAGTAGCGCCGGCGAGTCGAGCCCGTCCAGTTCCGTCCGTTTCGCGTCGGCAACCCGCTCGCGGAACGTCGCGCCGTCCATGGTCGAGCGTCGGTGGGCGGGAGGAAAAGATGTCCCGTCGGTCGGTCGCCCGGAGGAGATCAGTCGTCGTCCGCCGCGGCGTCGGCGGCGTCGGCCTCGGCATCCTCGATGCTCGGCGGGTAGCTCCCGCGGTCGAGTTTGAGGTCGGACTTGGGGCGGGCCATACACGTCAACGCGTAGTTCTCGGCCTCCTCCTCGGTGAGCGCGCGCTGTTCGACGACGGTCTGTTCGACCTCGCCCTCGATGATCTCCGCAGAACAGGCCAGACACATTCCGACGCGACAGGAGTACTCCTGGGCGATCCCCTCCTCCATGCAGACCTGCAGGATCGGCCGGGTCTCGGGAACCTCGATGGTCTCGCCGGTGCCGACGAACTCCACGGTGTGCTCGGTCATCCTCCGAGGCTGGGTGGGGAGCCGAGAAAAGCGTTTCCCGATCCGGCCTACGCCTCGTCCTCGGACTTGTGTCGGATCGTGAGCACGGGCACGTCCGAGGTACGGACGACGCGCTCGGTGACGCTGCCGAGCAGGAACCGCTCGACGCCGCTGCGGCCGTGGGTGCCCATCACGACCAGATCGACGCCCTCGCTGTCGACGTAGTCGAGGATGCGGCGGTACGCGGTGCCGGAGACGACGTGAGTCTCGATGTCGACGCCCGCGGCCTCGGCGGCGTGGAC
>NZ_JBHUDH010000077.1:0-816 GCF_042678005.1 Halolamina salina | reverse complement strand
GCTTGGATGGTGGCGCCGTACGTCTCCGCCAGCGAGACGGCGTGATCGATCGCGTCGGTCGCGGCGGGGCTTCCGTCGGTGGGAACGAGGATGTCGTCGTACATCTCGTGGGGAGGATCGGGCGGGAGGGATTAGAAACCCCGGTTCAGTCGAGTGCCGCCCGAACCGCCGACTCACACGTCTGCATCCCCTCGTAGCGCTCGTTCTCGCCGTCGCCCAGCGCCTCCGTCTCCACGACGCGCCAGCCGTCCCGTTCGTAGACCAGCCCCTTCACCCAGTCCTCGGTCGCGAGGAGCAGCCCGGCGATCGCCCCCGCACCGGCGCCCTCGCGGTCGGCCACGTCGACGGCGATGTCGAGCGCATCCGAGTGGTTCAGCGAGGCGAGTTCGGCGTCGGTCAGCGGGCGATCCGGGAGGGAGTCGAGCACGCTCATAGTCGACAGTTAGGGCTCGCGTAGAAGGCGCTTCCGAACGGTCCCTCGCGGCGGGGCCGCTTCCGAACGGTCCCCCGACCAATACGCTTCCGAACCTTCTTGCCACAGCGCGCGACAGGGACGGCCATGCGCCGACTCGATCGGGTCGAGCGGGGCGTCGTCGCGCTGGCGGCGCTGGCGCTCCTCGCCCGGCTGGTCGGCCTCGGGACGCGCCCGTTCCACTGGGACGAGGCCCGGGTCGGCTACTGGGCGCTCCGATCGCTCGAGACGGGCGTCTACGAGTACCGCCCCGTCGCCGGCGGGCCGTTCCTCTACGTCGTCGGCCGACGGCTGTTCGCGCTCGGACTCACCAGCGACGCCGCCGCCCGATTTCCGGTCGCACT
>NZ_JBHUDH010000076.1:2796-6750 GCF_042678005.1 Halolamina salina | reverse complement strand
ATCCTCTACATCGCGACGGCGATGTTCTTCCTCATCTTCGGCGGGGTGCTCGCGGCGTTGACGTGGGCGCTCGAAGCCGCCACGGGCGACCCCGACGACGAGCCGGAGGACCCGCTCGACGACGAACTCCCGCCCGTCGAGGACGCGCCCTCGCCGGCGCTCCCCGAACCGGGGTGGCCCCGGACGAAGGCGAAGATTCTGGCGTACGCCCGGCTGACCAAGCCCCGGCTGATGTGGCTGCTCTGTCTGGTGGCGGCGGCGGCGATGGCGCTGGCCGGCGGCGAGAACTTCACCGTCCCCGTCGTCGCGAAGACGATGGTCGGCGGCGCGCTCGCGATCGGCGCCTCCGGGACGTTCAACCACGTCCTCGAACGCGACGTGGACCGCCGGATGCAGCGCACCAGCGACCGCCCGCTCGCGGTCGATCTGGTGCCGGTCCGCAACGCCGTCGCGTTCGGCCTCTCCCTCGCGGCGATCTCCGTCGGGCTGTTCGCGTCGATCAACGTCCTCGCGGCGGTGCTGGGGCTGATCGCGATCGCGTTCTACAGCGTCGTCTACACGCTGATCCTCAAGCCCAACACCGTCCAGAACACCGTCATCGGCGGCGCCGCCGGCGCGCTCCCCGCGCTGATCGGCTGGGCCGCAGTGACCGGCGAGATCGGCTGGGGCGGCGTCGGGCTGGCGGCGGTCGTGTTCCTCTGGACGCCCGCCCACTTCTACAACCTCGCGCTCGCCTACAAGGACGACTACGAGGCCGGCGGCTTCCCGATGATGCCCGTCGTCCGCGGCGAGACGACCACGCGCCGACACATCCTCTGGTACCTCGGCGCGACGCTCGCGGCGACGGCCGCGCTGGCGCTGATCCCGGGGCTGGACTGGCTGTTCGTCGCGCTCGGGATCGCCCTCGCCGGGGTGTTCCTCTGGGCGGTCGTCCGCCTCCACTTCGAGCGTACCGAGGCGGCGGCGTTCCGCGCGTTCCACGCCTCGAACGCCTACCTCGGCGGCGTGCTGCTCGCCGTCGTGCTCGACACGCTGGCGCTGTGACGATGTCCGTCCTCGACCGCGTGGACGCCGACGTTCTCCCCGAACCCCGGACGATCCTGTTCTGGACGGGCGTCCTGTACGTCGAGGTGATGGCGCTGACCGGCTACTGGCTGTTCGGCGACACCGTCTCGGTCAGCCAGCCGCGCTTCGCGCTGTACGGCCTGCTCTGGATCAACGTCTCGCTGTGGGTGGTCCTCCGGACTGACGCCCCCGACGCGAGCGCCTCGGCGGTCCGCCGCGCGGGCGTGCTCGCCCTCGGCTACCTCGCGGTGCTCGCGTACACCGGCGGCGTCGTCGCCCCCGGGATCCCGGCGACGTTCGACTACTCGGCCGGCTTCTCGGTGCTCTGGCTCCCGCCGGGTTGGGGACCGGCGCTCACGTTCAAAAGCGAGTTCGTCCGGCTGGTCCTGATGCCCGCCCGCGTCGTCGGCTACCTCGCGCTCGCCTACCTCGTCTACGTCACGGTGCTCGACGTGTCCGGGTCGGCGGTGTCGGGGCTGCTGGGGTTGTTCTCCTGTATCTCCTGTTCGTGGCCGATCCTCGCGTCGGTGGGGACGGCGGCGCTGGGCGGCGGTTCGTTCGTCGCGGCGGCGACGACGACGTACGCCTACGACGTGTCGACCGCGGTGTTCCTGGTGACGGTCGTGCTGCTGTCGTGGCGGCCGTCGCTGGGGTCGCTGCGGTGAGAGGTCGTTCTGTCAAAATCGGAGGACAGGGACGAGGGAATCCGACCGGTCTCAGTCTCTGTGTTTCCGGACGATCTTGGAGAGGCGGGTCTCGAGATCTCGCGGCTCCTCGACGGTGCCGTCGCCGAACGTCTCCACGCCGTCGTATTCGATCCCGGTGCCGCCGGTGTCGGGTGCTTCTTCGGGACTCATCCACTGCCGAATCACGTACCGCTCGGACTCCGACTCTCGAACGTTGACGTCGGTCGTCCCGAGCACCCAGTCCGTGTCGGCTTCGACCTCGACGCTTCGGTCGGTGCTGTTGGGCGTACGGATCACGACCTCGTAGAAGGGGATGTGGAGACGCTTGCTCTCCTTCCAGTGGCGGTTTATCATGTAGGCCGTGCCGAAGAAACTCAGAATGAAGCCGAGCGCAAAAACGGGCTGAGTGAACACGTTCATCAGGACGATGAAGACGAGCATGGCCCCGCCCCCTATTCCGATCTCACGTAGCCGAGAGGTGTCCACTTCGTAACTGAACACGTCCGTCTCCCGGTCGATCGTCGTCACCGCGTCGTAGTCCACCTCGGCGAACCGTCCGTTCTGATCGAGGATGACGAACCGGCGGTCAGTCGCCCCGAACACGTATAGCCCGCTTCCCGCCCCGCCGAAGGACGTTCCGATCCCGGAGTAGACGGCTTCGAGAGGCTCGTCGGGCTCCAGATACTCCTCGAGTTGGTTCCGAATACTGCCGAGATGCTGGGTCACTTCTTCGTTCGAAAGCGCCTCCCCTCTCTTTCGAAGATAGTACTCGGGGATTCGAATACCGGACCCCAACACTTCAGGACCGTCGGATTCTGCCGCTTCTGACATACTCCAATGGTGATCACTAAATGACAAATAACTTTGGGAGAGAGTGACAGTCACGCGCGGACTCCACCTCGGAAACGGTATAAATCACGGTCAGTGTCGAAAAACTCCTGCGACGCCTCAGGCCACGTCCAGGTGGTCCGCGATCCCTTCGCGGATGATCTCTTCGCAGTAGCCACAGCGCACGCCGTCGTCGAGCACGTCGAAGCGGCTCTCGACCGGCTCGTCGGCGTTGGTGATGCAGCTACTGTTCGGGCAGGCCAGCACGCCCGACACCGACGACGGGCGTTCGGCCTGCTTCTTCTCCCGAACGTCGTACTCCCGGACGATGTTCACCGTCGCCCGCGGCGCGATCAGCGAGAGCACGTCCACTTCGGCCTGGGAGAGTTCGCGCTCCTCGACTTTCACCACGTCCTTGGTGCCGAGGCGGTCGGAGGGAACGTTCATCGCGACGCTGACGCCGGTGCCCTCGCTGCCGTCGATCCCCAGCATCGCGAGCACGTTCAGCGCGCTGCCGCCGGGGAGGTGGTCGAGCACGGTGCCGTCGCGGATCTTCGAGACGCGGAGTTCGTGATCACTCATGGTTCTGGAACAGGAGATCGAGCAGTGCCATCCGGACCGGGACGCCGTTGTGGGCCTGCTCGAAGTAGTCGGCGTGCTCGGTGTCGTCGATCTCGGGGGCGATCTCGTCGACGCGGGGCAGCGGGTGCATCACCGTCAGGTCGTCGCGGGCGGCGTCGAGCGTCTCCGCGTCGATCCGGTACTCCCCGGCGACTTTCTGGTACTCGTCCTCGTCGGGGAAGCGCTCCCGCTGGATGCGCGTGACGTACAGCACGTCGAGTTCGGGCAGCACCTCCTCGAGTTCGGTGTGCTCCCGGACCTGTGCGCCGGCCTCGTGGAGGTCGAACCGGACCGATCGCGGAAGCCGCAGCGACTCCGGGCTGACGAAGTGCATCCGCGCGTCGAACTCCGTCAGCGCGGTCGCGAGGGAGTGGACCGTCCGGCCGTACTTCAGGTCGCCGACGATGCCGATCGTGAGGTCGTCAAGCCCCGCGGACTCCCGGATGGTGTAGAGGTCGAGCAGCGTCTGACTCGGGTGGTGGCCCGCGCCGTCGCCGGCGTTGATCACCGGCGCGTCGACGAACTCCGCGGCCATCTTCGCGGCGCCCTCGCGGGGGTGGCGAAGCACGAGGCCGTCGGCGTACCCCTCGATCACCCGGACCGTGTCGGCGAGGCTCTCGCCTTTCTTCACCGAGGAGGCGTCGACGCCGCCCATGTCGACGACGTCGCCGCCGAGCCGCTTCATCGCGGCCTCGAACGACATCTTGGTGCGCGTGCTCGGCTCGTAGAAACACAGTGCGAGCAGCTTCTCGGG
>NZ_JBHUDH010000076.1:0-2757 GCF_042678005.1 Halolamina salina | reverse complement strand
GCGACGAGGTTGAACGCCTCGGTCGTGTTCTTGGTGAACACGATCTCCTCGCGGCCGTCGGCGCCGACGAACTCGGCCGCGCGGTCGAGCAGCCGCTCGACGTCGGCCCGGGAGAGCTGTCCCGCGGCGACGAGGTGGTCCTGACGCATCGGTGGAGAAGGGGATAGGCACGACCTTGAATCCCTCGGCTCTGGCCTCGACGCTGGTGTACACGTCGATGGGTCCGGCCGCCGGGGACCGTTACGAATCTCGAAGCGGCGGCTCGCGGTCGGCCGCGGGGAACCGCATCCGGATCAGCGGGTCGCCGTCGGCGTCGCCGAGGGTGAACTCGCCGCCGGACTGTTCGACGGCCCAGCGCAGCAGCCAGAGCTCGAGTCCCTGTAAGTGCTCCAGCGGCGTCTCCGACCGGGCCGACACCAGTTCGAGTTCCTCCGGCGGGATCGCGCCCCCGCGGTCGCGCACTTCGAGGCGGACATCAGTACCCTCCCCGACCAGCGTGATCTCCGCGGCCGGCTGGTCGGCGTCGCCGAGTTGGTAGAGGAGGTTCTGGAGTGCTGCCCGGAGCGTGGGGTTGGCGTGGACCGCGACCGAGCCCGAAGCCCGGAACTGCACGTCGGCGCCGGGGAACTCCTCGCGGAGCGCCGCCACTCCCTCGCCGACGACTGCGTCCAACTGCACCACGTCGATCGATTCCTCGGTGTTCCGGACGACGGTGTCGAACTCGCGGACCTGCTCGCTGATCGTGTACAGCTCGTCCGCGGCGTCGACGATGCGCTCGGCCGCCGTCACCGGATCGGCTTCTCCTTGGGCGATCGTCTCGGCGTACCCTCGGATGACGTTGGTCTTGTTCCGGACGTTGTGTCGCAGGATGCGGTCGAGCACCGCGAGGCGCTGTTCGTTCTGTATCTGTTCGGTGATGTCGCGCTGGAGGCCGAGGTAGTAGGACAGCTCGCCGTCGTCGTCGTGGATGGGGACGAGGTCCAGCCGGTTCCAGAACGGGGTGCCGTCCCGGCGGTAGTTGAGCAGGTCCTCCGAGGCGGGCTCGCCGGCGTCGATCGCGGCTCTGAGCCGATCGACCGTCGACTGGTCGGTGTTCTCCCCCTGCAGGAACCGACAGTTCCGGCCGAGGACCTCCCCGAGCGGGTAGCCGGTGATCCGGGTGAAGCCGGCGTTGGCGAAGATCAGCGGCTCGTCGTCGGCGCGTACGTCGGCGACGGTGATCCCGTGGTTGGCCGCCTCCACCGCACGGCCGAACAGCTGGAGCCGGTCCTCACGGCGCCGGGCGTCGGTCTGGTCGCGGACGAGCAGTTGGACCACCTCGGTGTCACGGTAGCTGACCCGGATGCCGGCGGCTTCGCCGTCGATGTGCCGGCCGTCGACGGTCTCGAACCGCACGTCGATGAACTCAGAGGCGCCCTCACCGGCGGGCGGGACCGCGTCCAGCAGCGCCGTCAGCGCGGTCTCACCCGCCTCGTCGACGAACCGGGTGACGTGCTCGCCGCGCAGTTCCGTGCT
Organism: Halolamina salina; assembly: GCF_042678005.1. Classification (GTDB taxonomy): domain Archaea; phylum Halobacteriota; class Halobacteria; order Halobacteriales; family Haloferacaceae; genus Halolamina; species Halolamina salina. Next base: position 1,242 of record NZ_JBHUDH010000076.1, on the reverse strand, counting down.
CGCCGCGTCGAACAGCTCGACCGCGGCGGCGTTGGCGTAGACGATCCGCCCGTCGTCGACCAGCAGGACCGCCTGCGGGGTGAGCTCGACCAGTTGCCGGTACTGCAGTTCGCGGTCGGCCAGCGCGACCGACGCCCGGCGGGTCGCGAGGAGGTTCTCGATCCGGCGGACGAGCGTCCCCTCGTCGACGGGGCGGCTCAGCACGTCGTCGATGAGCGGGTCGTCGATGGGGTCCTCGGACGCCGACGGTTGGGGCGGCTCGGTGTCCGCCCCGTCCAGCAACAGGTGTGGGAGGTAGGCGTCGGCGTCCCGCTTGCGCTGCCGGAGGGCGTCCTCGTACTGTTCGAGGGAGTCCCCGTCGATCAGACAGGCGTCGTACGCCGGGAGCGTCGCCGACTCCGTCGGTGTCAGCACCTCGTAGCCGCCCCCGGTTTCGAGCCGATCGCTGAGGAGATCGCGGTCACGGCCTGAAGCCATGACCAGCAACACGGTGTCGGTCCGATCCCGCGACTCGTACACGCGGCACTGTTGGGTAAACAGTCATATGAGACTACCGCCGAACGGCGCTACTCCCCCAGCAGCTCCAGCGCGATCGCGACGGTGAGCACCGCCACGCCGCCGACGAAGAACAGCAGGCCGGGCGCCGCGACCGCCTCCGCCAGCCAGGGGAGGACCGCGTCGTCGGGAAGCCCCGGCGAGGCCGGTTCGAACACGCCGCTCCCGCTGCCGACGAGTCGGACGGCGAGCAGTTGGATGGCGACGCTCACCAGCCCGATGGCGGCGACGCCGGTGGTCCAGTCCGCGAGCAGCTGCCGGAGCGTTGAGCGCTCCTCCGGGGTCGCGCCGGCGGCCAGCACGATCGGGTCGGCGGCGACGCCGTAGACGTCCATCTCGTTGCCCTTCTCGGAGTAGTCGCTGCCGACGACCTGAACGAGCCCGGCCGCTTCGAGGTTCGAGAGGTGGTAGTGGACGTTCTGGACCGAGCTGTCGAGCCGCCGCGCCAACACCGACGGCGGGGCCGGCTCCTCGTCGATCTCGCAGTACAGCGCCCGCGCGGTGTCGGAGCTCAGTGCGTCCAGCACGGCGTCGGCGTCGTCGCCGCTCACGTCGACCACTGTCGGCTCGGTTTCGCCACCGAACGACTGCGAGCCGAGCCGGGCGATCGGAGACGACATACCGGTACTGTGGGCAGCGGCCACATCAATCCCGGTGTGGCTCAAAACGTCGTTTTAGTCGGATCGG
>NZ_JBHUDH010000075.1:9180-16019 GCF_042678005.1 Halolamina salina | reverse complement strand
GAGGGCAAACTCGGGTTGGAGGCGCCGGTCGGCGGCGCGATCCCGGCGGTCCGGACCGTCGAGGACGTGGGTCCGAACCGGGTCGACCGCGTTCGTGGCGTGCTCAACGGCACCGCGAACTTCGTGCTCTCGCGGATGGCCGCCGAGGGGCTGAGCTACGACCACGTGCTTTCGGAGGCCCAAGACTTGGGCGTCGCGGAGGCCGACCCGACGTTCGACGTCGACGGGACGGACGCCGCGCTCAAGGGCGTGATCGTCGCGAACGTGCTCCGGGAGGCCCGGGACCGGGCGGCGCTCACGCTCGACGACGCCGAGGTCGAGGGGATCGAGTCGCTGCCGGCGAGCGCGCTCTCGCTGGCGGGCGAGGACGGGCGGACGGTTCGGCTGATCGCCGAGGCGACGCCCGACGGCGTCCGGGTCGGGCCGCGGTTAGTGCCCGAGAACGGGACGCTCGCGGTGACCGGCACCCAGAACATCGTCCAGATCGAGACCGATCACGCCGGCCGGCTGAACATCTCGGGACACGGCGCCGGCGGGCCAGAGACGGCGTCTGCGGTGCTGTCCGACGTGGGGCGGCTCCCCCCGCGCTGAGACCAGAACCACGGTACAGTGGCACAAACCGCCGTACACGGCCGGATTACGGCCGGGCGTATCGAAATGGTTTTACGGCGTTCTGCCGAACGTTTCCCTACAGCGCCTTTAGCGCGTGAATCCACCATGAGCGAAGACAAACCGCACCAGAACTTGGCCATTATCGGCCACGTCGACCACGGGAAGAGTACGCTCGTGGGCCGGCTCCTCTACGAGACAGGGAGCGTCCCCGAGCACGTCATCGAGCAGCACAAAGAGGAAGCCGAGGAGAAGGGCAAGGGCGGCTTCGAGTTCGCCTACGTCATGGACAACCTCGCCGAGGAGCGAGAGCGAGGTGTCACCATCGACATCGCCCACCAGGAGTTCGACACCGACGAGTACTACTTCACCATCGTCGACTGTCCGGGCCACCGTGACTTCGTGAAGAACATGATCACGGGCGCCTCGCAGGCCGACAACGCGGTGCTCGTCGTCGCGGCCGACGACGGCGTCGCGCCCCAGACCCGAGAGCACGTGTTCCTGGCCCGCACGCTGGGTATCAACGAGCTCATCATCGGCGTGAACAAGATGGACCTCGTCGACTACAGCGAGGACTCCTACAAGGAGGTCATCGGCGAGGTCGAGGACCTGCTGAACCAGGTCCAGTTCGCGACCGACGACACGACGTTCATCCCGATCTCCGCGTTCGAGGGTGACAACGTCTCCGAGGCCTCGGAGAACACGGGCTGGTACGACGGCCCGACCCTGCTGGAGGCCCTCAACGACCTGCCGGAGCCGGAGCCGCCGACGGACGCGCCGCTCCGACTGCCGATCCAGGACGTCTACACCATCTCCGGTATCGGGACCGTCCCGGTCGGACGGATCGAGACGGGGACGCTCAACACGGGCGACAACGTCTCCTTCCAGCCGTCCGACGTGGGCGGCGAGGTGAAGACGATCGAGATGCACCACGAGGAGGTGCCCAGCGCTGCGCCCGGTGACAACGTCGGGTTCAACGTCCGCGGCATCGGCAAGGACGACATCCGCCGTGGCGACGTCTGTGGCCCGGCCGACGACCCGCCCAGCGTCGCGGAGACGTTCCAGGCGCAGGTCGTCGTCATGCAGCACCCGAGCGTGATCACCGCCGGCTACACGCCGGTGTTCCACGCCCACACCGCGCAGGTCGCGTGTACGATCGAGTCGATCGACCAGAAGATCGACCCGTCGACCGGCGAGGTCGCCGAGGAGGACCCGGACTTCATCAAGTCCGGCGACGCCGCGGTCGTCACCGTCCGCCCGCAAAAGCCCCTCTCGATCGAGCCGTCGAGCGAGATCCCGGAGCTGGGGAGCTTCGCCATCCGCGACATGGGTCAGACCATCGCGGCCGGCAAGGTCCTGAGCGTCGACGAGCGATAGATGCCCGAGCAACAGGCCCGCGTCCGTCTCACGGGGACCAGCCCCGAGGACCTGGACGACATCTGTGACGACGTCCGCGAGATCGCGGAGAAGACGGGCGTCTCGCTGTCCGGCCCCATCCCGCTCCCGACGACGGAGCTCAACGTTCCCTCGCGGAAGTCCCCCGACGGCGAGGGGACCGCCACGTGGGAGCACTGGGAGATGCGGGTCCACAAGCGGCTCATCGACATCGACGCGGACGAGCGCGCACTCCGCCAGCTGATGCGGATTCAGGTCCCGAACGACGTCTCGATCGAGATCGTCCTCGAGGACTGAACCTCTCCCGTTCTCACGTTTTCTCACGCCGGCCAGCGACTGCTGGGTCGGCGTGCTCGGCGGTAGCGCGACGGCGTGGAAGCGCAACGTTCAAACCGCTCCCCCGCCTCGATTCGACTGCGGGCTCGTAGATCAGTGGTAGATCGCTTCCTTCGCAAGGAAGAGGCCCTGGGTTCAAATCCCAGCGAGTCCACTCCTCCCGTTCTCTCACTCGCTGAGAGTTCACTCATAGCTGCGTTACTCCCGAAGGTCCGTCGTCGTCGATCGACAGCAGAAACCCGATCCTTCCGACCCTCTCCTCAGCCGAACGTGACCTCGATCGTGAACCGGATCACTTGGACGCTGTCGAGGTCCTCGGCCGAACAGGAGAGCCGGTCGTCGGCGGGACGCGAGCAGTTCATCCCCCCGTCCTCGAGGTACCCCGCCCACGCGTCAGTCGCCGGGGTCGTGAAGTTGAGGTCGAGCTGGTCGACATCCGTTTCGTCGAGCTCCACGTTGCGGTTCGTTCGGACCGACCGGACCAGCACCGTGCGTGACCCGGCGATGCGACGCTGTTCGACGACCAACTCCACGACCGGGAGGATCACCCGCCGTTCGGAGATCACGAAGTTCGGCTCGACGAGCATCACCGAGCCGTCGGACTGGATCCGCGTCACCGCGCCGCCGGCGTAGCGGATGCGCGTCCCCTCGGCCTCGTACACGATGGAGTCAAGACTGTCGTTCCCCGTCGAGAACGCCAGCGAGTCCCCCTCGGCCGAGACGTTCAGTACCGTCGGCTCCCCCCGGCCGAGGCTGGCCTCGGCGAGCCGGATCTCCGTGCCGCGGCTGGGGGCGCCGCGGGCGGTGATGTCCTCGATGTTGTTGGCGAGGACGTCGAACGCCCGCTGGGCGTTGTTGACCCGTTCGGCGTCGCGCACGTCCTGTAAGCCGCCGTAACCGACGGTGAGGACGGTCCCGACGGTGAGCAACACGAGCGAGAACACGAGCACGAAGCCGACGGTGTCGCTCACCCCGCGGCGATCACGGATCACGCTCGAACCTCGGTCAGCGTGGGCATAAGCGTTCGGCAGTCAGGCGTCGTCCTCGAGCAGCCCCGACTCCTCGAGCAGGACGTTCTGGAACTGCTCGGCGACGCCCGGGTCGACTTGGGCCACGTCGTCGCCGTCGTGGACCGATTCGTTGTGGGCCTCGATCCGGTCCGCGAGATCCGAGAGGGGGACGCGAGTGGTGGTCTCACACTCGGGACAGTGGATCGGTACCTGCGGGCCGTCGTCGTCGCTCATACTCGTGAGTCGGCAGCCGCGACCATAAGCGCCCGGGTGGGGCCTACACGTCGTGGTCGGCCTCCTCGGCCGGCACGACCTCCACGCCGCGGTTGTTCACGGCGTGGGGGTCGAGTCCCTGTTCCTGCATGAACTGCTTGTACAGCCGTTCGGCGGTTTCGCCGTCCTTCTGCTTGTCCGACGCGCGGTCACAGAGTTCGACGAGATCCTCGGGCACCTCGTTTGTGTGGACGATCCAGTGGTTGATCAGGTCCGAGAGCCGCCGGATGGGCGAGGTGAAGTGGCCGTAGATGTCGAAGTTGAGCGCGTGGTGGCCGCCGAAGGGGTCGTTCATGTACTTCGCCCGGGGCATCACCTTCAGCACGGCGCGCTGGATCTTGTCCAGCGAGCGGCCGGGCGACTCCTCCAGCGCGGCGTTGACCGCCTTCCGCGGGTCGTCCCCGAAGGCCTCGCCCGGGATGGAGACGCCGTCGAGCTCCTGGATCTCCTTCAGCGCCTCGTTCCACTGGTCCGGGGTGGGCTGGGGGTGGACGCGGTACATCGCCTCGACGCCGCGGTCCCACATCAGCGTGTGCGTCACCGCCTTGTTCGCCTTGAGCATGCACTCCTCGATCATCGTGTGGGCGCGGTCCCGACGGGGGTTCAGCACGAGCGATCCGTCCGCCTTCCGCTGTTCGTGCATGCGGTCGGCGAGGTCGAACGCCAGCGTGTTCTCCTCGTGCAGCGGCGCGTCCTCGTCGTCGAGCCGGTGCTCACACTGGGTGTAGGTGAGCCGCTCGTCGGAGTTGATGACGGACTTGTAGATGTCGATCTCCTCGAAGGAGAGCTCCTCCTTGTCGAGATGCATCTCGACGGTGTGGGCGAGTCGGTCCTCCTCGGGGACGAGCGAGCAGACCGTCTCCGCGAGCGCCGGCGGGAGCATGTGGGTGGTGTACCCCGGCAGGTAGACGGTGTTACAGCGCTCGACGGCCTCCTCCCACATCAGCGAGTCCGGGTGGACGTAGTGGCTCACGTCCGCGATGTGGACGTAGAGCACGTACTCGTCGTCGTGCTCCTCGACGGAGAGGGCGTCGTCGAAGTCCTGTGCGTCCGCGGGGTCGGTGGTCCACGCCGTCAGGTCCCGGAGGTCCTGCCGGTCGTCGAGTTCGTCCTGTATCTCCTGTTCGACGTTCTCGATTCGGCGCTCTGCCTCCCGCATCACTGCGGGCGGGAACTCGTCGCGGAGGTCGAACTCCTCGAACAGCTCCTCGCGTTTCTCAGCCAGCGCCTCGTCGAGGGCCTCGGAGATCAGCACGGGGCCCTGCCCCTCGGCGGTGCCGGCCTCGGCCTGGGCGTCGTCAGTTTCGCTCATGGGTGCCGTTGGCGGAGCCGGCAGGTAGGCGTTTCGGGGCGACCGGGGCGTCGTCGCCCCGCTTCCGGGCGCGGGGGCGCGGTTCGGAGCGGGCGATTTATCCCCCGAGACGGCCCACAGGCGGGTATGGAGATCAGCTCCCGCCACCACCTGCGCAGCGACGCCGTGGCCGAGATCGAGGACGCGCTCAGCGAGGGGCTGGGCGTCGAACTGGACGCCGACACCTACGAGCTGGTGGAGCTGGAGGACACCGAGTTCGACGTGGTGCTGGTCGACGGCGACCCGGACGTGCTGTACTACGACGGCGAGCCGTTCCTCTCCGTCCGCGGGGCCAACGCCCACCCGCCCGCGGAGGGGGTCGTCACCGTCGACGCCGGCGCGGTGTCGTTCGTGAGCAACGGCGCCGACGTGATGCGCCCGGGGATCACCGAGGCCGACGAGACGATCGAGGAGGGCGACCTCGTCGTGATCGTCGAGGAGAGCCACGGCAAGGCGCTGGCGGTCGGGCGCGCGCTGGTCGGCGGCGAGGAGATGACCGGCGACAGCGGGAAGGTGATCGAGTCGCTGCACCACGTGGGCGACGACGTGTACGAGTTCTCGGTGTGAGCGGCGATCCCGGTTCCGTCGCCGGAACACAGTCCCTTTGAGCGCGCGCGACCTCGGTGGGTGCATGAGCGAACACTCCGAGGCCGAGGGCGACACCGCGCGGAGCTACCGGCTCGACCGGCTGGCGGGGTTCTCGGTGATCGGCGCGTTCGTGTTCTCGCTGGCGCTGCTGTTCGTCGGCGAGCCGCTGTTCTGGGTGCCGTTCGCCCTCGGCCTCGGGATCGGCCTCCCGGGCTTCGCGATCCTCGCCGACCGGGAGCGCGACCGCGAGGGTGAAAGCGGGCCCGCGACGGCCGACGGCTCGACGGACGAGTAGTCAGGGCACCTCGCCGGGCATCGAGCCGCGGTACCAGCGACCCGTCTCGGTGCCACAGCGCGTGCAGTGGGCGACGATCGCCGCCTCGTCGTCCGCGCGGCCGAGGTCGTTATCGGTTTCCTCCTCACAGTCCGGGCAGTGGCGCAGCGTCACCGACTCGCCGTACGAAAGCGGCGCGCCCAGCGCGATCGCGACGACGCGCTCGTCGCCGCGGTTCCAACCGCGCTGGAACTCCTCGGGACCGAACCGGACCGCTTCGCCGGACTCCACCTCAACGTCGCCGGCCTCGGTCTCGAACGTCGCCGTCCCCTCGATCACGTAAAACACCTCCTCCTGAATCTCGTGACTGTGGTAGGCGTACGCGAAGGAGTCGCCCGGCTCCAGTTCGTAGTAGTTCATCGCGAGATCGGTCAGCCCGAGCGGTTCCGTGAGGCTCCGGACCACCGCGGCGGGGCCGATCCGGTCGTCCATCTCGTCGACTGCGAGACGCTCCATAGTCGGGTGGTGGAGCGAACGGACAAAAAGCCGCGCCGCGATCAGTCGAAGCCGCTCACGAGCGTCACTGCCCACTGCGCCGGGTCGGGATCGCGCCGGAGTTCGACGCGTTCGACCCACTTCACCCACTGGAACCCCCGGCGCTCGGGGGCGACCAGCCGCGCGGGCCCGCCGTGGCCGTGGGCGAGCCGCGAGCCGTCGATCGCCGTCGAAAGCAGCGCCTCGCGGGCCTCCGCGACGGGGAGGCTCCAGCGGTAGCCGGTGACGCTGACGAACCGCACCCAGCGTGCTTCCTCGGTGCCGGTGTCGACGCCGGCCTCGTCCAGCAGGTCGCCGACGCGGACGCCCTCCCAGTTCTGGATCGTGTACCAGCCGCTGGTGCAGTCGAGCGTCGCCCGCCGCTCGTCGCCGGCGGCGGCGAGCGTGTCCTCGTAGTACGACTGGTCCGGCGCGAAGTTGAGGTACGGCCCCTGGGTCGTGATCTCGC
>NZ_JBHUDH010000075.1:7429-9137 GCF_042678005.1 Halolamina salina | reverse complement strand
AGCGTCCACTCGGCGCGGTCGATCGGCTCGGGGTCGTCGGCGACCCACGAGGTGACGGGGAACGAACCGCCCTCCGTCTCGGTGTCGTACAGCTCCCCGGTCGGCTTCGAGCCGGTGTCGCGGATCGTCACTCCTCTGACGGCAGTGACTGCCTCGCTCAGGCGCCAGACGAGCGTCCCGGCGACGAGCAGCCCGCCGATCCGGAGCGCGCTCCGCCGGGAGGCGTCGGTTCGCGAGGGAAGTCGTAGCCGGGCACGGAGGTGGACGAGCAGGATCGGGATCGCGAGCAGGCCCAAGCCGACGTGGGCGTTGAGGGTCGTCCACGGGCCGATCGGGACGTTCCCCCCCACTCCCCAGAACACGCCGGAGACGAGTGCGGCGACGGCGACGATGCCGAGGAGGACGGAGATCGGCGTCGCACGATCCCACTGCCCGCGATCCAGCACGCGCCGGGCGACGCGGGCGAACTTGAAGACGAGCAGCCCGGCGATCGTGAGACCGACGACGCCGTGCAGGTCGACCAAAAGCGCCGGCGGGAGCCAGCCGGTCCACGCGAGCAGCCCCGTCGCGACGGCGCTCGCGACGGCGACGAGGATCGCCCAATCCACCGCTCGCGGCGGCGGGGCGAGGCGGCGCAGGCGGCTGGAGCCGCGCATGATCGTGGGTTGGACTCCCACGGCCAAGAGTGCGTCGCGGCCGGCAATGCGCGGAACGATCGGCGAGTCGCGGAGCAACCGGCGCTTTCGGCCGCCGTCGCCGCCACCCCGACAGCCAAGTGCCGCAGCGACGATGGGCGAACGTGCCAGCAGCCATCGTCACCGGCTCGTCGAGGGGTATCGGTCGCGGCGTGGCGGAACGCTACGCCGCCGACGGCTACGACGTCGCGGTGAACTACCACACCAGCGAGGCGAAAGCCGAGGAGACCGCCGAGCGCGTCAGGGCGGCGGGACAGGAGGCGGTCGTCGTCGGCGCCGACGTCTCCGATCCGGCGGCGGCCGAGCGACTGGTCGAAGAGGCCGCCGCGGCGTTCGACGGCGTCGATCACGTGGTCAACAACGCCGGGATCGACCAGCACGTGTTCACGGAGGAGCTCGCTCCGGAGGACTTCGACCGCGTGATGGACGTGAACGTCAACAGCGCGTTCAACGTCACGAAGGCCGCGTTACCGCACCTGCGGGAGTCGGGAGACGGCCCGTCGGTGGTGAACGTCTCGTCGATCCTCGCGTTCACGGGCGCGCCGATCGAGGTCCACTACGCGGCATCGAAGGGCGCGCTACTCTCGCTGACAAAGAGCCACGCGCGGGACTTCGCGCCGGAGATCCGGGTGAACGCGGTCGCACCGGGGCACATCGAGACGGACATGGTCAGCGACCGGACGGAGGAAGAGTTGGCCGAGGAGATCGCGGAGATCCCGGTCGGCCGGATCGGGCAAGTGGAGGACATCGCCGACGGGTGTGCGTACCTGCGGGACGCGGGGTTCGTCACGGGGGAGACGCTGCACGTGAACGGCGGGGAGTTGATGCGATAGTTTTCGGTGGGTTAGTTTTGGCCGGAGAACGCACTTGATTCGGGAGATTCGGTACGGTGACTGCAGGTTCGGTGATTAGCAACACCTAGAAAGCCCCTGCCCGCTCGGCTCGGGGGCCTCGCTGCGCTCCTCGGTCACTCCGTTCCCTGCGGTGCTCGCGTCGGCCGCCGTCACCGAGCG
>NZ_JBHUDH010000075.1:0-7409 GCF_042678005.1 Halolamina salina | reverse complement strand
TCGTCCTCCGAGGGAGCAAAGCTCCCTCGTGCCCTCGCTCGTTTCACTCGCGAGGACCTCGCGCTCGGTCGGCGCACGGAGGCGCGAGCGCTTCGCGCCACCGCACAGCAACCGCAGTAGTCAGTTCTCCCGAACCGCCGCCTCGATCCCGTCCAGCCCCTTCTCCAACTGCTCCAGCGAGTTCGCGAAGGAGAGCCTGAGCTTCCCCTCCCCGGCCTCGCCGAAGCCGTCGCCGGGGTCGAGCACCTCGTCCTGCTCCCGGAGCAGGCGCTTGGCGATGTCGAGGCTGCTCCCCGGCAGATCCACGTCGAGGAACGCGTAGAACGCGCCGTCCGGCGTCGGCGCCGACACGCCGTCGATCGACTCGATCCGATCGGCGACGTACTCCCGGCGTTCCGCGAAGGCGTCGTACATCTCCTCGACTGGCTCCTGCGGGCCAGTGAGCGCCGCGATCGCGGCGTGCTGGGCGACCGAGCCCGCGCAGGCGGTCGTGCTCTCGTGGATCTTCGTCACCTCGTCGATCATCTCTTGCGGCCCCCCGAGCCAGCCGACCCGCCAGCCCGTCATCGCATACGTCTTCGAGCAGGAGCCGACCGTGAGCACGTGTTCCGGGTGGTCCGTCAGCGCGGCGAGGCCGACCGGATCGCGGTCGTACGTCAGTCCGAGGTACACCTCGTCGGCGATCACGTAGGCGTCGTGCTCGGCCGCGGCGTCGACGACCGCGCGCATCTCGTCGGGGTCGTGCAGCTGTCCCGTGGGGTTGGCGGGCGAGCAGAGGACGACCGCGCCCGTCTCCTCGCCCATCCGCTCGATCACGCGCTCGGCGTCGAGCGCGTACCCCGTCTCCTCGGGCATCGGAATCTCGACCGGCACGCCGTCGGCCAGTCGGGCCTGCGTCCAGTAGTTCGGCCACGAGGGCGAGGGGATCAACAGCTCCTCGCCCGCGCCGAGCACCGACAGCACCGCGAGGTGGAGCGCCTCCATCCCGCCGTTGGTGACGACGAACTGCTCGGGGTCGTAGCGCACGTCGTACTCCCGGTCGAGCGTCTCCGAGATGGCCTCCCGGAGCTCAGGCAGGCCGGCGTTGGAGGTGTAGTGCGTCTCGCCGGCGCGGGCGGCCTCGGCCGCGGCATCGACGATGTGCTCGGGCGTGTCGAAGTCCGGCTCCCCGACTTCGAGGCGGACGAGGTCGCGGTCGGCGGCCTCCGCCAAGTCGAACATCACGCGGATCTTCGAGCGCTCGCAGGCGCGAACGCGCTCCGTGGGCGTGGGCATACCGGCCCCTCGGCTCGCATCCTAAAGGCAGTTCCCCCGCCGGAATCGAGGGCGTCGGTATCGAGGACGCCGGATCGATCAGACTGGTGAGGAGTGGAAAGTGATTTAGGCCCACCTAAACAGAGTAGTACCAGATGACGGTCACAGACGCAGAGAACCGACGGGACGGGGCGCCCGAGTCGGCGGTGTCCGGCGACGCCGTCGAGTCGGTGGCGTTTCTCGCCCGGTCGGAACATCGGCTCCGCGTACTCGCGCTGCTGAGCGACGGGCCCCGCAGCCGACAGGAGCTACACGACGCGACGAGCGTGACTCGGGTGACGCTGAGCCGGATCCTCGGGGATCTGGAAGAACGGGAGCTCATCCAGCGGCGGGCGTCGGGAGGTGCGTACTCGCTGACCGGGTTCGGCGAGCTCGTCTATCAGGACTTCAGCCGGCTGCTCGGAACCGTCTCGGTCGGGAAGTCGTACCCCGACGTGGTCGAGCGGCTGCCGACCGAGTGGTTCGACTTCGAGCTCCGCTGTCTCGCCGGAAGCGAGCTCGTCGCCGAGGGGAGCGCGGATCCGCTGGGGGGCGCCCGCGTCGTCGCCAACGCCGTGCAGGACGCCGCGAACTGTCGATCGCTGCTCGGGACGTTCATCTCGCTGCCGATGTACACGTTCGAGGAGGCCGTCCGAGCCGGCGACTATCCGACCGGGACGGTGGTCTTCGACAGCGACGTGACCGAGACGATGATCGAGGACCCCGACCTCCGGGACCGGTGGCAGGAGATCGAGCGGCAGGTCGGGTCGACGACGTACTACAGCGTCGACGAGCGCGTCCCCTGTAGCATCGACCTCATCGACGGCGAAACCGTGTTCCTCACCGTCGATCGGGAGGACGAACGTGGGTTCGACATCCTCCGGTGTAGCCACCCCGACGTTGTCGCGTGGGCCGACGAAACCGTCGACGCCTACCGGGCGAACGCGGTACCGCTGGCCGACCGCGACTGAGCCGGGCGGCGACGTTCACGGGCTGTACGGCGTAACGCACCGCGAACATCGAACACGGCGGGCCACACCGTAAGCCGCGAATCACTAAGTTGTTTTAGGCCCACCTAAGAATATGACACGCAGACGCGAACTGCTTGCGGGAAGCGTAGGACTGTTAGCTGCCCTCGCCGGCTGTAGCAGCGGCGGCGCCCAAACGGCGACCGAGTCGACGGCGACGGAGTCGGAGAGCGACGCCACGGCGACCGACGAGCCGACGGCGACCGAGAGCCCGACGCCGTACTCCGTCGAGATCGCCCCCCACGGGGAGTTCACGTTCGAGACGGTCCCCGAGTCGTACTCGGTCATCCCCAGCGTCTACCTCGACATCGGGATGGCGCTCGGCATCCAGCCGACGGCGGCGACGGACATGGCGCGCGCGCCGCGGAAGCTGTACGACATCCTCCCCGATCTCACGTTCGAGGAAGAGGAGATCACGGCCCTGGCGTCCGGCTCCGAGTCGGGCTACGACAAGGAGAACTTCTACGCGGCCGCCCCGGACGTGAACCTCATCGACCCCCGGAATCTTGGTCGGTTCACCGACTGGGACGACGCCGACATCCAGGAGATCGAAAACGCGACTGGCCCGTTCGTCGCGTCGGGGATCCGGTTCGGTCCGACCCACCCGTTCGGGAACCAGCAGGACACCTACTACGAGCTCTACGACGTGTTCGAGAAGGTGGCGACAGTGTTCCAGCGTCAGGAGCGCTTCCGGCAGTGGGAGTCGCTCCACGAGGAGTTCATGTCGAACATCGAGGCCGAGCTCCCGCCGGAAGACGAGCGCCCCTCGGTCATCCCGCTGTGGCGCGGCGTCGACCCGACGACCGGGCAGTTCTACCTCTCGGACGTCCACCAGTACCACAACCAGACCAAGCCGCTCGAGCGCCTCGGCCTCGAGAACGCGTACGACGCGGAGATCCCCGGCGGCGGCTACATCGGGTACGAGGAGCTGCTGGAGTACGACCCCGACTACATCTCCGTCGGGGGGTCGCTGGTTTCGAGCACACACGAGGAGTTCGTCGATCAGGTCGTCGAACCGTTCGAGAACGATCCGAACGGGCAGGACCTCACCGCCGTCCAGGAGGGGAACATCCTCCGGATCGGCGACCAGTACCAGGGACCGATCGTCGACCTCTTCGCCACTGAGGCGGTCGCCAAGATGGTCTGGCCGGACCGCTTCGGCGAGTGGCCGGGGCCGGTCGAGGACGTGCCCGAGGAGGGACAGCTGTTCGACCGGCAGCGCGTCAGCGACATTATCAACGGCGAGTTCTAGCCAGATGGGACGGGTACTCGATCGACTCGCGAAGCTGCGCGCCGCCGGCGCCGACTGGTACCGCACCTCGAAGCTCGCGCTCATCGTCGTCGGGAGCCTCGGTGTGCTGCTCGGATCAACGATACTCCAGGTGAGCTTCGGCGCGTACCCGCTGACGCTGGGGGAGGCGTGGCACACGGTGTTCGACCCGACAGTGCTGTTCAGCCTCGACGTCTGGCAGTGGACGTTCCTCGGCGCGACCGTCCCCGAGTGGCTCAGCCGCGAACAGCTGATCGTCTGGAACCTCCGGCTGCCGCGCATCCTCGTCGGCGTGCTCGTCGGCGCGAACCTCGCGGTTTCGGGCGCGCTGTTCCAGATCATCACGCGCAACGAGCTCGCCAGCCCCTACATCCTCGGCGTCAGCGACGGTGCCGGGCTGGTCGTGCTGTTGACGCTGACGTTCTTCTACGGGCTCATGCCGGTCCTCCCGCTGTTCGCGGCGGTCGGCGGGGGACTGGCGTTCCTGCTCGTGTACGCCATCGCGTGGAAGAACGGTACCAGTCCCGTCCGACTGGTGTTGGCGGGCGTCGTGGTCGGTACCGTCTTCGGCTCCGTCCAGCGCGCGCTGTTTTTCTTCATCGACGACCTCGGCGTCGCGATGGCCGCACAAGCGTGGCTCTCGGGGACGCTGATGAACGCCGGCTGGGAGGAAGTCCGAATCGCGCTCCCGTTCACCGTACTGTCGATGGCGCTGTCGTTCGCCGTCACGCAGGAGCTGGACGTGCTCGCGCTCGGCGAGGACCGCGCGGACTCGCTGGGGATGCCCGTCGAGAAGATGCGGTTCGCCATCGCCGGGATCGGGGTGCTCTCGACGGCCGCCGCCATCGCCGTCGCCGGCCTCATCGGCTTCGTCGGGCTCATCGTCCCCCACATGGTTCGGAACATCGTCGGCAGCGATGCGAAACTGCTGCTGGCGGGCTGTCTGTTCCTCGGCCCCGCGCTGCTGGTCAGCGCGGACGTGGGGGCACGGCTCGCGCTGAGCCCCATCCAGCTACCGGTCGGGGTCATCACCGGCATCGTCGGCGGGCCGTACTTCCTCTACCTGATGCGGAAGAAGACGAACTTGGGTGAGCTCTGATGGCCGGGGAGTCGTCCACGAACGGACCGGACCTCGGTGAGGCCGACTTCTCCGGGATGGAGCTCGTCGTCGGCTACCCGGGGCTGGAGACGCCCGTGATCGACGGCGAGTCCATCGACGTCCCGCCGGACGCGGTGACGGCGCTCATCGGCCCGAACGGGAGCGGGAAGAGTACGCTCCTGAAGGGGCTCGCGAACAAGATCTCGCCCGACGACGGGACGGTTCTGCTCGACGGCCGGACGATCGACGAGTTCGGCTCGAAGGAGCTCGCGCGGAAGCTCGGCCTGCTCTCCCAGGAGAACGCCGTCCCCACTGGGGTCGCCGTCGAGGATCTCGTCGAGCGGGGGCGCTACCCCCACACGGGCTTTTTCGAGTCGCCGTCGGAGTCGGATCTGGCGGCCGTCGACGAGGCGATCGAGTTGGCCGGCATCGAGCATCTCCGCGACCGCGACGTCGACAGCCTCAGCGGGGGGCAGAAACAGCTCGTCTGGATCGCGATGGCGCTGGCCCAGGAAACCGACGTGCTGCTGCTCGACGAGCCGACGACGTTCCTCGACCCGTACCACCAACTGGAGGTGATGGAGATCGTCGAGACGCTGCGGGACCGCAGCGACATGACGGTCGTGCTGGTGCTCCACGACATCAATCAGGCCGCCCGGTACGCCGACCACGTGGTCGCGCTCAAGGATGGGTCCGTGTACGCACGGGGCGACCCCGCGACGGTCGTCACGAGGGATACCCTCGCCGCGGTCTTCGATATCGAGGTCGCGGTGACCGAAACCGAACACGGGACGCAGGTCGTCCCGCTGGAGCCGCTGCACGACGACGGCGACGACCCGGCCTGACGGTCGCCTCAGCCGACGAACAACACGGCACCGAGCGCGACCACGAACGCGCCGATCGCGAGGCCGACGAGGGAGGTGCCCGCCATCCGGCGGAGCGTGCTCGCGGGCGAGCGGTCCGAAACCACCAGCGGATCGACGCCGCCGGCCTCCGTCACACGACCGACGACAGTCACGTCCTCGTCCGGCGTCGCGCGCGCCTCGGTGTACCGGCGCGTGCCGAGCGAGAGCGCGTCCAGCACCGGACCGATCCCGAACTGTCGCGCGTGCCAGACCGTCGTCGATGGGAGTGCGTCCGTCCGGCGCTCGAAGCGTTCAATGCGCTCGGGCGGGGTCTCGTGGAGGGCGACGGTCGCGACGCGGTCCGCTCGGAGCGTGACCGTCCGCGTCGGCTCGGTCACGTCGACGACCGACTCCGGGGTGCGCAGGCGGAACGGCACCGAACCGGCCCGCTCGTGGATCGTCACGAACCACGGCAGCAGGTACGGGCTGAGCCGACGCTCCTCGACGGCGTAGCGAAGCACCAGCGACTCGCTGCCGGAGAAGGGGGCGGTGAGCGTCTCGTCGTCGCCCTGCTCGGCCGTGCCCGAGAGGCGGACGAGCGACCCCGGATCGACGCCCGCGAGCGAGTCGACCGTCGACGCGCGAACGACCGCGCTCGCCCGCCAGACGTACCGTGCGCTCGCGAGGAGGACGACGGCGCCGCCGAGCAGCATCGCGGCGCCGAACAGCTGACCGCCGGAGAGTCCGAGGACCATGTGGCCGGCTCCGGCCGGCCGGGAGAAGGAACTGGTGGTCTACTCGGTCAGCGCCGCGGGCGGGCCGCCGGGGAGTTCGTCGCGGCTGTGCGGTTCGGTGAAGTCGATATCCGGGCCGACCGCGACGATCCGCGTGGGGTTGAGGTCACCGTGGCTGACGTAGTAGTGCCGGGTGATGTGGTCCATATTCACCGTCTCCTCGATCCCGGGCGTCTGGTAGAGATCCTTCGTGTACCCCCAGAGGTTCGGGTACTCGTGGATCGCCCGGCGGTTGCACTTGAAGTGGGTGTGGTAGACGTGGTCGAACCGGACCAGCGTCGCGAACATCGCCACGTCCGCCAGCGTCAGGCGCTCGCCGTCGCCCGCGAGGTAGCGCTGGTCGGCGAGTACCTCTTCCCAGTGGTCGAGCGCGTCGAACAGGTCGTCGACAGCGTCCTCGTAGGCGTCCTGCGTGCCCGCGAAGCCGGCGCGGTAGACGCCGTTGTTGATCGGGTCGTAGATCGCGTCGACGATCTCGTCGATCTCCCCGCGCAAGTCCTCGGGGTACAGCGAGAACTCGTTGCCGTCGAACGCGGTGTCGAGCATCCGCATGATCTCGCTCGACTCGTTGTTGACGATGGTCTCCTCCTGCTTGTCCCAGAGGACGGGCACCGTCACCCGGCCCGTGTAGTCGGGATCGGCGTCGGTGTACACCTCGCGGAGGTACTCGTAGTCGTGGAAGGGGTCGGGGTGCTCTTCGGAGAACTCCCAGCCCTCGTCGTAGCGCTCGGGCTGGACCAGCGAGATGGAGATGTCGTCCTCCAGCCCCCGGAGCTGTCGGGTCATCGCCGCGCGGTGGGCCCACGGGCAGGCCCGACAGATGTAGAGGTGGTAGCGGCCGGACTCGGGTTCGAACTCCGAGGAGTTCGGCGCCTCGCCCGCGGCGGCGACGCTCCCGTCGAGCCAGTCCCGGAAGCTGCTCTCGCTCCGGTCGAACTCACCCTCCTCGTTGGTGGAGTCGTAGGCGTCGGTCCGCCACTCGCCGTCGACGAGCATGTTCATGGGCGAAGGGAGGGGAGCGAGCCGGATAAGCCGAGCGCCGGCGGCGGACGCCTCGGCGACGCCCTCGACGCCGACGGT
>NZ_JBHUDH010000074.1:0-786 GCF_042678005.1 Halolamina salina | reverse complement strand
TGATTCAGCGTGTTCCAACCGATGAGATGACCGGGCGAGGAAATGGATTGTATGAACTGACTGATGCTGGCCGCGAACTACTGGAGAACAAAGAACGCATCCCTCAGTAATCCGGTTAGATCGTTCGTTCCTGTGGTTCGTTCTCATCCCCTCTTTCTTGCCTCGGTTCTGTTCTCGGCGATTGCTCGAATGCACCACCGATTGCGAGCAAGTAGAGATACCGCATCAGGTAGACCATGACGAGCAAGTAGTGGAACATCAAAGCGTACACGACAATTGAAATTCCTGTGGCTACTGGATACGATAGCTGCGAGTAATCCTCGACGAGGACCGAGACGAGGACAATCGAAATCAGGGATATTAGGTTGACGAGAAGCGCGTACGATGTCCCAACACGTGTTTGCTGGACAACCATCTCTTCGATCCGGTCATCCTTCGTCGAATACTTCGCAGTCGTCATCAGCGTAGAGAAGGTGAACCCGAATAGAATCGCGAGCGCGGTACTCATCATCCCAATGAAATCAGAATCCACGGGACGAGTGAACGCAATAAGTGAGAACAAGCCGGGAATAGCGAGTAACGCGTACGCCTCGTAGTCAGGCCGATCATCGTTCTCGAAGATATCTCTGTAGAAATTGCGGACGATCGGGGAGAGGTCAAATGCTTTCATCAGCCTTGCGGAGCAGGTACTTGATCTGTCTCTTCTCTTTTTCTATCACCTTCTTCTTCGTCTTCTGGCACTCCTACATCCTGCGGAATCAGCGATTCTGTATCTATATCTGTGTT
>NZ_JBHUDH010000073.1:0-523 GCF_042678005.1 Halolamina salina | reverse complement strand
AGTGACCGTGGTGTCCTCAAGGTCGTCGAGGGTCTCCAGAGTGTCTGCTGCCGGCGCGGTGTTAGTCGTCACGTCACCGATTGCCGCTCGGTCCTGGACGACTAGTCGATCTCGGTCGTGTTCGTTGACGAGATCGTAATCGTCAGAGGTGCTTGAGTCAAGTTCGTCACCGATCGACAGGTCCCAGTTGTAGCTGGGGAGCGGATCCCCAGATTCGAACCCGTCGGCGGTGTAGACGCTCGTGTCGCTCTCAGCGATCTCAGCGTCGGAATCCTCGTGGACGCTCCACGGATTACTGTGCACGTCGTGCGTGTCGAACTGAACGACGACTTCTTCCTCTTCGACGTTCGTCAGCTTGGCGTGCGTAGCGTATCCGTATTCAGTGCCACCGAGGGTAATAACCGGGGTGCTGCTCTCCGAAACATCAACGGTGATGTTGGTGATCTCGCCCTGCGTGGTCTGCTCAACGTCAGCGAAGGCGTAGTCGAGGCGAGAATCAGTTACCTCGACCGTTGCAGTGTCG
>NZ_JBHUDH010000072.1:0-611 GCF_042678005.1 Halolamina salina | reverse complement strand
CCACACGCCTCCGGCGGTCGCCCCGAGCACCAGCGCGACCGGGAGGAGATCCTGCGGCCCGTTCGACTCGGTGAACTGTGCGCCCAGCCCCTCGTGGCGCGCCGTCGCGAGGCAGGCCAGCGCCGCCATCGCGGCTTTCGCACCCACCTCAGCGCCGACGATCGTGCCGACGACGAGCAGGCGGAAACTATCGGCGACTGATGCGACCGCCAGTGCAGTTCCGAGCGTCGCGAGCAGCAGCGCGACGACGGCGCCGACGCCGACCTCGCTGTCCTTCAGGACGGCGACGCGCTCGTCGGCGTCGCCGTGGACGACTGCCGCGTCGCCGAGGTCGGCGACGCCGTCGAGGTGGGTGATCCCCGACAGTCCAATCCAGAGACCGAGGTAGCCGACAGCCGCGAGCAGCGGGAGCGATCGCCCGCCCAGCGCGACCACGGGAACCGCGAGGAGTAGCCCTGTTCCGACGCCGACCGCCGGGAACGTCCACGGCGCTTCCGTGACTGCCCGCCAGTCACCAGCGTCGCCGCCAACTGGGAGCCGGGTCAGGAAGCGGACCGCCCCTCGGAGCGCGCTCAGAGCCACGCGCCACCCCCCAGCCGGCCGGCGAGGAC
>NZ_JBHUDH010000071.1:26482-28809 GCF_042678005.1 Halolamina salina | reverse complement strand
GCGCACGTCGCCGCGGCCGAGCCAGCCGGTCATAGCCCTACGGTGGACGGCCGTGGGGATCAACCCGGCGACGGCGAACGCTCATAAGGATCCAGCCGTTTCGATCCGATATGGAGTTCGCGCTGCTGGGCTGGCCGGCCGCGGGGCCGACGCTCCGCTTGGACTTCCGGGAGTTCAGCTACGCGGGGAAGTTCGTGATGAGCAACACGGGCAAGGCGGTCGCCCGCGACCCGGGCGGCCCGCGGGCCGAACCCCGGAGCGTCGACGCCGACGTGGAGCGCCACAAGCCGGGGAGCGAGAGCGACCCGTTCGAGCGCGACGTGGTCGCCGCCGCCGCGTTCAACGAGGACCGCACCGACCCGGGCGTGCTGTGGATCCGCTACATCACCACCCGCCACGACCGACGTGGCGAGGGGATCGGCGCCCGGCTCGCGGCGTTCGTCGCCGAACGCGCCGAGCAGCAGGGGTACCGCCGCTGCCGGATCGCGGTCAACAACCCCTTCGCGTACCACGCGCTGTACAAGGCCGGCTTCGTGTTCACCGGCCGGGAGACGGGGCTGGCGGAGCTGGTGCTCGAACGGCCGGGCCAGCGCGACGCCGCGACGTACCAGTGCGGGCTGGACACGTTCCGAACCGACGAGGAGCGCGACCTCAGCGACGACGAACGCGCGTTCCTCGACCGTCGCGAGGGCGACGACGCGCCCGCGCTCGTCCCGGTGCCCGAGGGGCCGACGCCGGAGCCCTGACCGGCCGCGATCCTCCACCTTCAAGCCCGCGCGTCGGCTACCCGGCCCATGGGCAACGCGGATCTCCGCGACGTGGCGGTCATCGAGGACGTCCCCTTCGACTCGCTGTCGGGGAGCGTCGTCGCCGTCGACGCGCACAACTGGCTCTACCGCTACCTCACGACGACGGTGAAGTTCACCGCCGACTCGGTGTACACGACCGACGACGGCGAGGAGGTCGCCAACCTCGTCGGCGTCGTACAGGGGCTGCCGAAGTTCTTCGAGGCCGACGTGACGCCGGTGTTCGTGTTCGACGGCGGCGTCACCGACCTCAAGAGCGACGAGGTCGAGCGCAGACGGGAGCAGCGCGAGAAGGCCGAGCAGCGCCGACAGGAAGCCGAGGAGTCCGGTGATTCCGTCGAGGCAGCCCGGCTCGACGCCCGGACCCAACGCCTGACGGACACGATCCACGAGACTACCCGCGGGCTGTTCGACCGCCTCGACGTGCCGTACATGGAGGCACCTGCCGAGGGCGAGGCCCAGTGTGCTCACATGGCCGCCGTCGGGGACGTAGACTACGCCGGCAGCGAGGACTACGACACGATGACGTTCGGCTCCCCCCTGACGCTCAGACAGCTCACCTCGAAAGGGGATCCGGAGCTGATGGACCTCCAGAAGACCCTCGAGAAACACGAGATCACCTACGAACAGCTCGTGGACGTGGCGCTGCTGATGGGGACGGACTTCAACGAGGGCGTCAGCGGCTACGGCCCCAAGACGGCCGTGAAAGCCGTGAAGGAACACGGCGACGTCTGGGGCGTGATGGACGCCGACGACGTGTACGTCGAGAACGCAGACCGGGTCCGGGAGCTCTTTTTCGACCCGCCGGTCACCGACGAGTACGACCTCGACCTCGACGTGGATCCGGACATCGACGCCGCGAAACGCTACGTGACCGAGACGTGGGGAGTCGACGCCGACGAGGTCGAGCGCGGCTTCGAGCGCATCGAGGACTCGCTCGTCCAGACCGGACTCGACGACTGGACGTAGCCCGACTCCCGTGGGAGCGTCGTTTCTTCCTGATAGTTCGAAACCCGAGAAGAAGCCCGAGCCTGTCGTGTGGTCGTCGTATAGCTGACGATAGACTTATCAGGTGACAGTAGTACCAACTGGTGTGATCCTCGAGCGCGCGCTCACGGTCGCCACCACGCTCGCGCTGCTCGGGTCGTTCGCGTTCTCGCTGATCGCCGTTCGGGGGTACTGGAACGCCCCGTTCGGCGACGTGTTGCGCCCGCTGCCGGTCGCGTTCGGCGGCTTCCTCGCGGCGTCGATCCCCGGCGCGCTCGGCGCCGCGGTGCCGCTTCGCTACCGGGCCGTCGTCGCCAGCGCTGCCGTCCTCGCTGCGTTCGTCGCCGCCGCCCAGGGCGTGGTCCTGCTCGCGGGGTGGCGCCGCGTATGACCGCGGTCACGCCGGTCGGGCTGCTGGCGCTGCTCGACGCGCTGACGCTCTCGGTCACCAGCGCGTTGCTCGTCTACCCCGTCGTCCGCTACTCCGGCAACGTCGCGCACACGGCCGGCTTCCTCTCGCTGGCGACGGCGTTC
>NZ_JBHUDH010000071.1:20201-26477 GCF_042678005.1 Halolamina salina | reverse complement strand
GACGGCGGCGGCCGTCGACGTGCTCCTGTTCGGTCCGGGTCTCCGCGTCTCGCTGCTCGTGTTGCTGGCCTCACTTGCCGCCCTCGCCGGCACCGCATCGTTCGCGCGGCCGTTCCTGACCGTTCCGACGCCGTCGCCCGACGACGACCCCGAGCCGGCGGCGTTCGAAGGCCGGTTCGACGGGGGTGGCGAACAGTGAGCTTCGGCAGCCGGTCGATGCTGCTCGCGCCCGAAGTCGGGCGAGAGCGCGCGGGGACCGACGTCCCCGAGGACACGGCGACGCTCCCCGAGGAGTCCGGCCGGCAGGCGCTGGTGACGCTCCCGTCGATGAGCACCGGGCTGACCGAACTGCCCGAGCGCGGCTTCGAGAACCTCCTCGTCGTCTCGCCGTGGGCGCCCGACCGGGTGGAGTCCGCGCTCCGGGACCGCGGCGTGCCGGTGGGGAACTGCGGCCTGATCCCGGTCAACGGCTCGCCGGTGCGCTACGACGGGCCGCTCTGGACGACCGAGGCCGTCTCGCCCGCGGACCTGACCGGGCTGTCGATGCGCTACTGCGAGGCGATGCGGCACGTCGAACCCGGCGAGGGCTGGGTGCTGATCGACAACGTGCAGGTGCTGCTGATGTACGTCGACGCCGACCGGGCGGTCCGGCTGCTGGATCGCCTCACCCGACAGGCGCGTGAGCGCGACGTGACGGGCGTGGTCGCGGTCGACCGCAGCGCCGTCGAGACGCGGACGCTCGCGACGCTCGGCCAGCTCGTCGGGACGGTCGTCGAGCGCTGACGCCGAGCCAGTCGGCCGCGACGGCGTCGACGGTTCGCGTGTTCCCGACGATCCCCACCGACTGCCTTTTCACCCCGCACGACCGGGGGTAGCGTATGGACACGGACGAACTCGAAGCGACGATCGAGGCCGAGATCCCCGACGCGGAGGCGACAGTCGACCTCCCCCGGGCTCACCACGACCGGAACCACCAGGACGCCCACTTCGCGGCGGTCGTCGTCTCCCCCGCCTTCGAGGGGGAGACGCTGGTCGACCAGCACCAGATGGTGTACGACGCGGTCGGCGACGAGATGACCGACAGCGTCCACGCGCTGGAGATCGAGACGTACACGCCCGAGGAGTACGCCGAGCGCGAGAGCGAGGAGTAGCCTCGCCGACATCGGAGGGTTTTACGCCGCACCGGCCGATCGGCCGGGCATGAGCGAAGAGGACTACCGAACCGAAGCGGACAGCCTCGGCGAAGTGCAGGTGCCCGCGGACGCCTACTGGGGCGCCCAGACCCAGCGTGCGATCCAGAACTTCCCCATCTCCGACAGCACCTTCGGCCGGCGGTTCGTCCGCGCGCTCGGCGTCGTGAAGAAGGCCGCCGCGCAGGCCAACCGTGATCTGGGCCACCTCGACGAGGAGACCGCCGACGCGATCGTCGCCGCCGCCGACGAGGTGATCGCTGGCGATCACGACGACCAGTTCCCCGTCGACGTGTTCCAGACCGGCTCCGGCACCTCATCGAACATGAACGCCAACGAGGTGATCGCCAACCGCGCCGCCGAGATCATCGGCGCGGAGGTCGGCGACCGCGTCGTCCACCCCAACGACGACGTGAACTTCGGGCAGTCCTCCAACGACGTGATCCCGACGGCGATGCACGTCGCCGCGCTGGAGGCCGTCGAGAAGGACCTCACGCCCGCGCTGGAGACGCTCGCCGACGAACTCGAAGCGAAGGAAGCGGAGTTCGACGGTGTGGTCAAGACCGGCCGCACCCACCTGCAGGACGCCACCCCCGTCCGGCTCGGACAGGAGTTCGGCGGCTACCGCACGCAGGTCGAGAAGGGAATCGACCGGCTGGAGAGCGTCCGCCCGCGGCTCGCGGAACTGGCGCTGGGCGGCACCGCGGTCGGCACCGGCCTCAACACCGACCCCGAGTTCCCCGAACTCGCCGCGGAGTACATCAGCGAGGAGACCGGCCTCGGCTTCCGCGAGGCCGACGACCACTTCGAGGCCCAGGCCGCCCACGACGCCATGAGCGAGGCCCACGGCGCGCTGCGCGTGGTCGCGGGCAGCCTGAACAAGATCGCCAACGACCTCCGGCTGCTCGCCTCCGGCCCGCGGAACGGCCTCGGCGAGATCGAGCAGCCCGAGAACCAGCCCGGCTCCTCCATCATGCCCGGCAAAATCAACCCCGTCGTCGCCGAGGCGGTGAACCAGGTCCACAAGCAGGTCGTGGGCAACGACGCCGCAGTTTCGGCGGGCGCCGCGGAGGGGCAGATCGACCTGAACCTCTACAAGCCCGTCATCGCGCACAACTTCCTCGAGTCCGCCGAACTGCTCTCGAACAGCGCGTCGACGTTCGCCGAGAAGTTCGTCGCGAAGTTGGAAGCGAACGAAGAGCACTGCGAGGCCCAAGTCGAACGCTCGATGGCGCTGGCGACGGCACTCAACCCCGCTATCGGCTACGACAAGGCGTCGAAGGTCGCCAAGAAGGCCCTGGCTGAGGGGAAGTCCGTGAAGGAGGTCGCTGTCGCCGAGGGGTACCTGACCGAGGAAGAGGCTGAAGCGGTGCTTGACCCCGAGAAGATGACTCACCGCGGGATTCTGGGCGACGAAGACTGAGAGTCGGTCCGCGGCTCGGAGCCGCCGAGCGGAAACGGTTATCGGGGCGTGCGAGAAAGCCGAGGCCGTGACGGACGACCTCGCGTACCCCGCCACCGACACCGTTCTCGGTCTGCACGAGCAGATCGTCGCGGACGGGGAGATCACGGAGCCGGGCGTTCGGTCTGCGGCGTCGGTCGGCTCCGCGGTGCAGTACGTCTCGGAGGGGTTCTTCGGCGAGGTCCCGGAGTCGATACACGAGAAGGCGGTACAGCTGATGCGGCTGCTCGTCGCGGAGCACCCGTTCGTCGACGGGAACAAGCGGACCGCGCTCCGCACCGTCGTCGTCTTCTACGCGCTGAACGGGAGCGCGTTCGAGTACGGTCACGAGATCCGGGCGCTGCTCCACCGGTTCGCGGCCGACGACGGCGACGTGGACGCCGACACGGCCGTCGTCTACTTCCGGCGGTGTGCCCGCTGGAGCGACGGGACCGCCGAGGGCGCTCGGGGCGCGACACCTCCCGGCGACGACTCGGCGACTGTCGACGAGGAACTGCGCCGCCTCTCCGAACGGTACCGGTCGGCCGAGAGCGACGAGGAGCGACGCGAGATCGCGCTGGAGATCGGGGAGATCGACGGCCGACGCCACGCCGGGATCTACGAGGCGCTCGAGGACGAGTGAGCGCTCGCCAACCCCGCCCCGAGTAGCCCGACCGCCCGCGACTGCGACCATTTTTACCCCCACCGCCCCCCAAACTACCTATGAGCGACGACGCCCGCGACTACGAGGAGCTCGGCCTCGTGGCCGGCCTCGAGATCCACCAACAGCTCGACACCGAGACGAAGCTGTTCTGCGACTCGCCCACCGAACTCCGCGAGCCCGAGGAGGCGACCCACACCATCACTCGCGAGCTCCACCCGACCCGGAGCGAGCTCGGCGAACTCGACGAGGCGGCGATGGAGGAGAGCCGCGTCGACCGCACGTTCGAGTACCTCGCCTACGACACCACCTGTCTGGTCGAGGAGGACGACGAGCCGCCCGCCCGGATCGACGAGGAGGCACTGGAGGTCGCGATGAGCATCGCGGACCTGCTCGACGCCGACGTGGTCGATCAGGGCCACGTGATGCGCAAGCTCGTCATCGACGGCTCGAACACCTCCGGCTTCCAGCGCTCGATGCTGCTGGCCCAGAACGGCGAGATCGAGACAAGCGAGGGCAGCGTGGGCATCACCGACGTGATGCTCGAGGAGGAGTCCGCCCAGCGCGTCGAGGAGACCGACGAGGGCGTTCGCTACTCGCTGGACCGTCTCGGCATCCCCCTCGTGGAGATCGGTACCGCGCCGGACATCAGTTCGCCCGAGCAGGCCCACGAGGCCGCCGAGCACATCGGGATGCTGCTGCGCTCCACCGGGTCGGTCAAGCGCGGGCTCGGGACGATCCGGCAGGACGTGAACGTCTCCATCGAGGAGGGCGCCCGCGTCGAGATCAAGGGCGTGCAGGCACTGGGCGACATCCGCGACATCGTCGCCAACGAGGTCGACCGGCAGGTCGAACTGCTCGCGATCTGCGACGAACTCGAAGCCCGTGACGCCGCGGTGGGCGAGGTCAACGACGTGGCCGGAGTGTTCGAAGACACCGATTCGGGCGTGATCCGCGGCGCGCTCGATTCCGGCGGCGAGGTGCTGGCCGTCCCCCTCTACGGTTTCGACGGTCTCGTCGGTCGAGAGATCCAGCCCGACCGCCGGCTCGGCACCGAGCTCTCCGACCACGCCAAGCGCGCCGGGGCCGGGGGCATCTTCCACACCGACGAACTGCCGGCCTACGGCGTGACCGAGGACGAGGTCGAAGATCTGAAAGCCGCCGTCGACGCCGGCGAGAACGACGCCGTGGCGCTGGTCGCCGCCGACAGCGACGTGGCCGGGCAGGCGATCGAGGCCGCCGCCGACCGCGCTCGGACCGCCATCGAGGGCGTGCCCGAGGAGACCCGCGGCGCGAACGACGACGGGACGACGCGCTACCTCCGGCCGCTGCCCGGCGCGGCGCGGATGTACCCCGAGACCGACGTGCCGCCGGTCGAACCCGACCCCAGCGACGTGGAGACGCCCGAACTCCTGACCGAGCGTGTCGAGCGCTACGCCGAGGAACTGGGACTGGACGAGGGGCTGGCCGAGCAGGTCGCGTTCGGCCGCCGGATGGTGCTGTTCGAGGAGGCCGTCGAGGCGGGCGTCGACCCCACCTTCGCCGCCTCCACGCTGGAGTCGACGCTGACGGAACTCAGCCGCGACGGCGTCGAGGTGGAGAACATCCGCGACGACGCGCTGCTCGGGACGCTGCTGCTCGTCGAGGAGGGCGAACTCCCGAAGGAGGGCGTCAACCCCGTGCTGACCGCACTGGCCGCGGAGCCTGAACTCACGCCCGAGGAAGCGATGGAGGAGGAGGGCGTCGGCGGCGTGAGCGAGGAAGAGGTCCGCGAGGCGGTGCAGGAGGTCGTCGAGCGCAACGCCGAACAGGTCGAGGCGGAGGGGATGGGCGCCTTCTCCGGGCTCATGGGCGAGTGCATGGGTGCGCTGCGCGGGCAGGCCGGCGGCGACCTCGTGAGCGAGGTGCTGCGCGAGGAGATCCAGAAGCGCGCCTGATCCGGGGCCTCTTTCGGAACTACTCGTCGGCGAGCATCTCCACCAGCGTGTCGAGCGAGTAGCTCTCCAGCGGCCGCTGCCCGTCCCGGAGCGACTTGATCACGAACGTCGAGTCGGTGCGGTCGACCTCCTCGACGTCCTCGAACGCCCGGATCAGTCGCTCCACGTCGTCGCTGTCGGGCAGGCGTGCGACGACGACGAAGTCCGTTTCGCCCATCGTGAAGTACGCCTCCGTCACGCCCTCGATCGCGAGCAGCCGCTCGCTCAGCTGTTCGTGGGAGCCGCTGTAGTCCGCCAGCACCTCGATGACGACCGTGACCCCCAGCCCCAGTTCGTCGAGATCCAGATCGTAGAGGTCGTTCTCGATCACGCCGTCCTCCCGGAGGTTGTTCAGCCGGTAGTGGATCGTCGAGACGGGGATGTCCGTCTCCTCGTGGAGGCGTTCGGGGCTGCCGGTGCCGAGGTCGGAGATCGCCTTCAGCAGGCGGACGTCGCGCTCGTCCATACACCCCGTTCGAGAGCGGAAAGCAAAGGGATTGTGGAAAAGTGAGCGAGAAAAACAATCGAAACCCATCTTTCTGAACAGAGTTCCAAAAACGACGGAGCCGGTAGAGACAGACATAAGTACGCCAGTAGATTTGGTCTAAACACGAAAATGAATGCGATTCGCTGGAGTCGCGGCCAACTTCTGGCCGCTCTGTTGTTCGTTTCCCTCGCGTCGATCTGGGGCGGCTCGTTCGTCGCGATCGAGATGGGGCTCGGCTCGGTGCCGCCGCTGTGGTTCGCGGGGCTGCGATACCTACTCGCCGGTGCGGTGATCTCCGGAGTGGCCGCCGCGACCGGGCGGTTCCGACCGCAGGACCGCTCGGAGTGGCTCTCCATCGCGCTGGTCGGTGGCTTCGTCGTCGCCGGCTACCACGGCCTGCTCTACCTCGGGACGGCCGTGATCTCCGGCTCGATCTCCTCGGTGATCGTCAGCCTCTCGCCGGTGCTCACCACCGTCGCCGCCGGCGTGCTGCTGGCCGACGAGTCGCCGGGCGTCGTCGA
>NZ_JBHUDH010000071.1:11051-20195 GCF_042678005.1 Halolamina salina | reverse complement strand
GTCGACGCGTTCGGCCGCCGGTTCGGCCTCGCGGGCGTCGTCGTGATCGCGAACCCCGGCGGGAGCTCGGTGCCGCTCTCGGGCGTCCTGCTGGTGTTCGTCGGCGTCGCGCTGTTCGCGACCGGCTCGGTCGGCCTTCGCGCGCTGGACTCGGGACTTCCGGCGGCGTCGCTGCAGGGCTGGGCGATGCTGCTCGGCTCGACGATGCTCGTCGGCGGCGCCGTCCTCCGCGGCGAGGCGTTCCCCGCCGGCGTCGTCAGCGGCGAGTCGGCGCTACCGTTCCTCTACCTCGTGTTCGGCGCGGCCGTCGTCGGCTTCCTGATCTACTTCGACCTGCTCTCGCGGATCGGGCCGGTTCGGGTGAACTACGTCGCCTACCTCGAGCCCGTGACCGCGGCGATGGTCGCGTGGGCGGTGCTCGGCCGCGCGCCGACGACGACGACCGCGGCGGGGTTCCTGCTCGTCGCGGCCGGCTTCGCGCTCGCGACCACCGACGACCCGCTGGCGCGGCTCGGGCTGCGCTCGGAGGGCATCGTTCAGAGCGACCTCTCGGACAACGGTAGCGTCGAAGTCCACTACGCGGATTAGTACGCGTCGAGCGGTTCTCGACTGCGGGGTCCGGCGTACCCCTCGACTGGCTACGCCGACGAGAACTCTCTGACGATCAGCACGCCGAACACCACGGCGAACACGGCGGTAGCCGGAATCTGCGTGAGGTACGCCGCGGCACCGCCGAAGAGCAGTCCGATCGTCAGGAGGCCGGCGTTCTTCACCAACTCGTCTCGGTTTTCGACCGGGGACATGAGTGACTGGTCTGCCCACTGTCACAAAATGATTGTGGTCAGACCGGCAACAGAATACGGCGGTGTCAGCGGCGCAGTTGGTCTTCCTCGTCGAGTTCGTCGAGCAGTTCCCGACGGTCTTCGAGTTGGTCGGTCGCGCGCCGGAGCACGCCCAGCAGCGTGGTGACCTCGCGGTCGGTCGGCTTCACCCGACCCAGCAGCCGCCGGAACATCCGCTCGGTCTTCTCGTGTTTGTGCTCGCGGTGGCCCATCGCGGTCAGGAACTCGTCCCAGTAGTCGTGCAGTCGCTCGATCTCCTCGGGGTCTGCGCGGTGTGGCTCGGTGTCGGGCAGTTGGGTTCCCTCGAGCGTGAGCGTTCGAAGCTCGTACAGGGTCACGGTCGCCGACTGCCCGAGGTTCATCACGGGGTACTCCTCGCTCGCGGGGATCGAGGCGACCTGATCCAGCCTGCTCAGTTCCTCGTTAGAGAGTCCCTTGTCCTCGCGGCCGAACACGAGCGCGACGGGCGCGTCGACGCCTCGAAGCTCCTCGACGAGGTCCTCGGGCGTGCTGTAGGGGAACCGGACGTGCTTGCGGCTGTCCTCGCCCGTGATCGCGGTGAAGCCGACCGTGTGGTAGTTCGCACAGAGCTCGTCGAACGTGATCTCCTCGGCGCCGGGGAGCACGTCCTGCCGGGCGTGGCCGGCGAAGCCGTACGCCTCGCCGTCCGGCTCGATCTCGGGCGGGTCGATCAACAGCAGGTCCTCGACGCCGAAGTTCTTCATCGCCCGGGCGATGGTGCCGACGTTGCCGGGCGTCTGGGCGTCGACGATACAGACCGAGATGTCAGGCCCTCCCTCGCTGCCGGATGCCTCCCTCTCCGTCCCGGCGTCGTCGGACGGCTCTCCCTCGCTCATCCGCTGCCGGGGTAGTCGGTGTCCAGATCCAGATCCGACACGTCGAGCTCTCCGCCCTCCTCGTCGTCGCTCTCGGGCGCGCGCAGGTCGTAGCGCTTCTCCTCGAACTCGACGGACTGTTCCAGCCGGTGCTGAGCCTCCTCGGGGGTGGGGAGGTTCGGCAGTTCGCCCGGCGACTCCTCGACGTGCTCGTCGGGACCGTACCCCTCGGGCGCGCTGTTGCCGGCGACGAACCACTCGTGGAACTCGTCGCGGAACGTCTCCTCGCCGGCGAGTTCGCTGCCGCCCTCCTCGCGGAACCAGTAGAGGAAGTCCGGCTCGTGCTCGTTGCACAGCAGCACCTCGTCCCCCGGCTCGCCGTAGACGATCTCCGCGGGGTTGGCGCGTCGCTTCTCCTCCTCGCCGTGTTCGAGGTAGCAGGCGTCGCAGGGTTGGTCCATCAACAGGCCGAGACGCAGCAGCCGGTTCCGGGCGTCGTCGGGCATCTCGTCAAGCGGCGCCCACTCCCCGTCGTCGGTGAACACTTCTTCCTCGTCGAACCGCCAGCCGCGAAGGCCGACGCTCACTTTCGCCATTACCGGTCGTTCCCGCTTGCCGGCCAAAAAGGACGCGTTCCCGGCCCGGGGCGGCGCACACGCTCTTTACCCTCCCCGCCCAAGCACGCCCGTGCCCGACCTGCTCGACACGTACATCGAGAACCGCGAGCGCGTCCAGCCGACCGACGCCAACAACTACGGGACTGCCCACGGGGGGTTCGTCACCAAGTGGATGGACGAGGTGGGCGCGCTCTCGGCGATGCGCTTCGCGGGCGAGAGCTGTGTCACCGCCTCGATCGACCAGATGTCGTTCGAGCGCCCGATCCCCGTCGGCGACACCGCGGTGATCCGGGCGTACGTCTACGAGGCGGGCCGCACGAGCGTCCACGTCAAACTCGAGGCCGACCGCGAGGCACCCCGGACCGGCGAGCGCGAGCAGACCACCGAGTCCTACTTCGTGTTCGTCGCCGTCGACGACGAGGGGAAACCGCAGGAGGTGCCGGAGCTCACGACCGGGAGCGAACGCGGTGAGCGGCTCCGGCAGCGCGCGCTGGAAGGGCGGAACGACTGACCCGTCGGCCACGGCTCGGCGGTGGCGAGCAGAGACACGTGGGAAGTGAGCCTCAGACCGACTCCACGTCGGTGATCTCGAAGCGCGCACCGCCGGCCTCGCTCTCGCTCACCGAGATCTCCCAGCCGTGTGCGACGGCCAACTGCTTGACGCTCGCCAGCCCGACCCCGTGTTCGCCCTCCTTGACGGAGGTACCGATCTCGAACACGTCGTCGCGCTCAGACTCGGGGATGCCGGGACCGTCGTCGGCGACGTAGAACCCGTCCTCGAGGTCGCCGACGGTGACGGTCACCGTCCCCTCGCCGTGCTCGATGGCGTTCTTGAGGAGGTTCTCGAGCAGGCGTGCCAGCGCGCCCTCGTCGGCGCGGATGGTCCGCTCGGTCGCGACCGCGAGGGTCGCCCCGGCGGTCTCGAGGGCGTCCCACGCCGAGCGGCTCGCGGCCCCGAGGTCCACCGCGGTCACGTCGTTCACGAGTTCGCCCTCGCGCATCACGCTCGCCAGATCCTCGATGAGCTCGTCGAGCCGATCCAGCGCCGATTCGGCCTGTTCGAGGTGTTCGGTCTCCCCGGTGTCGCGAGCGAGTTCGAGCCGTCCCCGGACGACGCTCAGCGGCGTCCGGAGGTCGTGTGAGAGCACGCTGGCGAACTCGTCGAACTGCGCCAACTGTCGTTTTAGCCGGCGCTCGCGCCGCCGCCGGTCCCGGATGTCCCGCCCGATCCCGGCGACGTAGACGTTCCCCTCCTCGTCGACGATCCGCCGTTTCCGGAACTCGAAGGGGACGGTCTCGCCGTCCTTGGTCAGGATCGGCGCCTCCGTCGTCGCCGAGCCGGTTTCGAGGGCGCGCTCGATGTCCGACTCCACCCGCGGGCGGACCTCGGGCGGGAACAGCTCCAGCGGCGACATCGAGAGCAGCTCCTCGCGGCTGTAGCCGGTCATGGTCGCCTGCTCGCCGACCCGGACGATGTTGCCCTCGGGGTCGAACAGGTAGAACACGTCGTCCAGCACGTCGAGCGCGTAGTCGAGCAGGTCCTTCGGCGCGTCGGGCGACCGGACGCGTTCGTGTTGTTCGGTCGTGTCCCGGGTCACCTTGAGGAACCCCTGATGGGTCCCCTCGTCGTCGAAGACGGCGGTGATGAGCACTCTCGCCCAGAACCGCGAGCCGTCCTTCCGGACCCGCCAGCCCTCGTCCTGCACCGACCCCTCGGCCAGTGCGGTTTCCAGGAGTTCGTCGGGGTAGCCGATCTCGGCTTTCGCCTCGGGGTAGAACACCGAGAAGTGGCGCCCGATGATCTCCTCGCCGTCGTACCCCTTGAGCCGCTCGGCGCCCTGGTTCCAGCTCGTGACGAACCCCTCGGTGTCGAGCGAGAAGATGGCGTACACCTCGACGGCGTCGATGAACTGCTCGAAGCGCCGGCGCTCCCGTTCGAGCGTTCGCTCGACCTCCTTCTCCTCGGTGATGTCCTGCACCAGACAGAGCAGGGTCCCGTCGTCGGTGTAGGTGAGCGCGTGGTCGACGACCAGCCGGTCGCCGTTCTTGCGCTGCTGGACGCTCTCGCCGCTCCAGCGGTCGTTCTCCGGCACCGACGGGAGGATCTCTTCGTGGATCTGCTGGACGTGATCCTCCGGGTAGAGCATCTCCCAGTGCTTGCCGATCATCTCCTCGCGGTCGTAGCCGTACAGTTCGGCGTAGGCGGCGTTGACGTAGCGGAACGTCCCCTCCTCGTCGAGGAACGCGATCCCCTCGCGGGCGGTCTCGATCGCCGAGAAGCCGCGCTCGACCTCCCGGGTCGCGTAGTGCTGCTCGACGGCGTTCTCGATGCGGTGGGCGAGCACGGCGTACTGGTCGGTGCCGCGCTCCTTCTGGAGGTAGTCGGTGACGCCGGCGGAGATGGCGTCGCTGGCGATCTCCTCGCTCCCCTTCCCGGTGAACAGGATGAACGGCACGTCGAGTTCCCGCTCCCGGACCGTCTCGAGGAACTCCAGTCCGTCCCGCCCGGGCATCTCGTAGTCGCTGACGATGCAGTCGACGTCGACGGCGTCGAGCGTGTCGAGCGCCTCGTCGACGTCGGCCGCCGTGAGCACCTCCAGGCGCTCGCTCTCGCGTTCGAGGTAGATCGACACCAGATCGCAGAAGTCGGCGTCGTCGTCGACGTGGAGTACCGTGACCGAGCGCTGGACCGGGGTTTCCGGGCCGTTGTAGTCCGGTAGCGCGTCTGACGGCAAGGGCATGACAGACCGTTAGGGAACGAACGGGATAACCGTAGGGGAGAGATTCCGGTTTTCGGAGGTGAATCCAGTGCACATATCGAGGATTGTGACGTACTGAGGGACGGCTGACCGGTCGGTGATCGCGGGGAAAATGTCACAGGGCGGAAGGGATTTTCACCGCCTCAACCTCCTTGACGCTCTGCGCGCCTCGGAGCGAAGCAGGATTCCCTACCTGTCGTACTGAGGCTTGCTACGGCCGTCGGTATCCTATGAGCTTTCAAACAAGGAGTTGTCAACTATTTCTATGACTTCATCATCAGAAGACGGGGAGGAAGAACTGGATAGCCTATCAGAACGGCAATTTGAGCGGCTCCAAAACAGTTTGAAGGAGTACGGAGAAGACGATATTATAGAACGAGAGAAGATCGGAGACAACCTTGATGAAATCGAGAAAGAGGAGTTGTACAAGCTATCAGACGGAGATGCAAGCGAACTCATTTCGTTCTACATTACGACTTCAGCGCTCATTGAACAGGAAAGCATCCTCATAATCAATGCCTATGTGTTTGATTTCGGATCGAATGGAAGGGGTTCCATAGAATTCCTTGAACAGAACCTCAATCAACATGATCGAGAGGCTATGTTGTACCACCTCGGACTGATTGACTCTGGGCTTAAGGGCGAGCTCAGTCGAGTAAGGAGAAAACGTAATGATCTCGCACACAGTTCAGACCACGGCATTATAGAGGATATTAGCCGTCTACAAAACGACATCAAAAGGGCGAAAGAAGCGAAAGATCAGTTGAAAGAGATTGGGAGAGAAGTTGAATTAGAATTGCTAATAGATGATCCAGAGAAGAATTCATAAAATATCAAGTTACAGACTTAATCATAAATGACTGCTACAGCTCGTATATTCATTTGCTGTCTGATTCATCTCATCGTCGGCTCCATTCTAATGGGCACCCAGCGATAACTATTCTACGCGTGCCAGTTTGGGCGGAAATTGAGTTATACGTCATGCCATTCACTCCTGCTGACCGCCATACATAGCAGACCTGGCGTCGGTGACGCAACAAAACTAAACCTCTGAACCAGGGGAAAGGGTCAAAATCACTATATAAGGATCAGAACGTTCGTGTACACGCGAATCGGATCGCCAGGAAATGTCGTCGAAGACAATGGGCCGGAAGGGATTGTGAACTACCGGAACTTCGCTCCCGGTGGCCGCTCGCTCCGTCGTTCAAATCCTTCCGCGACGCTCTCGGTTTCTCACGTTCGTTCGAAACACGAGAAGCGGGCCGGAAGGGATTTGAACCCTCGACCGACGGATTAAGAGTCCGTCGCTCTCCCTAACTGAGCTACCGGCCCTCACGACCACGTCACGGCGGGCCGATAAAGAGGGTTTCCTTTTCGCCCCGAAGCGAACGGTGGAGCTTAAGTGTCGTCCCGCGGAAATCCCGGGTAGACATGAGCACCGGGGTCAGCATCTCCTCGATGTCGTCGTACGCCATCCTCGGCTGCGGGAGCGTCGGTCACGCCGTCGCCGAGTCGCTCGACGCCGAGGGGAAGGACGTCCTCATCCTCGACAAGGACGAGGACCGCGTCGAGGCGCTGCGGGATCAGGACCTCAACGCGGTCGTGCAGGACATCGCCACCCCCGGTGTCGTCGACGCCGTCGCCGACCGGGACGTGGTGCTGATCCTCGCCTCCGACGTGGAGGCCAACAAGGCTGCAGTGAAGGCGATCCGGGAGCGCGACGACGACCAGTTCATCGTCGTCCGCGCCTCCGATCCCGTCAGCGGCGACGAACTCCGGGAGCTGGGTGCCGACGTGGTGATCAACCCCTCCGAGGTGATCGCCGACTCCGCGCTGCGGACGCTCGAGTCCGGCGAGATGGAGTACAAGGCCCGCCAGCTTGCGGAGATTCTCCGCAACGCCGACGGCGACCTCGCGATTCTGACCCACCACAGCCCCGACCCCGACTCGATCGCCAGCGCGGTCGCACTGCGGGCGATCGCCGAGAGCTACGACGTGAACGCCGACATCCTCTACGACGGCGACATCGGCCATCAGGAGAACCGCGCGTTCGTGAACCTCCTCGGGATCGAACTCACCGACCGCGACGACGCGCCGGCGCTGGAGTCCTACGGCGCGCTCGCGCTGGTCGACCACATGAAAAGCGGCGAGTTGGAGATCGACGCGCCGATCGACGTGTTTATCGACCACTACGAACCCGAGGAAGAGATCGACGCCAGCTTCGTCGACGTGCGGCCGAACGTCTCCTCGACGTCGACGATCCTGACGAAGTACATGCAGGAGTTCGACATCTCCCCCTCGGAGGAGGTGGCCACCGCGCTCCTGTACGGCATCCGCGCGGAGACGCTCGACTTCAAACGGGACACGACGCCCGCGGACCTCACCGCTGCGGCGTACCTCTACCCGTTCGCGGACCACGAGACGCTCGAACAGGTCGAGTCGCCGTCGATGTCGCCCGAGACGCTCGACGTGCTCGCCGAGGCGATCCAGAACCGCGAGGTGCAGGGGAGCCACCTGATCTCCAACGCGGGGTTCATCCGCGACCGCGACGCGCTCACCCAGGCCGCCTCACACCTCCTCAATCTGGAGGGGATCACCACCACCGCGGTGTTCGGGATCGCCGAGGACACCATCTACCTCTCGGCGCGCTCGAAGGACATCCGGCTCAACATCGGCAAGGTGCTGCAGGACGCCTTCGGCGAGATCGGCGAGGCCGCCGGCCACTCCACGCAGGCCAGCGTCGAGATCCCGCTGGGCGTGTTCGGCGGGATCGAGACCACCGAGGAGAACCGCGACACGCTGCTCAGCCTCGCCGAGGAGGCGGTTCGCCGGAAGCTGTTCGAGGCGATGGGCGTCGAGGGCGAGACGTCGAACGGCTCCTGAACCGCGAGCGCGGATGCTCGCCGTTTTACGAACTCGATCGCGTGACTGCCGTGAGAAGGGAACGAGTTACGCCAGCGTCTCCTCTGCCTCTTCGGGACCGCGCAGGCGTTCGATGATGTCGTTGATGAGGATCACGTCGCCGACCGCACGCACCCACCGGTAGGGAACCATCACGCCCTTGTCGCCCTCGACGTTGCCCTGGAACAACTCCTCGTTCAGCCCCGACAGCGCCAGCCCGGTCACCTGTTCGGCGCCGAGATCGAGGCGGACGTCCTCGACCTCGCCGACGAACACGCCGTTGTTGGAGTAGACCTCCCGACCCACGAGCGCCGTGATCTCTTGGGAATCCACGTTCATACCCGGGCCGACGAACCGATGAACAATAATTCTTCGCTGTCGGTCGGCGCTACTCCCACTCGCCGACGTCCGGATCGAACTCGGCGACCTCCGGCTCGGCCGCCTCGATGACCTCCTCCGGCGTCTTGCCGTGTTCCTCCTCGATATCCTCCGCGATCGCCTCCCCCACTCCCGAGAGGACGTGTGCGATCACGGCGTCGTCGACGGCGGACTGCTTGAACTCGGAGATCTCCTCGACTCGGAGAACCGTCCGCCCGTCGACCGCGATCTCGTAGAAGTCGTCCAGTCGCCGTGCCTCCGGGGGATCCTCGGGTGGTCCAGTCATGCGTCCGTCACGAACGGGGGCGGCCCTGCAAAAGTTTCGGGTGGCGGAGAGCCGTGCCGCCCCACCGACCGCCACAACGCACTTGCACCGCCCGGCCACACGTTCGACCCATGGTCGAGATCCGCGTGACCGACGACTCGGTGGACCCGACGGGCGCGACGCTGATCGAGGGGATGCCCGGCGTCGGGCTGGTCGGCAAGATCGCCACCGACCACCTGATCGACGAGCGTGACATGCAGGAGTTCGCGAGCGTCCGCGGCGAGGGGATCCCGCCGGTGACGGTGTTCGACGGCGCGGATCGGGACGTGAACTCCCCGATCCGGCTGTACATCGACGACGAGGAGGAACTGGTCGCGCTCCGGAGCGACGTGCCGGTTCACGTCATGGACGCACCGCTGTTCGCGGAGCGGCTCACCGAGTGGATCGGCGACAACGACGTGCTCCCCGTCTACCTCGGCGGGCTCGCCGCCGAGCGCGACGCCGACGAGGTGCCGTCGGTCGAGGGGATCGGCGTCGGCGCCGGGC
>NZ_JBHUDH010000071.1:3105-11010 GCF_042678005.1 Halolamina salina | reverse complement strand
ACAACCCCGCGACGTTCTACGGTGCGCGCTACCTGGTCGTGGGCGTCACCGAACTGTACGCCCGCGTCGACGACGCCGCGGTCGCGCCGCCGGACGACGGCGGGATGATCTCCGGCCCCTGCGGCGCACTGCTGTTCGAGGTCGTCGACGCCGACGAGGACGCCGTGGGGCTGATGGTCGACACCGACCCGCGGTTCCCCGACCCGCAGGGCTCCCACGCGCTGATCAAACAGGGGATCAACCCCATCGCCGGTGTCGACATCGACACGCAGCGACTGGTCGACCAGGCCGAGGAGATCGTTGACCAGCGCAAGGAGCTGGCACAGAAGATGCAGCAGGCCGACCAGCACGAGGCCTCGCAGGTCTCCCGGACCGGGATGTTCCAGTAGCTACTGCACCGCCTCGTACGCTTCCTCCATGATTTCCAGCGCCTCTTCCAGTTCCTCGGTGCTCGTCGCGTAGGAGATCCGGGCGTACCCCTCGCCGGCCGCGCCGAACGCCTCGCCCGGCACGATGACGACCCCGCGGGCGACGCACTCGTCGACGAACCCCTCGGGCACCTCGGGCATCACGTAGAACGCGCCCTCGGGGGTGGGGACGTCGAGGCCGATGTCGGTCAGCCCCTCGACGATCAGGTCACGTCGCTCCTCGAAGCTGTCCACCATCTCGTCAACGACGCCTTGGGGACCCGAGAGCGCGGCTTCGGCGGCGTACTGGGCCGGCGCGGACGCACACGCCTGCACGTACTGGTGGACGCGCAGCATGCGCTCGACGCGCTCGGGCGCGGCCGCGACCCAGCCCAGCCGCCAGCCGGTCATCGAGTACGTCTTCGAGCAGGCGTCGACGAGGACGGTCTGCTCGGGCGCGAACTCGGCGGGCGAGCGGTGCTCGCCGTCGAAGACGATCCGGCCGTACACCTCGTCGGAGATACAGAGCAGGTCGTGCGCCTCGGCGATGCGGGCGAACTCGCGCACGTCCTCGACGGGCGAGACCGCGCCCGTGGGGTTGCCCGGACTGTTGACGACGAACGCCGCGGTGTCCTCGGTGATCGCATCCTCGATTGCCTCGGGGTCGATGGTGAGGTCGTCGCGGACCGGCACCGGGACCGGCTCCGCCCCAGTCAGCTTCGTCAGCGCGTCGTAGGCGACGAAGCCGGGGTCCGGAATGATCACTTCATCCCCCGGGCCGACGTGGGCCTCCAGTGCGATGTGGAGCGCCTCGCTCCCGCCGGCGGTCGCGATCACCTGCTCGGGGTCGTACTCGAGGCCGAGGTCGCGTTCGTGCTTCGCGACGATCCCCTCCCGGAGTTCAGGGATCCCCTTGTTGCCGGTGTAGGCGTCGGTCTTCCCGGCCTCGATCGCCTCGACCGCGCCCTGGCGGGCGTGATCAGGCGTCGGGAAGTCGGGCTGACCGAGGCCGAGGTTGATCGCGTCCTCGCCGGCGGCCTCGAACACTTCCCGGATGCCGGAGATGGCGATACGCTCCACGCGGTCGGAGAACTGGGGCATACCTCCGAGGTCGGTGGGGAGTGCGTTAATGGTTGCTCTCCGTTTACCGGGCGTAATTGCCGCTTCCTCGGACGGATACGTTCGGCGTCGGCGCCGGTGTTAGCGGAGATGCGGCGTTTCCCGTCGATCTCCGGCCGGATTTCGGCGTCACTGACCGAACGAGGTTCTCGCCGACGGCAGGAGTGCATTAAGTGGTGGCCGACAAACGGACGTAATGAGTCAGAACAGCCGTGTTTCGCGGCGCGACGCGTTGAAGGCGACGGGTGCGGCGGCGACGTTCGGCCTCGCGGGCTGTCTGGGCGGCGGCGCCGGCAACGACGAACTCACCGTAGCGTACATGCCGATCTACCCCGACATGCAGTACTTCGTGATGCAGGAGGAGGGGTACTTCGACGAACTGAGCGCCGAGATTGACGGCACGGAGTTCTCCAGCGGTCCCGACATCGTACAGGCGTACGCCTCCGGCGAGATCGACGTGGCGATGTTCGGTATCGTCCCGGCGATGATCGTGATCGACCGCGGGATCGCCGCACAGGTGGTCGCCGCCAACATCGAGGAGCCGATGGGGATCATCGGTCACGAGGAGTTCCTCGCGATGTGGGACCCCGAGAACCCCGCCGACTCCTTCGCCCAGTGGGCCTCCGAGAAGGGGCGGCCGTTCGAGTTCGGCACGTTCCCCGAGGGGTCGGTGCCGGACATCCTGCTTCGGTACTGGCTCAGCGACGATCTCGGGATCGACCCGGCCGCCAACGACGACGTCGAGATCACCGGCCTCGGCGGTGCGAACGCGGTGTTCCAGGGACTGGCCAACGGCGAGGTCGACGGCACCTCGATCATGGAGCCAGTCCCGACCAAGATCGACAACGCGGGGCTGCCCTACGAGTTCGTCACGACCTCGGGGGAGTTCATGCCCGGTCAGCCGGCGGCGGTGACGCTAATGAGCGACGACGTCCGCGGGAGCGACGCCGGGACCGAGTTCGTCCGCCAACACCGGCGTGCGACCGAGTTCGTACGGGCCAACCCGGAGACGGCGGCCGAGCACGCGAGTACGGTGATCGGCGAGTCGTCGCTCAGCCCCGAGACGGCGAAGCAGGCCATGGACTCGCCGCTCTCGAACTTCATCACTGACCCCCACACGATCGAGGAGGGAACCCAAGTGTTCGCCGAGTACGCCGCCGAACTCGGCAAGACCGACGCCGAACTGACCGTCGACGAGATCTTCGACTACTCGCTCTACGACGGCCTCGAATGAGCACGCGACTGGAGACCGATCTCGGGATCGAGTTCGGCGGCGAGTACGACCGTCGACGCTTCGTCCGGGGCACGCTCGGCGTCGCGGCGTTCGTCCTACTCTGGACGGTGGCGTCGTGGTTCAACCCCCCCTACGTGCTGCCGTCGCCCGTCGCCGTCGTCGAGGTGTTCGTGACCGAACTCCGGTCGGGCGCGATGGCGGATGCGCTGCTCGCGAGCTTCACCCACTGGCTCCCCGGTACCGTGATCGGCACGACGCTGGGAATTGCACTCGGGGTCACGATGGCCTACAGCGACCTCGCTGACGACGTCGCGACACCGCTCGTGCGGGTGCTCCGGCCGGTGCCCCCGCTGGCCTTGATCGGGTTCGCGATCGCGTGGATCGGGCTGAACCACGCCGGCGCGGCGTTCATCATCGCCGCGGGAGCGTTCTGGATCAACTACTACGCCGCGTACGGCGGCGTCGACAGCGTCCCCGAGGAGTTCGTCGACGTGGCGGACTCCCTCGGCGTCGACACCGATCTCGGCCTGATCCGGAAGGTGGTGCTGCCCGCCGCGTTGCCGGAGATCGTCACCGGGATCAGGACCGGGATCGGCCGGTGCTGGATGCTGATCATCGCGGCGGAGCTCATGGGCGTCTCCGGCGTCGGACGCGAACTCTACACTGCCTCCCAGAACCTCTCGGTGGACGCGGTGCTCGCGTACATCCTGCTGATGAGTCTGGTGTACCTCGTGCTCGACAGCGGCGTCGGCGCGGTCCAGAACCGGGTGTTGGCGTGGCGATGAGTGGATCCGACCGACGCGTCGTCGTCGACGGGGTCTCGAAGACGTACGAGGGCGAGGACGGCCCGGTCCACGCGCTCGACGACGTGAGCTTCGGCGTCGAGGAGGGGGAGTTCGTCTGTGTGGTCGGTCCCTCGGGCTGTGGGAAGACCACGCTGTTCCGGATCATCGGCGGGCTGGAGTCGGCGACCGAGGGCGAGGTTCGCCTCTCCGGCGAGCCGGTCACGGAGCCCTCGCCGGATCTGGGGATCGTCTTCCAGGAGTACCACCTGTTCCCGTGGCGTACCGTACGGGGTAACGTCGCGTTCGGGCTCGAACAGCAGCCGATGGACGACGCGGCACGCAAACGCCGCGTCGCGTCGATGCTCGACCTCGTCGGGCTCGAGGAGTTCGCGGACGCCTACCCGAAAGAGCTGTCCGGCGGGATGAAACAGCGCGTCGGCATCGCCCGCGCCCTCGCCGTCGATCCACAGATCCTCCTGATGGACGAGCCGTTCGGCAGCGTCGACGCCCAGACGCGCTCGATGCTCCACGAGGAACTCCTGTCGATCTGGACGGAGACGAATAAGACGGTGCTGTTCGTCACCCACGACGTCACCGAGGCGGTGACACTCGCGGATCGTATCGTCGTGATGGCGCCCAGCCCGGGACGAGTGCAGGAGATCGTCGACGTGGACCTCGATCGCCCGCGCGAGCGGGCCGACGACGGCTTCGGCGAGACCGTCGAGTACGTCCGCGGACTGATCGAGGAGTAGCCTTACTCCTCCACGGCGTCCCGCAGCGTATCGATCCGGCTTTCCAGCTGTGAGAGCGCCACGTCGGCGTTCATGTACCCCTTGTCGTACTCCTCGTACACGGTGTCCGCGGCGTCGAGAAACGCCGCGACTGCCTCGTCGGTGTCGTCGGTCATGGCCGTCGCTATCGGCCCCGCGGTGGTAAGCGGTTCGGAGCGACCCCGAAATCCACAAGCGCCACGGCGCCGAACGCCGACCGTGACGCTCACGCTCCGATTCGAGGACGGAACTGTTCGGGCCGTGAGCGACGACGCTGGCTCGACGTTCGCCGAGATCGCCGACGAGTACGCGTTTCTCGAGGCCGACGAGCGGACCGGCGGCTACCGCGCGCCGGCGTACCGCTACGCCGACCTCCGGGGCGCGCTCGACGATCGAGGAGCCGACTACCGCGACCGCGTGCTCGACACGGAGCCGCTCTCGCTCTCGACGCGCTACCAACTGCGGGAGTACCAGCAGGCGGCGCTCGACGCGTGGCACGACGCCGGCGACCGCGGGATCGTGGAGCTTCCGACCGGCGCGGGCAAGACGGTGCTCGCGATCGCCGCGATGGCCGAGCTCGGCGTCCCGACGCTGATCGTCGTCCCGACGGTCGACCTGCTCGACCAGTGGCGCCGCGAACTCGAAGCGGAGTTCGACACCGCGATCGGCCAGTTCGGCGGCGGCGAGCAACGCCGGGAAGCGATTACCGTCTCCACGTACGACTCGGCGTACCTGAAAGCCGACAACGTGGGCGGGCAGTTCGGGCTCGTCGTCTTCGACGAGGTTCATCACCTCGGTGGCGAGGGGTACCGCGAGATCGCCCGGCTGCTGGCGGCGCCCGCACGGCTCGGCCTGACCGCGACGTTCGAACGCCCCGACGGCGCCCACGAGGCGATCGCCGACCTCGTCGGCCCCCGCGTGTACACGCT
Source organism: Halolamina salina (assembly GCF_042678005.1). GTDB lineage: Archaea > Halobacteriota > Halobacteria > Halobacteriales > Haloferacaceae > Halolamina > Halolamina salina. Next base: position 5,766 of record NZ_JBHUDH010000071.1, on the reverse strand, counting down.
CGATGCCGACGATCTCGCCGGCGAACACCTCGCCGAGTACGAGATTCGGCGGATCGAGGTGGATCTCACCCCCGAGGAGCGCGAGGCCTACGAGGAAGCACAGGGGACGTTCGTCGACTACCTCAAGCGATCGAACATCTCGATGCAACGCGGGAGCGACTATCAGGAGCTCGTGAAGCGCTCCGGCCGCGACCCCGAGGCGCGGGAGGCGCTGCTGGCCAAGCAGCGCGCCCGCCGGATCGTCCGCGAGGCCGACCGGAAGGTCGACGAACTCGGTCGGTTGTTGGACCGCCACCGGGACGACCGCGTGATCGTGTTCACCGCGAGCACCGACCTCGTGTACCGGCTCTCCGAGCGGTACCTCCTCCCCGCGATCACGAACGAGACGGGTGCCGCCGAGCGTCGGGAGATCCTGGATCGCTTCCGGTCCGGGGAGTACTCCCGGGTCGTGACGGCGAACGTGCTCGACGAGGGCGTCGACGTACCGGACGCCAACGTCGGCGTGTTGCTCGCCGGCTCGGGCAGCGAACGCGAGTTCACCCAGCGACTCGGCCGGATACTCCGCCCGACCGATGACGATTCGCGGGCGCTGCTGTACGAGGTCGTCAGCGAGGAGACCGCCGAGGAGCGTGTCGCCGATCGTCGCCGTTAGGCCTCGAACTGCCCGGCCCAGCCGTAGGAGAGCCCGCCGCCGCCCGCCCACGTCTCGTAGCGCACGTCGAAGACGAGTTCGACCTCGGCGGCGGCGCCACCGTCGAGCGAGACCTCCCGGGTGGCATCGTACTCGGTGGTCCAGTCGTCGGTCTCGACCGTCGCCCGTCCGACGAGCGTATCGCTTCGCGTGCCGTCGGCGGTGTTCTCGACGCCGATCGCGAGCACGAGCGCCCCATCCTCGCCCTCGCGCGGCGACCCGTCGACGATACTGAGCCCTCGCGTGGTCTCCACCGGCTCACCGTCCTCGGCCTCCGTCGGCGCGTTCCGCGGGCCGGAGCCGTCGCTGGCGCTCACACAGCCCGCAAGCCCGACCGCGACCAGCGGGAGGAACTGGCGTCGCTGCACAGTCGTGACTGTTCGGGGGAGACAATCAGCGTTCCCCTGTGGTGAGTTCCGGTCTCGGTCGAACGTTGACTGGCGGCTCGCAGCCCCGATGGTGAACAGGCGGCGCGATCGCTCCACGGAGGGTGCTCCGCGCTCCCGCCTCGGCCGCTCCGTGGTCGTGTTCAGACGACGACGGCTCTGGTCGCGCTATCGTACTTGAACTCCGGGGCGACCGCTCCGGCGGCGTTTTAGGCTCCCCGCGCCAACGCCGCGTGTGCTGCGGAAGGAACACCTCCGGGTGTCGCGGGCCGCCGGCGGCTACCACCCCCAGTTCACCGACGAGGGCGACCGCGCGCTGGCGGCGAGCCTGCTGGGGACGTTTCAGGGCCACGTCGGCGAACGTCGGTCCCGGCTCCGGGACGCGCTCGAAGCGGCCGAGCGCGAGGCCGACTCGTTCAAGCTGGTTCGGGGGCTGGCGGCGCTGTTAGAGCGCGATGCGACGTTCGAGACGCGCGCGCCGGTGCCCCCGCGCCGGACCCGCCGAGTGACGTTCGAGAGTGCGGAGTCGGTCGGCGTCGCGAGCGATGCCGAGCGCGGGGAGGCACTCGCGACTGCGGCCGAGCGGTTGGGTGTCGAGGTCGACGACGTCGAGCGATCGCTGTACGCCGACCGGGAGGGGAACCAGATCCTCACCTCGTTCGAGCCGCGCTGGGATCCCGAAACGCTGCTGAAACAGTACGACCTCTCGCTCGCGCAGACCGCGCTGTTCGACGCCACCGAGGTCCGGGTGCGGAGTTCGGAGCCGGCGGATCTGGTGCGCGCGGTGAAGCGACTCGGCCTGATGTACGAGGTTCGGCGGACGGACGAGGGGCGGGAGTTGGTGGTGACCGGGCCGGACTCGCTGTTCCGGGCGACGCGGCGCTACGGCACCGCGTTCGCCCGGCTGCTGCGCTCGGTCGCGGCGACCGACGACTGGCGGCTCTCGGCGACGATCGACGACCGCGGCCGCGAGCGCACGATGACGCTGACCGACGAGGACGTGTCCGTGCCGGGCGTCGAACCGATCGCGGAGCCGACGTACGACTCCTCGGTCGAGGCGGAGTTCGCGGCCGCCTTCGAGAGCCTCGACACCGACTGGAGCCTCGTGCGCGAGCCCGAACTGCTGGAGACCGGAAATCGCGTGATGATCCCGGACTTCGCGTTCGACTACGCGCCCGCCGGCGCCGAGTCGAAATCGGTCGCCGACCGCTTCCGCGTCTACTTCGAGATTATGGGGTTCTGGACCCCCGAGTACGTCGAGAAGAAGCTCTCTCAGCTGGAGAGCGTCGAGGACGTGGCGCTGCTCGTCGCCGTCGACGAGTCGCTGGCCGCGAGCGAGGCGATCGAGGCCCGCGACCACCGCGCGATCCCCTACTCGGGGTCGGTCCGCGTGAAGGACGTTCTCGACGCCCTCCGAGAGTTCGAGGCCGATCTGGTGGCCGACGCCGCCGCGGGGCTGCCCGAGGAGATAGTGCCGGACGCGGACGCCGTCGGCCTCGAAGAACTGGCCGCCGAGTACGGCGTGAGCGTCGACGCGGTCGAAGACAAATCGTTCCCCGAGCACCGCCTCGTCGGGCGGACGCT
>NZ_JBHUDH010000071.1:0-3030 GCF_042678005.1 Halolamina salina | reverse complement strand
TCGGTCAGCCCGACTTCCCGACGCCTGATCACGCCCGCCAGGGCGCGGTCGAGGCGATCGAGGCCGGGATGGATCTCTCCGCGGCGGAGGCGGTGCTGGCGGAGCACGGCCTCACCGACGCCTCGGCCGCGCTCTCGGCGCTCGGCTACCGCGTCGAGTGGGAGGGACTCGGCGGCGGGACGGTGCGGGAGAAAGACGGCGAGTCGGCGGGGTAGCGCTCAGTCGAGCGTCGTCATCTCCTCCTGATACCCCTTCGGCACCCGCGAGCGAAGCTCGCCGTGGAGGTAGAGGCCGACGCCGATGGGTTCGAGTTCGCCGGCGAGCTCGTGGGCCGCGATCAGGTAGCCCCAGTCGCCGTCCCAGCGCTCGAGCTGCTGGTCGTGGCCGGCGGCGAACGCCGCCGCCTCGCCCGGGCCGAGTTCGATCACGTTCCGCGTCGCGTCGCGACCGAACCGACGCACGCCGGTCGTCGTCGGCTTCCAGTGCTCCTGTCGGGTCCGGAGTACGGTGATCCCCAGCCCCTCCGCTTCGACGGGGGAGGGGAGCTCGGCGCTGAACGCCCAGATCTTCCCCGAACCCTTCTCCCAGAACGTCACGCCGTCGAACGTCTCGGGATCGACGCCGAAGCGCTCCTGCCACCAGTCGACCACTTCCTCGCGCGAGGCTCGTCCCTCGACCTCGCGGTCCGCGGGCGTCGCGGGCAGTCGATCGAACCGCTGGCCGTCGTTCTCGCCCATTAGGCGCTCACCTCCTCGCCCGCATCTCCACCGCCGACCCGGAGTTTCGCGACGAAGAACCCGCCCGTGTCGTTCTGGTGGGGGTAGACGCGGTGGGCCTTCCGGAGCGAGTCGTCGAACTGCTGGTCCTCCCACTCGGTGACGCCGGGCGACGTTTCCAGCGGCGCGTCCCACTCGACCATCTCGGCGTCGGTGGTCTCGATCGCGTGGTCGACGACGGCCTCGTTCTCCTCGGGCGCGAACGTACAGGTCGAGTACACCACCTCGCCGCCCGGGCGAGTGAGTTCGATCGCCCGCCGCAGGATCCCTTTCTGGATCCCGACGAGGCTCTCGACGTGGCCCAGCGACCACTTCTCCAGCACGTCGGGGTTCTTCCGGCAGGTGCCCTCACACGAGCAGGGCACGTCCGCGACCGCGCCGTCCAGCGCGTCGATCCCCAGCGAGTCGAGCGAGAAGTTCCGGGCGTCGTCGTTCGTCACGACCAGATTACTCACGCCGAGTCGCTCGGCGTTGTGCCGGAGCGCCGAGAGCCGGCCGAGGTTGTTGTCGTTGCCGATCAGGACGCCGGAGTCGTCCATCAGGTCCGCGAGGTGGCAGGTCTTGCTCCCCGGCGCCGCGCAGGCGTCCCAGACGCGGTCGCCCGGATCGGGGTCGAGCGCGAGCGCGGGCAGCGCGGACACCTCCTCCTGCCCGTGGAGCCAGCCGTGGACGTACGGCCACGTCGTGCCGGGGGAGCCGTCGGGCAGTCGGAGCAGGCGGTCGCTCCAGTCGACCATCTCGTACGTGACTCCTTCCTCGTCGAGCGCTTCGCGGGCGCGTTCGGGGGTGGCGGCGATCCCGTTGACCCGGACCACCGAGGGGAGGGGTCGGTCGCAGGCGGCGCGGAACGCCTCGGCGTCGTCGACGAGGCGCTCGTAGCGATCGAGTGGGTTCATACCGGCGGTCGGCGGCCGCGGCGCTTGTCGGTTTCGGAGCGGGCTAACCGTCGGCGCCACGGCCGAGTATCGGTTCGTCCTGAACGAGCCGCCATAGCCCGGTACCGACCGCGAGCACGGCGGTGAGCACGACGACCGTGAGGCTCCCGACGACGGCGCCGAGCCACGAGAAGGCGTACGTGCCGGAGACGGCCCGCGGGAGCGACTCCGGCAGTACCCAGCCGAGCGCAGTCAGCAGACCGAGCGCAGCGACGAACACGACGGTCGCCGCCCCGGCACGGACGACTGCGGCCCGATCCGCGAGCGGGCCGAACCGGAACCGCCCGCTTCCCGCGGGCAAGGCGTAGCCGACGTGGGCGAGGGCGGCGCCGACGGACTGGGCGAGCAGCACGAAGATCACCGCGAACCCCGTCGGAACCCCGTCGCTGTTCGGCGGTGGTTCGGGGATCGTCGCACCGACGTAGAGGCCGTAACAGAACACTCCGGCGCCGACGAGCAGGAGGGCGGCGCGTGCGAGACCGAGATACCGTTTCGGGGACACGGCCGGAACATGCGTGCTGGCCGGCATAGGCTTTCTGTCGCTCGCGGCCGTCGACGCGGGCACACCCACGGCGTCTCGTCACCGACAGCGGCCCGCCGGCCGCCGCCGACCGCGGGCCGTGGCCTGTTTCACCCGTGGGTCGCGGTATCCGTCGTCCCCAAGATGGTCTCGCAGTGGGGACACTGCCAGACCACCGGCTCACCCCAGTCGGCGTCGATGAACGCGCGTTCGAGCTTCCGCACTTCCCGTTCGCAGGACGGACAGTTGGTCATAGTTCGGCTCCCGACTGCCCCGGATTAACCGTTTCCTTCCCGGAACCCCGGGACGCTTTTGCGCTCCGGGCGCCCATACCGCCACATGACGACGCGTATCGACGTGCTGCTGTACGACGGCTTCGACGAACTCGACGCGGTCGGCCCGTTCGAGGTGTTCCAGAACGCCGCCCGTGCGGGCGCGGACTGCACCGTCTCGCTGGTCACCCACGAGCCACGCGAGCGCGTGGTCGCGAGCCACGGCCTCGATGTCGGCGTCGACGGCACCCTCGCCGACCCCGAGGAGGACGACGCTCCGGACCTGCTCGTGATTCCCGGCGGCGGGTGGTCCGCGGGCGAGGGCGGCGTTCGCCGCGAGTACGACGCCGGCGACCTCCCGGCGGAGATCCTCGACCACCACACGGGCGGGACGACGATCGCCTCGGTCTGTACGGGCGCGATGCTGCTCGAGCGCGCCGGCCTCTTGGGTGACGGCCCGGCGGTTACCCACCAGTCCGCGGTCGAAGACCTCCGCGACGCCGGCGTCGAGGTCGCCGACGCCCGCG
>NZ_JBHUDH010000070.1:7990-12931 GCF_042678005.1 Halolamina salina | reverse complement strand
GGACCGTCGCTCCCGCCCCCACCGCTCGCGAACGCGCCCAGCCCCTGCTGGCCGCCGAGGTGCAGCCCCTCGGCGACGGCGCCGATCTCGCCCTCGTCAGCCAGCCGCTCCTCGATATCGTCGGCGGTGACGTTCGTGCCGGCGGCTTTCGCGAGCGCCTCGTAGCAGAGCGCGGGCCCCACGTCGAGCGTGCGGGCGTCCCAGCCCGGGAACACCCGGCCCTGCAGGACGCGCGCGACGGTCTCGATCTCGCTGCCGGCGTCCCGGAGCAGGTCCGCGACCAAGGAGACGGTCTCGAGGTCGGCGGGCTCGGCTTCCAGTTCGGCGGCGCGGTCGGCGAAGGCGGCGAACTGCATCTGACTGGGGTAGGAGCAACCCCCAAAAAAGGCCGCCGATGCGGCGCCGGCCGTCGGCCCACGGGCTCTTCCCTCTCCGTACACACAGCCACGGGCATGGAACAGACGCTCGCCGACCGGGTCAGGGAGTTGCAGTCCGTCGACGCCGACGCGTTCGCCCAGCGGGCCGCACAGGACGCGGAGGTCGTGAAGTCGCTGCTCCGCGAGGGGGCGTTCGACAACCACCGCGCCGTGGTGGGGATGGAGTACGAGTTCTACGCCGACGCCGACGGCCGGTGGGCGGAGAACGACGCGACCGACGGCACGCTGATGCGGGTGCCACGGCGGCTGTTCGACCTGCTCGACTTCGAGAAGGAGCTCGGGCTGCACAACGCCGAGATGACCACCAGCCCGCAGCCGTTCAACAGCTACGGGATGGCCGCACAGTCCGCCGAGATCCGGTCACACCTCCAGAACGCCCGCGACTGCACCAAGGCAGAGGGGATGCGGCTGGTCAGCGACGGCATCTGGACGATCCCGCCCGCGGGCGAGACCGCACGGGAGTATCTCACCGACAGCGTCGTCGACGACGGCGTCCGGGTCGCGGTCAACATGAGCGACGCCGTGCGCTACCACGCGATGTCCAACAGCGGCGCGCTGGCGGGGCCGATGACCGTCGACGCGCCCAACGTCGACATCGAAGCGGACACGGTGATGCCCGAGAGCCTGATCACGTCGATCCAGCCTCACTACCAGATGAGCCGGGCGGCCGACCTCCCCCGGCACCACACGTACGCGCTGCGGATCGCCGGCCCGCTGCTCGCGCTCGGGGTGAACGCCCCGTTCTTCCCGCCGGACCTCTACGCCGACGGCGTCGACGCCGAGACGATTCTCGACGAAGCGCACGCGGAGCACCGGATCGCCGTGTTCGAGTCGGTGCTCAACACCGACGACGCCGAGAAGGTCGCGTTCCCGCCGGATCTGGACACCGTCGAGGAGGCCGTCGACCGCATCGCGGGCGACGACGTGGTGGTGCCGATCCCGACCGACGACGACGGCGACCGATTCGACGACCAGTTCCCGACGTTCCGGGCGAAACACGGCACGTACTGGCGCTGGGTGCGGCCGGTGTTCGGCGGCTCGACCCGCTCGGCGGCCAACGCCCGCATCGAGTTCCGCCCGCTGCCCGGCCAGCCGACCGTGGCCGACACGGTCGCGTTCCTCGCGGCCTTCGCGGGGCTGATGCAGCAGCTCCCCCGCCACGCCCACCCGGTCGACGAACTCGACTGGGCGACCGCCGAGTCGAACTTCTACGACGCGATGCGTGAGGGGCTGGACGCCGACCTCCACTGGATCACCGCCGACGGCGCGCGGACGACCGACACCGACGAGTTGTACGACGACCTGCTCGCGAACGCGAGCGCGGGGCTGCAGTCGGCTGGCTGCTCGGAAGCCGCCGCCGAGGAGTACCTCGCGCCGCTACGCTACCGCGTCGAGAACCGCGTGACTCCGGCGTCGTGGAAGCTCGACCGCGCACGCGACCGGACCGAGGACGGGGAGCCGTTCGCCGACGCGGTGCAGGACACCAAACGCGAGTACGTCCACCAGCAGCGTGAGACGCTGCTGCAGGGGTCGTTCGCGGATTGGGCGTAGGACGGTCACACGGCTGTTCGACGGTGGAAAGCGGGAGAACGTGAAACGCGGCGTTTTGCTACAGACACCATCGCGGCATCGGCTCCGAGCAGCGACACGACGGTCGCTGCCGGTCGCCCGCCGCGATCGGTTTAGAGCAGCTTGTCGATCTCCTTCTCCTTCGTGACCTCGACGCCCTCGTCGGTCACGACGGCGATGTTGATCCCGTTGCCGGAGGCGGTGTCGCGCTCCATCGCGCTCTTGATCGCCTTGGTGGCGACGGTCTTCGCGTCCTCGATCCCCATCTCCTCCTCGAACTGCTGTTCGAGCACGCCCAGCGCGAACTGGGAGCCGGAGCCGGAGACCGCGTAGTCCTCCTCGGTCGTGCCGCCCAGCGCGTCGATGGAGTAGACGTGCGCGCCGGTGTCGTCGACGCCGCCGAGGATGGGGGAGACGATGTAGAACGCGCCCGAGCGCAGGAGGTTACCCGTCAGCGTGGAGAGCGCCTGCATCGACATCTGCTTGCTGCGGCGGACCTCGAACAGGTTCGACTCGGCTTTCAGCGTCTCGATCAGCGACTGGGCCGCCGACACCGAGCCGGCGATGGTGAGCGCGCCCGTCGGGTGGATCTGCTCCACCTTCTGGACGTCCTTGCTGGAGACCATGTTGCCCATGCTGGCACGCATGTCCGTCGCGAGCACGACCGCGTCGCCGGCGTTGATGCCGATCGTGGTCGTCCCGGTCTTCATCCCATCGTCGGTCGCGGCCTGTGCACGACGCTCGTCGGCGTGGGGGAACTCCCCGAGTTCGGGGCCGAAAACGTCGGACTGGTCGCCGCTCAGCGGGTCGAGTCCTGACCGATCAGCAGGTGTTCGCATTGACGAACGCTAGTCGGGGAACGCTGATAAAGCCACCCCTTCGGGGAGAACTCCCCGCTTTCGAAACCCCGGCGGCGCCGCTTCGCGGGCGGCGCTCGAAGAGAAAGCCCTCGGCTACTCCGTCGCCTCGTAGGCGGCCTTCGTGCCGTCGACGGCTCGACCGAGCGGCAGCGGGACGCCGAGGCGGCGGGTGAACAGCGCGACCGGCAGCAGCGCGATCCCGAGCAGGACCGTGAGCTGGTAGAGTGCGAACAGCGCGACGCGGCGGATGGTTCGGCTCATCTGCGTGGTGGTTCCGATCGGGTCGCGGTATAAGTACTTGTCGGGCTCGACTCTGGCGACACCCCAATGCCTGCGTGCGTTTCTACTGTAGTTGTGGCGAGGGAAAGCGGACTGGGATATCTGATAAAGACGGGCGATAACGCACGGCGCTCATACGGAGTATCGCTGTAAGTTATGCAGGCGTTCGGCGGATGGTGCGCGGGGGCAGCGTCGGTGGGGAAACCCTGAAACGCACCGTCGGCGTACGGGGCGGTATGAGCGACTCAGACTGGACCGACGCCATCGTCGGCGAGCGCATGGCGGTCGATCAGCAGTTCGCCGCGGAGGTCCGTGACTCCCCGTTCTCGAACCAGGAGTGGGGACTGATCATGACGGCGGCGGAGTTCGAGATCGCCGACGCCGACGATCCCGAGGACGCCCGGATCGTCCCGGACACCGACAAGGTGGCGGGGATCATGCCCGAGGTCGAGAAGATGGAGCGCGGGATGGGCGGCGCCCCCGCCGGCGCCGGCGGCGATAGCGGGGGAGACGGCGACGGCGTGTTCTCCTCGGTGAAAGACGCCCTTGGCGTCGGCGGCGACGGCGGCGGCGAACCCGACCGGATGGACGAGGCCGAGGAACTGCTCGAACGCTACGCGGAGACGCTACAGGAACACTTGATCGAGAAGGGGCGGTGGGAACAGGTCCGCATCGCCTATCAGGAGTAGGGCGCTCCCGAGGCCGGCGTTAGCTGTTGGCGATCTCCGCGTCGTCGAGCGGGAAGTCGACGTCGACCTCCTCGCGGCTCTCCTCGCTCAGCGTGAGTTCGAGCGCCTGCCCGCAGTCCGGGCAGGGGACGACGACGTCGATACGGAGCGACTCGCCGGCACCGCGGATGTCCGTGACGGTGCTGTCGGTGGTCGTGAGGTACTCGCTGTCGAGTTCGTGATCACAGGCCATACCACCCCTTGTGAGGCCACCCGTTTCAGTACATCGGCCCGTTGCCGACTCCTTTTTAACCGTCTCCCGCCCAACGGCGAGTATGAGCGATTTCGGCCTCGACCTCACCCGCGCCGAGGAGGAGCTCCCCGACGACGACGGGGCGGGTGACGTGGTGCTCGGGGTACTGGACGGCGAAACCGACCCCGACGAGTGGATCGACGCCGTCCGGTCGGGCGACGTGCTCGTCCTCGACGTGGCGGGCGACCTGAACACGCTGGCCGCGGGGTTCGCCCGCGAGATCCGGGCGGAAGGCGGGTCGCTGACCCACTTTCGAGGGTTCCTCGTCGTGGCGCCGTCCGGCGTCGATATCGACGCCGACAGGCTGTAAGCGCCGGCTCCGACTCGGTGTGACCGCTGACGACCGAGCGCGACCTTTCTCGACACTCGACGGCCGGTAGCCCCCGCTGTTATCCCGACGCCGCCCGTAGTTCTCCCCATGCCCACGTACACGCGCCGCACTCGCGTCGACGCCCCGCTTTCGGAGGTCTGGGCGTTTCACTCCCGGGTCGAGGGGCTGGAGGCGCTCACCCCCGGGTTCATGCACCTCGAGGTCGGCGAGGTCCGCGGCCCCGACGGGGAACCCGACCCCGAGGTGCTGATGCAGGGCAGCGAGATCGAGATGTCGCTGCGTCCGTTCGGTGTCGGGCCGCGCCAGCGCTGGACTTCGGTCATCACCGACCGCGAGGAGGGCAACGGCGTGGCGTGGTTCCGCGACGAGATGCGCGGCGGCCCGTTCCCGCGCTGGAAACACACCCACCGCTTCCGCGGGGACGGCGACGGGACGGTGATCGAGGACCGCCTCGTCTACCGGCTCCCGCTTGGCGGGCTCGGTC
>NZ_JBHUDH010000070.1:1957-7909 GCF_042678005.1 Halolamina salina | reverse complement strand
CGCGTCGTCTACCGGCTCCCGCTTGGCGGGCTCGGTCGGGCGCTGGGACCGCTCGGCGTCGTCGGCTTCGAGCCGATGTTCCGCTACCGCCACCGGCAGACGAAGAAGCTGCTGGAGTAGCGACGTCTCACACGGCGGCCGGCAGCAGCGCCGTCACGAACACGACGCCGAGCCAGCCGGCGGCGTTCCACCACGGCACCCCGCGGACGCGCGGGCCGGGGAGGGCGTCCGCGTACGCCCACGCGCCGTCGCGGACCGCGCTCGGTTCGACCGCGGCGTCGGCAAGCGTCGCCAGCACCGCGGCCAGCCCGGCGACGGCGACCGGACCGTCGACGATCAGCGACGCCGTCCGGACTGCGAGGTAGACGACGGCGGGCCACGCGAGCAGGATCGAGACGGGGACGCCGACGAGTCGCGGGCGGAGGTAGTGGGTGAACAGCCCGGCCCGGATCGCGGGCGCCTCGACGGCGAACGCGACCGCGATACCGCCGGCGAACAGCACGACCGTCTCCGAGGGCGGCCACGTCAGCAGCGCGTGAAGCAGCGTCGCGAGGAACAGCGCGATCTGGCTCCCGACGTAGCGCCGCGCCGTGGCGTCGTCGATGGGCCGGCCGGCCGTGGCATCGGTCGAGTCAGTCACGGTTCCGTGCCTCGGCAGTGAGGTAGATGCCCAGCAGGACGACGGCACCACCGACGATCGTCGTCGGCGTGGGCACCTCGCCGGGGAGGAGAAGCAGCGCGAGCACCGTGCTCCCGACTGGCTCGCCCAGCAGGCTGACCGAGACGACGCCGGACTCGACGTGGGCGAGCGCCCAGTTGATCACGGTGTGGCCGAAGATCCCCGGGCCGACCGCCATCCCGAGGAACAGGAGCCACTCGTGGCGCGGGTAGTCGACGAGCGGGGCGCCCTGTGCGACGGCGACGACGAGCAGGACGACCGAGCAGGCGACGTACACCACGACGACGTAGGGGACGAGCGAGACGCGCTGGCGGAGCGACCGTCCGGCGAGTACGTAGGCGGCGGCGCAGACGGCGCCGACGAGCGCGAGCGCGTTGCCGTACGTCCCGGTTCCCGCCAGTCCGTCCGAGCTGCCGAACCCCATCGCCGCCAGCAGCGGGTCGCCCAGCGACATCGTGGCGGCGCCGAACAGCGCCACGAAGATCCCGACGAGCATCCGCCGGGTGAGCCGCTCGTCGAGCAGCGCCCACGCGCCGACGGCGACGAACAGCGGCTGGCTCTGGACCAGCGTCACGCTGGCGGCGACGGAGGTGTGGTTCAGGCTCTCGAACCACGACGCGAAGTGTAGCGCGAGCGCGACGCCGGTAAGCCCCGCGACCCCCAGATCCCGGAGCTCGATCGCCCGGAACTCGTGGCGGTAGCGGCCGACCGCCCACGGCAGCAGGAACGCGGTCGTGAACACCACCCGGTAGAACGCCTTCACGACGCTCGGCGCGCCCGACCAGCGGATCAGGATGGCGCTGGTGCTGACGGCGACGACGGCGACGGCCAGCGCGGCCATCGGCGGCACTCGCTCCTCGACGGCGGCGAAGGACACGCCGAACGCTCCTCTCGCCGGGCGCTTACCCGTTTCGAAGGGAGCAATCCAGTGTCCTCCCCGGCCGATGTGGTCGTCAGAGGGACCGTCGTCGTCGGGCGATACTGACTCACGTAGCGAGGACAAGAGACAATCCTTAAGTCCGAACCGGGACCTACGTGGAAGTGCCCGCCCTTAGCTCAGACTGGTAGAGCAGCCGACTGTAGATCGGCTTGCCCCCCGTTCAAATCGGGGAGGGCGGATTTCTCCTGCGAACGGAGTGAGCAGAGAAATCCAACTGAGCCGATTTGAGCTTGTGAGTCGCAGCCGACGAGCGTAGCGAGTCGGATCGTCTCACAGTGTTCAAATCGGGGAGGGCGGATTTCTCCTCCCGACGCTCGATCGACGAGCAACGCGTATGTCGTCGACGCCGATGGTCCGAGCTCACGGGCTAAATGACGTCCCGTTCGCGGAGCGCCTCGATCGTCGCCTCGTCGACGCCGACCGATTCGAGTACCTCTCTCGTGTGTTCGCCCATCCCCGGAAGCCCGGAATCCGGCCCGCGCCGGCGTTCGGGCGTCGATTTCGCGGGGAAACCGACCCGAGGCACACCAGACCCGTCGTCCTCGACGATTCCGCGACTCCTGATGTGGGGATCGCCGATCGCCTCCTTCGGCGTCCGAACAGGTGCGAACATCACGTCCTGCTCACCCAGTTCCTCCTCCCACTTCGCCTGCGTCTTCGACCGGAACGTCGTCGCGAGGGTCTCCCGGACCGCCTCCCGAACGGCCTCGTCCTCGGCGTGGTGGTTCTCGATCAGTTCGGGGTGATCCAACGCCTCACAGAGGGTCCGCCAGAACTTCGGCTCGAGCGCGGCGATCGAGACGTATCGGTCGTCCGCGGTCCGGTAGAGGTCGTAACAGGGGAGCTTCCCGGTCAGTTCTGTCCCCCGCGGCCGTGGATCGCCCCCGGCGAACGCCGCCGACGCCACCGGCTGTGCGAACGACAGTATCGCGTCGGTCATCGAGACGTCGACGAAGCTCCCGGCTCGGTTACCGAGCGACCGACTGAGCAACGCGCTCACGACACTGAACGCGGCGAAGAGGCCGCCGGCCATGTCCCCGATGGGGTAGCCCGGGATCGCGGGCTTCCCGTCGGTCCGTTCCCGCGTCATGTCGACCAGCCCCGCGACGCTCGCGTAGTTGAGGTCGTGCCCGACCCGATCACGGTACGGCCCCGCCTGTCCGTATCCGGAGAGCGAACAGTAGACGATCTCCGGATTGTGCTCGCGAACCGACTCGTAGTCGATGCCGAGTTTCTCGGCGACGCCCGGCCGGAACTGCTCGATCACCACGTCGGCCTCCGCGACCAGTTCGTGGAAGAGTTCGCGCCCGTCGTCGTCCTCGAGGTCGAGCGTGATGCTCCGCTTCCCCTCGTTGACCGCCGCGAAGATCGTCCCGACGCCGTCCGGCGTCTTCGGCGCCATGGACCGGGCGTAGTCACCGACGCTCGGCTCCTCGACTTTGACGACGTCGGCGTTCATGTCCGCGAGGAGCTGCGTCGCGTACGGGCCCGGTAGCAGCCGCGTCAGGTCGAGAACGCGAACCCCCGTGAGATCCATACGCCGTCTCCACTGCGAACACGCTTAAAAAGTGGTCCCGCGGGGAATCTGTCTCACCGTCTCCCGATGGATCAGCGGTGTCGGCGACGAGCCGACTGCCTACGAATCCGGATCGGCCCACGGGTCCTCAGCGTCCGTGGGCTCCAGTGCCCGCTCGATGTCTGCCTCGTCGAACTCTGTCGAGGACAGCACCATCGCGAGGCGCTGCCAGCGGGCGCTGAGGTCGCCCTCGCCCTCGGGCCCCACGCGGGCGCCGTGGGTCTTGAAGAACTCCGTGCCGCGGTCGCGGCGCGACCCCTCGCCGGTGTGGCCGTCGAACACCGCGTCGAAGCGGCCGCCGGGTTCGAGGTCGCTGACGGGGAAGTCGTGGCTCGGTTCCTCGCCGCGTTCGTGGGCCTCCGCGCGGCGCTCCGCGACGGCGCCGAAGTACTCGTCGGCGTTGGCGGCCTCACGGGAGGACTGCGCGCGGGCACACGCGAGCGCCGCGTGCACGGCACAGAGGCGGCCGCGCCACTCGTCTGGCTCCCAGCGTTCGGTCGCCAATTCCTCGTAGCGCGCCACCTGCGTCGCGACGTCCTGCCCGGCCCGGAGGTCCTCGACGACGTAGAGGTTCAGCCGCTCCCAGAGGTTCCAGCCGAACCCCGAGCGCGCGAGCTCCCACGCCGCCCACGCCGCGATCTCCTCGTCGGAGCGCCGGACAGCCTTCTGGAGCAGGCTGGAGACGACGTACCGACTGAAGCCGCCGTCGGTCTCGTCGGGGTCTTTCTCCTCGCCGAAGTCGTCCTCGCCGGTCGCTTCCGGCGGCCGATCGGTCTCCAGCGTGCCGTCGCTGCCGAACGTCGCCTGTCGCTCGTCGCCCATGTGCTCGTCGCCGGCGGCCGGCGCCTAAACGCTCTCGGTACGGCGGGTGGCCGGCGTCGATCCGCCGGTGCCCATATCCCGACTCACTCGGTCGTCGTCGCTCCGTCTCCGTCGTCGCTCACGTCGGCGTCGCACCCCTCGTCGCTGCTCGTGTCGCCGCTCGGTTCGTCAGTCTCCTCGCCGACGACTGTCTCGTGGACACGAACGCCCTTCTCCGCGAGGTGGCGCATCTGCTTGCGGGCGAACTCCTCCTCGCGGGTGCCGTGGGTCGCGAGCACGACCACCTCCGCGCGCCCGACCGGGCGCATCGTGCGGCCCGCGCGCTGGGCGCCTTGTCGGCGGGAGCCGCCGAGCCCCGACGCGACGACCGCGAGTTCGGCGTTCGGGAGGTCGATCCCCTCGTCGCCGACGCGGGAGACCACGAGCGCGTCGCGCTCGCCCGTGCGGAACGACTCGAACAGGCGCTCGCGCCGGTGGTGGGGCGTCTCGCCGGAGACGAACGGGGCGTCGAGTTCGTCGGCGATCGCCTCGCCCTGATCGAGGTAGTCGACGAACACCAGCGCCTTGCCGTCGTGGTCGGCGAGCAGTCGGCCGATCTCCTCGATCTTGCGGGGATTGGTGGCTGCCAGTTGGTGGCGCTCGCGGCCGTCGGCGCTGGCGTACTCGTTCTCGGCCAGTTCGTCGTCCCACGGGAGGTAGCGGAGTTCGACCTCGGGCTCGGCGACGAAGCCGGCGTCGAACAGCGCCGACCAGTCAGTCCCGAGCGGCGGGCCGATCAGCGTGTAGATGTCGGTCTCGTCGTCGCTCTCCCGGACCGGCGTGGCGGTGAGGCCGAGGCGGTGTTTGCTCTGCAGCGCCGCGGACCGTCTGAACACCGGCGCCGGGACGTGGTGGGCCTCGTCGAACACGATCAGCCCCCACTCGCGATCGTCGAACAGCGTCCGGTGGCGGTCCATCCCCGCGATCTGGTAGGTGGCGATCGTGATCGGCCGGAGCTGCTTCGCGCCGCCGTGGTACTCGCCGACCTGCTCCGGGTCGACGGTGGTGTGGCGCTCGATCTCCTCGCGCCACTGTCCCGCGAGTTCGCGGGACGGAACGAGAATCAGCGTCTCGCCGCCGACTGCCGCGAGCGCGCCGAGCGCGGCGACGGTTTTCCCGGAGCCGGGCGGGCCGACGAGGACGCCGGCCTGCTTCTCGAGGAAGCTGTCGACCCAGGACTGCTGGTACTCCCGGAGGTCGGTCGTGAGTTCGGCGTCGATCGGGTCGCCGCTCTCGAGGTCCCGGTCGTCGACGACCGGGTAGCCCGCCTCGTAGAGCGTGCGCTTGATGTTCGCGATGGCGTCCTCGTTGACCCACGCCTCGGTGTCGGAGATGGGCGCCCGGATCGCGTCGTCGTCCAGTTTCTCCATCGCGACGTTGCCCATGAGGTCGTCGGTGGCCGCGGTGAGGACGGTGTAGCCGTCCTCGTGGGTGTCGAGCCGGAAGCGGTTGGCCCGTTTCCACTGGCTCTCGACCCACTCCTCCAACCCCTCGTAGCGCCGGGGGAACACGCCCCGCATCGTGAGGATCAGGTCGGCGACGCCGTCGAAGGGGGCGGACCAGACGTCCTCCGGGCGAATTCGGTAGAGGTAGCCGCGCGTGCCGGGCTCGGTGCCGGTGGTGTCGACGAGGTGGGCGAACTGCGAGAGGCGGGCCTGCGTGTACTGCGTCGGACGGTCGACGACGATCTCCCGCCGTTCTGGGAAGACGACCACGCGCTCGCGCGAGGCCAGCTCACCCCACTCCGTCGGGTACCAGATCACGGGGTCGTTCTCCACGTCGACGCGTTCGAGCAGCCCCTCGTCGGCGAGCCGGGAGAGCGCGTTATCGGCATCGGCTTGGTTGGCGTCGAGGCGGCGGGCGAACTCGCCGGCCGTCAGCAGCGGCCGACCCTCC
>NZ_JBHUDH010000070.1:0-1868 GCF_042678005.1 Halolamina salina | reverse complement strand
GATGGCGATCGTCGCCGTCTCCGAGACGACGCCGTAGCCGGCCGCCTCGACGGCGTCGTAGAACTCCGAGAGGGAGAGATCACTCATTACCCGCGGTTGGCGGTCGGGGGGAATACGCCTTGCGAGTGACGGCGCACGCCCGCGAAACTCAGTGCGAGCAGTCCGCGCGGTCGAGCTCGCCCTTCGAACGGAAGCGGCCGTGACAGTCGACACAGCGGAGGTGGCCGTCGCCGGGCTCGGTGACCAGCTCGTGGCCGCGGACGTAGAACGGCCGAGGCACGTCGCGCGGGCGGATGTGCTCGGGGACGTGCTCGTCCGAACGCTCCGAGAGCGTGCTGCGGAGCCGGATCGTCTCCACGTCGGTCCGGTCCCACTGCTCCGAGCGCTGGGCGGCGCCGATGTCGGCGACCTCCGTCCACGCGGTGACGACGACCGGCGAGGTGGTGTCGGTGTCGCAGACGACCACGACGAGCCGGACCCCCTCCTCGACGCGGGCGAACCGCCAGCCGTCGCTGCTGTTCCAGCGGAGCTGTCCCCCGCGGATCGCGGCGTCGATGCCGTCGAGGGTGACGTAGCGGCCGCCCTGTGCGAGCCGCTGGCGGACGTGGTCGGTCAGGGAGTACTGTCCCGGGTTCCGGATCGGCGGGTCTTCGGGCCGCCGCCGGGTCGCCTCGGGGACCGCCGCCTGCTCGGCCGTACGGTGCTTGGTGTCTGGGCCCGGGGCGCCCCGGCCGTCCGGGCCGTGGTCACGGGATGCCACTACCGGCGGCTTCGTACTGGAGGGTTATTCCTCTTGCGCCGGTATCACACTGCGTCAGCGCGACGAAAAACGGGTCGGGAGGCGGCGTCGACGGTTCAGCTGAGGAGGCCGAGCCCCTCGATGCGCTCGACGATCTGCTCGACTGCCTCCTGTGCGTCCTCGGTACGCTTCCCGCCCGTGATGACGATCTTCCCGGAGCCGAACAGGAGGATCACCACGTCCGGCTCGTCCATGCGGTAGACGAGGCCGGGGAACTGTTCGGGCTCGTACTCCACGTCCTCAAGCCCCAGCCCGATCGCGAGCGCGTTGAGGTTGAGGTTGTGCCCGAGGTCGGCGCTCGAGACGATGTTCTGGACGGTGATGTCGGGGTCCTCCTCGACCGGGATGGTGAGGTCGCGGAGCTTCTCGAAGATGATGCCCAGCGCCTCGTGGACGTCGTCGATGCTCTTCGCGCCCGTGCACACGATCTTCCCGGATCGGAAGATCAGCGCCGCCGCCTTCGGACTCTGCGTCCGGTAGACGAGGCCGGGGAAGTTGTCGGGGTTGAAGTCCGCGCCCGGGAGGTCCTCCGCCAACGCTTCGAGGTCGAGCTCCTGCCCGATACCCGTCGATGCGACCACGTTCTGGATCTCGATTGATTCTGCCGGCGAACTCATCGTTCACCCTTTATTGCTCACCCTGCCCTTATAAACGGTTCCCTTATATACCGGTTCGCCGGTGTCGATGGCGGATCGTGCGAACAATCTCTCACGGTAACGCCACCCAGTGGCCGATCGAAACATCAGGGTTAAGTGTTCCACACCCATCGGATGGAATGCGAAGAACGCGCCGCGGCCCGGGACGATCCGGGACGGTGCGTGGACCCGACTCGCTTCGATGGGTTTATGACCCATCGAGCGAAACATACGGGTCCGAAGAAAGATGAGGACGCCGCCCCCGTGGTCCGCCACAGGACGGCTTCTGATGTGAGCCCTGGTAGTTCGGTGTCCCCCGGTTCGGCCGGCGGACAGCGAACGGTAACCGATACGCAATACCAGATTGGTAACGATCACGTCGTGTGATCCGACCCGCCACCCACGTGCAATAGCACGTACACATTCCGGTTGAT
>NZ_JBHUDH010000069.1:7075-7729 GCF_042678005.1 Halolamina salina | reverse complement strand
CCGTCGACGCCGCGGACAACGTCGTCGTCAGCGACGACAAGCACGTCTCGCTGGTCGGCGTCTCGGGGCTCGCGGTCGTGGCCTACGACGACCGCGTGCTGGTGGTGCCGAAAAGCGAGGCCGGGCGAGTGCGCGAACTGGTGTCGCTGCTCGACGAACGGGGGGAGTTCTAACGGTCGAAACCTCGCGAGAAAGACTACTCCTCGTACGCCCGGCGCACGCGCACCTGCCCGTCGCTCGTGACGCCCACGAGGAGTTCGGCGCGCACCTCCCGCCCGTGGATGGCGTCGCCGGCGGCGTCGCTGACGATCTTCATCAGTTCCGGCGCCGCGTAGCCCACCTTCACCCCCGCCTCGTCGCAGGCCTCGTACACCAGATCCGGGACGTCGTAGAGGTCGGTCCCGTCCTCGACGCGGACCCGGACCGGCGCCGAGAGCGCGTCGGCGAAGGAGACGGTCTCCCGGGCCTTCTCGACGTTCTCCCGGGCGCTGGCCTCGACGCTCGAGACGTTCGCCCGCGAGGTGCCGAGCCGGTCGGCGATGTCAGCCTGTCGGAGGCCGTGCTCCCGGAGCGCGAGCACCTCGGCCTGTCGGCGGGTGAGCACGTTGGCGTCGGCGTCGAACCCCGCCTGCCCGAGCAGCTCCGCGGCGGTCG
>NZ_JBHUDH010000069.1:0-7063 GCF_042678005.1 Halolamina salina | reverse complement strand
TCCCGCCGCCGTCGGCGTCGTCGCCCGGGGCGTCACCGTCGGTCATGAACGTTCGTGGGCGCCGCCCGCTGAAAAAGCTACAGTTCGTGGCGGATTACTCCGTCCACCGGATCTCGTACTCGAGTTCGTAGCGCTGCTCGCCGGTCTCGGAGTCAGTGAGGCGTTCGAGTTCGACCTCGAACCGGGGGGTTTCCGGGACGTCGACCTCCCGCGTCTCGCTCCCACCACCGAGGACGACGGTCCCGTCCTCGATCTGTTCGGCCGCCGTCGTGAGCACGTCGGCGATCTCCGGACGTGGTCGCGCCTCCTCGGTCTTGAAGAGTTGTTCCTCGGGCATCACGAAGGAGTTCCCGTCACAGCAACTAAATGCTGGTTGCCGGTCGGACAGCCGGCTCAGCGGCCGTCGCCGCCCCAGAAGTTGTCCCGGGAGCCGAGCCGTTCGCGGTCGGTGCGGTCGGGGCGGCCGTCCTCGTCGTCGGGTTCGACGCCCTCGTCGTCCGATCCGTCGCCCTCGTCGGTCCCCTCGTCCTCCTCGAGGGGCATCTTCTCGATGACTTTCTTCGCCGTCGCGTGGCTGGATTTGACCCGGTCGATGCGGACGCGGGCGCGGCACTCCGGCAGCAGACCGTCGATGAGGACGATGAACCCGTCGTCGGTCCGCCCGACGCCGGCGCCGCTCTCGTGGATGTCCGTCACGTCGACGACGACCTCCTGCCCCGGCTTCACGGGCTGCTCTTTGAGATCGTCGATGGGCATGTCGTAATGGTTGCACCACTCGGCACCCCCCCTGTCGCCGTAGTGCTGACAGCCCATGCCCTCGATCCGCTCGGAGAAGCTGGGGCAGTCGTCGGCTAACGGACAGTCCGGCATACAGGAGCGTAGAAAGCCGACGGTCTAAACGTTCCCGGTTCGCCGAGGTCAGATGAACTCCCGGACCTCGGAGTACCACATGTCGTGGTGATCGACCGCGCCGACGCGCTCGGCGATGTCGACCGCGAGCGCGTGCCAGCAGCGCTCGCCCGCCTCCTCGTCGATGTTGTACGCCGAGTCCGCGCAGGTGCAGCCGCCGTCCTCGACCACGTACTCGTCCTCGTGGCCGACGACGACGGTGAAGTCGCGGTACTCCTTCACCCGCCCCTCCGACACCGCCTCGATGGCTCTGGAGCCGCGATCGCCGTGGGCGTCGAGGATGGCGCCGGCTACCTCGGGGGTGAGCTCACCCGCCTCGGCCAACCGCTCGCGCCAGTCCTCGTCGGTCACGGACGGTGTTCGTGGGGCACGGGGCAAAACGCCACCGACTGGCGGCGTCGGAAACCGAGGGCGACGCCACCGACTGGCGGCGTCGGAAACCGAGTTCGACCCTCCCCGAGTGACCGCTTCCGTCAGCGTCAAACCCCGCCCGCGAGAGCCTCGAAGCATGGACTGGCCCCGGGTCCGTGCGGTGTGGAAGCGGGTCCTCTCGCTGGCGTGGCCGGTGATGGCCGAGCAGACGTTCCGAACGCTGATGCGGACCGTCGACATCGTCGTCACCGCGACGTTCAACCCCGCGAGCGTGGTGGCGATCGGCCTCGCGGATCTGTACGCGCGGCTCCCCCTTCGGATCGGTCTCGGTCTCGGCGGTGGTACGATCGCGCTCTCCTCGCAGGATAGCGGCGCCGCCGCGGACGCCAACCGCGATGAGGCGATCACGCAGGGAATCTTACTCGGCGCGTTGCTCGGGATCCCGTTCGTGCTGTTCGGCTTCTTCCTGAGTGAGTCGGCGATCCGCGTGTTCGGCGCCGGGCAGGACGTCGAGAACCTCGACCGCGTGGTCACGCTGGGGTCGACGTACCTCGCGATCATCTTCGCGACCGCGCCCGCTCGCCACGTCGCGCTCATCGCCGCCCGGGCGCTGCAGGGCACCGGCGACACCCGGACACCGATGTACGTCAACGTCGTCGCGAACGCGCTGAACATCCTCGGCAGCGTCGCGTTGGGGCTGGGGTTCGCGCCGCTTGGCATCCCGCGGCTCAGGATCGTCGGCGTCGGGCTTGCGACCGCGGCCGCGAACGTGTTCACCGCGTCGATGCTCTGTCTCGCGATCTGGACCGACTGGTCGGAAGCCGACTTCGCGCTGCCGGAGGACTGGATCATCGCCAAGCAGCTCGTGGTCGTCAGCGCCCCGAAGGTCGCGGAGGGGTTCGCCTCGACGGCCGCGGAGTTCCCGTTCAACGCCATCCTGCTCGGCTTCGGCCAGCCGGTCAACGCCGGCTTCCAGATCGGCCGCCGGATGTACCAACAGGTCACCGGCCCGCTCTCCCGGGGGTACAACGTCGCCGCTAGCGTCGTCGTCGGCCAGCGGCTGGGCGAGGGTGACGCCGCCGGCGCGCGCTTCGAGGGCTGGGCGGTCGCCGCGCTCGGCCTGCTTACGGTCGGCAGCGTCGGCGTCGCGCTGGTGTTCGCCGCCGACACGTTCGTCTCGCTGTTCACGAGCAACGCCGAGACGGTCGGCTACGCGGTCGCGTTCGCACAGGTGTACGGTATCTGCGGCGCCGCACTCGTCGTGTTCTCGGTGCTCTCCGGCGGACTGCAGGGCGCAAGCGAGACGCGTATCCCGTTCGTCGCCCGCACCAGCGGCGTGTTCGGCCTCCAACTCGGACTCACCTTCCTGCTCGGCGTCGTGCTCGGCTGGGGACCGCTGGGGGCGTACGTCGGCATCGGCGCCACCTACGTCTGGATGGCGCTGGTCGTCGCCGCCGGCTTCCACTTCTCGGGCTGGGCGGACCGTGCCGCCGAGATGATGGAGGAGCGTGGGTCGGACGTATCGGAGTGGTGAGAAGGGGCAAGCTGCCGGACTGGTCGCCGGTGTCGAGCCGGGCGACGGCGATCAGTAGAGATACTCGTCTTCGAGCGCCTTGTAGGCGGTCGCGGCTTCGATCTCCTCGTCCTCGGTTTCGAACCACGAGAGCACGCGCTCGAAGCCGGTCTTCCGACGCAGGTCTTCGGCACTGATGGCCATGACAGTCGTCACCACACACCGCAGGAGCATAAACGTTTCTCCGGAACCCAAACACTGAAAAGCGAATTCGGGTCCCGGAGTGGGGAGGGTGGAGGCGATACGTCTTAACCCATGAGGCCAATAGGCCTCGTACGATGGCTCAGACGGGGAACCAGGAACTCACGGAGCGGTTCATCCAGTTCTACCGGAACTACTACCGGGAGGAGGTGGGGCGGCTCGCACAGGAGTACCCCAACGAGCGCCGCTCGCTCTACGTCGACTACAACGACCTGTTCACGTTCGATCGGGATCTGGCGGAGGACTACCTCGCCAAGCCCGAGCAGATGCAGGAGTACGCCGAGGAGGCGCTCCGGCTGTACGACCTGCCCGCGGACGTGAGCCTCGGGCAGGCCCACGTCCGCCTGCGCGGGCTCCCGTCTGAGCAGACCGTCGACATTCGCAATCTGCGGGTACAGGACGACCACATCGGCTCGATGATCGCCGTCCAGGGGATCGTCCGCAAGGCGACCGACGTGCGGCCGAAGGTGACCGAGGCCGCCTTCGAGTGCCAGCGCTGCGGCACGATGAGCTACATCCCCCAGAGCGACGGCGGCTTTCAGGAGCCTCACGAGTGTCAGGGCTGTGAGCGGCAGGGGCCGTTCTCGGTCAACCACGACCAGTCGGAGTTCGTCGACTCCCAGAAGCTCCGCGTACAGGAGAGTCCCGAGGGACTGCGCGGCGGCGAGACGCCCCAGAGCATCGACGTGGACGTGGAGGACGACATCACCGGCAACGTGACCGCGGGCGACCACGTCACCGTCACCGGCGTCCTCCACATCGAGCAGGTCACGCAGGGACAGGAGAAGACCGCCCTGTTCGACCTCTACATGGACGGGGTGACGATCGAGATCGAGGACGAGGAGTTCGAGGACATGGACATTACCGACGAGGACATCGCGGAGATCGTCGAACTCTCCAACGACCCCGACATCTACGAGAAGATGGTCGGCTCCATCGCGCCGGCGATCTACGGCTACGAGGAGGAGAAGCTCGCGATGGTGCTCCAGCTGTTCTCCGGCGTGACGAAGCATCTGCCCGACGGCTCACGGATTCGCGGGGACCTGCACCTGCTGCTGATAGGGGACCCCGGTACCGGGAAGAGCCAGATGATCTCCTATGTCGAACAGGTCGCCCCCCGCTCCGTCTACACGTCGGGCAAAGGATCGTCCGCGGCGGGCCTTACTGCGGCGGCTGTGAGGGACGACTTCGGCGACGGGCAGCAGTGGACGCTCGAAGCCGGCGCGCTCGTGCTCGCGGACAAGGGGATCGCCGCTATCGACGAGCTTGACAAGATGGATTCGGGGGACCGCTCGGCGATGCACGAGGGGCTCGAACAGCAGAAGATCTCCGTCTCCAAGGCGGGGATCAACGCCACGCTCAAGAGCCGGTGTTCGCTGCTCGGCGCCGCGAACCCGAAGTACGGCCGGTTCGACCAGTACGAGCCGATCGGCGAGCAGATCGACTTAGAGCCCGCGCTGATCTCGCGGTTCGACCTGATCTTCACCGTCACCGACCAGCCCGACCCCGAGCACGACAGCCGGCTGGCCGAGCACATCCTGAAGACCAACTACGCCGGGGAACTCCACACACAGCGCGAGGAGAACCCCAACTCGGAGTTCACCGAGGAGCAGGTCCAGAACGTCACCGAGGAGGTGGCGCCGGACATCGAGGCCGAACTCCTCCGGAAGTACATCGCCTACGCCAAGCGCAACGTCTACCCGACGATGTCCGACGAGGCCAAAGACGCGATCGAGGAGTTCTACGTCGATTTGCGTTCGAAGGGCGCCGACGAGGACGCCCCCGTGCCCGTCACCGCCCGGAAGCTGGAGGCGCTCGTGCGGCTGGCGGAGGCCTCCGCGCGGGTCCGGCTCTCGGACACCGTCGACGAGCAGGACGCCGACAAGGTGATCGAGATCGTCCGGAACAGTCTGGAGGACATCGGCGTCGACCCCGAGACCGGCGAGTTCGACGCCGACGTGGTCGAGACGGGGACGAGCAAGTCCCAGCGCGACCGGATCAAGAGCGTGAAGGCGCTGATCGGCGACATCGAGGAGGAGTACGACGAGGGCGCGCCGATCGAGGAAGTGCTCGACCGCGCGGGCGAGGTCGGCATGGACGAGGACAAAGCCGAGAAGGAGATCGAGAGCCTGCGGAAGAAGGGCGAGTTGTACGAGCCCGTACAGGGCCACCTCCGGACGACGTAACACCAGTCACGGCTCGTGACCTGCCGAGCCCTCCGTGGCTCGGCGACGGAGCGTGTTGCCGTGACTGTGTGACCTGTCGCGAGCGCCGAACCAACGCCGTGGCGATGTGTCACCAGACACGGCGAGTGAGCGCCACCCCTCGCCGTGCCGTGNCTTCCTGCGACGGCTCGTGACCGGCGCCGAGCTTCGGCTCGGCGCTCGGAGCGTGTCGCCGGGCTTGTGTCGCACCGCCGACCGCACGGGACTTATGGTGCCGGGGCCGCCACCACCGGGCGACGTGGACCACATCTCCGCGCTGCGCAACGTCGAGGAGGCGTTGCGGGCGTTCGAGGACGGCGAGGCCGACTTAGCGACCACCCAGCGGCGCGTCCAGTCCGTACTCCAGAGCTACGCCACCGAGTTCGAGGCCGACGAGCGCCGACCCTACCGAGCCCACGGCGAGCCGCCCGCAGACGGGGTCGTCGTCGTCGCGCCCGACGGGGAGACGGCGAAAGCGCGGGTAAGGGAGCTCGCTGGGGCCGAAGACGCGTCGTTCGAGATCGAGCCGCTCTGACTGTTCTCATAGTTGAGAAGTCGAAAAGGCTATGTTACTACCGTGTGTTTACTGAGCAGAGAGGCACGCCCGTGACAGCAACGCAGACAGCCGAAACGGTACACGAACGCTTGGCGGGCGCGAACAGCACCCTGCTCCTCACCTCGTCGTTCACCGACGAACAGCACTGTACGGAGCTTCTGCACCCGAGCGACGCCGCGGAGACGAACGTCCTCTGGGTGTCCTACACCAAATCCCCGGACCAGCAGCTCCGGCGGTGGCGCGAGCACACCGACGAGCGGCCGGCGGAGATGGGGATCGTGAGCGTCGAGGACTCCACGCGCTCGGTCGCCGCCGAGACAGGAGGTAGCAGCGGTCCCGGGGGTCCGTCGCTCCCGGAGACGAACGCGCCCGTCGAGACGGTGAACAGCCCGAACGACCTGACCGGGCTGGGCATCCGTATCACCGAGTTCCTCGCCGACTGGGAGGAGAACGACAACCGAACCGTCGTCTGTTTCGACTCGCTGACTGCGCTGCTGCAGTACGTCGAGCTCGAGACCGCCTACGAGTTCCTGCACATCATCACCGGTCGGATGGCCAAGACCGACGCGTTCGCCCACTTCCACATGGATCCGGAGGCACACGACGAGCAGACCGTCGAGATCGTCACCAGCCTCATGGACGCCGTCGTCGAGGTCGACGCGAACGGCGACGAGAGTATCCGCTCGCGCAAGTCTTAATTTTCTCCGAATACAGCAGCAACCAAATGCTGCTGGTCGCGACGTACTCCCGCGAGGCACGGACGAGTCTGCGGAACGTCTGCCGGCGGTACGAGGAGGCCACAGTCCGGCAGTTCGGCCGGGCGGCGCTGCTGGCCGAGACCGAGTTCGGGGCGTTTCTCGCCCTCCGCTTGCGCGAGAAGCACGGCGCCGACGTCCAGATCGAGCGCACCGAGCCGCTGAACGAGTACGAGTCCGTCCCGGAACGGGTCCGCGAGGCCGCGGCGGCGTACGAGCGCCGGGACCACCCGAGCACGCCGTACCCGAAGTTCGCGGCCGGCACCGACCATCCCGAGCCGACGGCGATGCAGGGCCGGGAGCTCTGATGCGGATCGTCGACGACGGCCGGGTCGTCGGCGACGGGCGCGCGCTCGATCTCCGGGGGGAGCCGTACTCGCCGGCGACGGTCCGTGCGGCGGTTCGGGGCGAGGGGGCGGCGCTGTCGATCGACTGCCCGACCCCGTCGCGGTGGTGGGAGTGGCTCGCCGGTCCCGTCGCCGGGAACGGCGAG
>NZ_JBHUDH010000068.1:0-8621 GCF_042678005.1 Halolamina salina | reverse complement strand
CCGCCCGCTGGGGGTGACAAACGCGGTCGGCCTCTCCCTCGCTGGCGGGCTCTGGATCGCCGGTGTCGAACTGGGCGGCGTCGCCGTGACCGCGGCGCTGTTCGCGGCGTCGCGCGTCCCGATCGGCGTCTACAACGTCGGCGTGCAGGCGACGGTGCAGACCGGCGTACCGGACGACCGGCTCGGACGGGTGACCGCGACGGTCAGCAGCCTGAGCAACGTCGTCGGCCCGCTCGGACTCCTACTCGGCGGCGTCGTCGGCGACGCGGTGGGCGCGACCGCGGTGCTGCTCGGCGGCGGCGTCGGCATCGCCGCGACCGGGCTGCTCTGGGGAGCGCTCCCCTCGCTCCGCCGCTTCGGCGCGCCGACGACGGTTCGGCCGGGGGCGTTCGGCTGACCGGTCCGGAACGACGGCGAACCCCGACGCTTAAACCGGGTGACCCGCTACGGTGCCGCCAATGAAGTTCTGCGACGAGTGCGGTTCGATGATGAAAGCCGAGGGCGACGAGTGGGTGTGTGGCAGCTGTGGCGCCACCGAAGCCCGGAACGAGGCCGAGGAGTCCGGGATGACCACACAGCAGGATCAGGAGGAGAGCGACATCGTCGACATGTCCGACGTCGACGAGGAGGCGCTGGGGCCGACGACGGAGATCCGCTGCCCCGAGTGCGGCCACGACCGCGCGAGCTACGAGATGAAGCAGATCCGCGCGGCCGACGAGTCCGAGACGCGCTTCTTCACCTGTACGGAGTGCGGCCACAAGTGGCGCGAGGACGACCACTAAAGCCGACCGAGAACCGTTTTCGGAAACAGCGAGCCGCGTCTCGCTAACTACTCCTTCCGAGCAAAAGTGAGATAGCCGGTGTGCCCGACGCCGGCCGTCGACGGCCGCGTGCCGCGGTCGCCCACGTCCATCCGGCGCTGGATCGTCTCGAACGTCCGGATGTCCGTGAGGCCGCCGCGGCCCGCCTCGACGGTCTCGCGGACCGACTCCACGAACGGCGAGTACACCGCGACGAACCCCCCGGCCGTCAGGAGTTCGGGCGCGCGCTCGACCACGTCCGGCGAGTCGCCAGTGTCGAGCGTGAGCACGTCGAACGGTCCCTCCGCGACCAGTTCGTCGAGGTGCTCGGTCACGTCGCCGGCCCGCACGTCGACGCGGTCGGCGACGCCGCCAAGTTCCATGTTCTCGCGGGCGACCTCGGCGAACTCCGGGTCGGTCTCGTACGTCGTCACGTCGGCGCCGGCGCGGGCGAGGTGGGCGGCGAGCACGCCCGTCCCGGTGCCGGCGTCGAGCACGCGGTCGCCGCCGCCGGCGCCGGTGTGGCCCATCACCAGCCCCGCGTCGCGGGGCATCATCGGCGCGCCGGTACGCTCGAAGTGCTCGAACAGGTCCGGCCCGCGGAGCTCCCGGACCGTGAACGGCTCGCCCAGGTGGGTTTCGAGTTCGTCGCCGTGTTCGACGTCCTCGGGCACGTCGAGCACGCCGAGATCGGTCTGGAGCTCCTCGCCGGGACGGCGTACGTACTCGCGGTCCCCGTGAACAAGCAGAAAGGCGCCCACAGGACTACTCCAGCTGATCGACGGCCGCGGCGAGGTCGCCGTCGTTCTCCGCCAGAACCTCACGCGCGGTGGACTCCGTGACGCCCGCTCGCTGGGCGACGATCTCCACGTCGGCGTCGGGAATCCCGCCGTCGTCGGTGGACTCCTCCTCGCCGCTCTCGATCGCCTCGGCGTCGCCGGCGCCCGTCTCGCGGACGTTTGGCTCGCCGACGATCTGGTAGGTCTCCTGCCCCTGCGCGTCCATCTTGGTGACCTGTGCCCCGTCGAAGTAGAGCTCCTCGTCACCCGTCCGGATGATCACTTCCTCGGCGTCGAGCTCCTCGACGTCGATCCCCATCTGCTTCATCATCTGCTGCATCTTGCGCGGGTTGAGTCCGCCGCCTCCAAACATGGTCGTGAGTCGGTGGGGCGGCGTCAAAAGCGTGGCGAAGCCCCCGCTATCCCCGATAGCGTCGCACTCCGCCGAAGCAGGCTTTAGGTTCCCGCCGATCCTCGGAGGAGTATGTACCTCGCCGAGCAGACGTGGCCCGACCTCGCGACGGCCGAGGCCGGCCCCGTGGCGTTCGTCCCGCTGGGTTCGACCGAACAGCACGGTCCCCACCTCCCGCTCTCGACCGATCACGTCATTGCGGAGGGGCTGGCCCGCGCGGCCGCCGACAGGACCGGCTTCCTCTGCACGCCGACCGTCAACGTCGGCGTCAGCGACCACCACCGACAGTTCCACGGCACGATGTGGGTCTCGCCCTCGTCGTTCCGAGACTACGTCGAGGACCTCACCCGGAACCTCGCGTACCACGGGATCGACCGCGTGGTGTTCGTGAACGCCCACGGCGGGAACGAACAGCACCTGCAGGAGGTCGGCCGCCGCGTGCGCGCCGACGAGACGGCGTTCGCGACGCCGTGGATGTGGGACGAGTCGATCCCCGACCTCGTGAACGAGGTGTTCGAGACCAACGGTCCCCACGCCGGCCCGAAGGAGACCTCGATGCTGCTCCACCTCGCTCCGGAGACGGTGAAGGAAGGGGAGTTCGAGAACGCCCGCGACGGCGGACTGCAGGACCTCGCGAGCGCCGGTCACAGCCGACACGGCGCCCGCGTCCACTACGACACGATCGATAACTCCGCGAACGGCGCGTTCGGCGATCCGACCGACGCCAGCGCAGAGAAAGGTGAACGGATCTTCGAGGCGGCATGCGACGAACTGATCCAGTTGGCCGAGTGGCTCGCCAACCAACGGTTTTCCGACCTGATGCCCCGCGAGCACGTCGACGCCGGGAGCGCGACGGAACTCTAACGCTCGGCGACCCGCGTACTCAGACAGAGCCCCGAGCCGACCGGGAGGACGAACGACTCGAACGCCGGATCGGCGCGGACGTGTTCGACGTAGTTCGCGATCCCCTCGGTGCCGTCGCTGGCGTCCTCCGGCAGCGGTTCGTCGTCGGCGAAATAGGCCGTCAGCGCGTCGAGATCGATCGGCCCGCGGGTCATGTTGTCCGCGACGATCACGCCGCCCTCGGGGACTTTCTCCCGCGCCTTGTCGAACCCCTTCGCGTAGCGCGGCTTGTCGTGGTCGATCAGCACCACGTCGAACGGGCCGTCGTAGGCGTCGACGGTCTCCAGCGCGTCGCCGTGCTCGAACTGCGCGCGGTCGGCGTCGCCGGCGCGGTCGAGGAACGTCCGGGCCATGTCGAGTTCGTCCTCGTCGATCTCCGTGAGCACCACCTCGTCGGCGCCGCCGTCGAGGAACCACGAGGCGCTGTAGCCGTAGCCCGAGCCGAACTCGAACACGCGCTCGGCGTCGGTCAGGCGTGCGAGCATGCGCAGGACTGCGCCCGCGTCGGGACCGATGATCGGGAACCCGTTCTCGTCGGCGTAGTCGGCCATCTCCGACTGGATTTCGCTGTGGCTCGCGCCCGTGGCACGAATGTATCGTTCGACGGTCTCCAGATCCATGCGCGTCGGTTCGACGGCTGAGAAGTAAGCGTTTGGTCCGGCGAACTCGGCTGCGGCGTCGGCGCGAACCGGCTGCGGTGCCCCGATCAGACCAGCGGTCGGGCGAGGAAGCCGCCGAGCAGCAGCAGCACGACCGAGAACGTCGCCGCCAGCCGGATCAACGTCTGGTTCTCGCGACCGGCGGTCTGGATCTTCCCGTCGCCGAGGGAGTCCTGAATCCGGCCGATGGAGGCTTCGAGCAGCCCGGTGACCACCAGCCAGAGCGCGAGCATGCCGAGCACTGCGTGGCCCGTGCTGGTGCTGAACAGCGCGCCGTCGGGGTAGCCCGTCGCTGCCATGTGGCCGCCGGTGACGACGAACACGACAGCACCGATCCGGGTCAGCCAGCGCAGCCCGGTCGTGATCGACATCGCCGAGGTGGCGCCGATGTCGCCGTCGGAGAGCAGCGGGTGGATCCGCCACGCGTAGAACACGGTCGTTCCGGCCCAGATCCCGGCGAACAGCACGTGCAGCATACTGAACGCGGTGTCGATGATTGCCATGTGCGTCCCCTGTACCCGGTCGCCGATAAAGCCGGGTGACTCCGGAGCCTCAGACCGGCCGCGGAGGCCGCCGCAGTCTCCCCATCCTTAAGTCCGAACCGTCCCCAGTTCGGAGCATGTTCGACGACGAGGACCTCGCGGAGATCCGCGAGGGGAAGGAGTCCTGGGAGGCGGAGACCTACGGCCCGACCGTCGAGCGCTTCGGCGAGCGCAAGGAGGAGTTCACCACCGACACCGGCGGCCAGGAGGTCAAGCCGCTGTACACGCCCGACGACATCGCCGACAAGGACTACGAGGCGGAGATCGGCTTCCCGGGCGAGGAGCCGTACACCCGCGGGGTCTACTCGACGATGCACCGCGGCCGGCTCTGGACGATGCGGCAGTACGCCGGGATGGGGACCGCCTCCGAGACCAACGAGCGGTTCCACTATCTGCTCGATCAGGGCCAGACCGGGCTCTCGATGGCGTTCGACCTGCCGACGCAGATGGGCCACGACTCCGACGCCGACATGGCCCAAGGCGAGGTCGGGCGCTCGGGGGTCGCCATCGACTCCATCGAGGACATGAAGACGGTGTTCGACGGCATCCCGCTGGACGAGGTGTCCACGTCGATGACGATCAACGCCCCCGCGAGCGTGCTGCTCGCGCTGTACATCGCCGTCGGCGACGAGCAGGGCGTCGACCGCGAGGAACTCCGCGGGACGATCCAGAACGACATCCTGAAAGAGTACGCCGCGCGGAACACGTACATCTACCCGCCGGAGTCGTCGATGCGGCTGATCACGGACATCTTCGAGTTCTGCGCCGAGGAGACGCCGAAGTTCAACACCATCTCCATCTCGGGCTACCACATCCGCGAGGCCGGCTCCACCGCGGCGCAGGAGGTCGCGTTCACGCTCGGCAACGGGATCGAGTACGTCGAGGCGGCCATCGACGCCGGCCTCGACGTCGACGAGTTCGCCCCCCAGCTCAGCTTCTTCTTCAACGCCCACAACAACATCTTCGAGGAGGCCGCGAAGTTCCGTGCGGCTCGGCGGATGTGGGCCCAGATCATGGAGGAGCGCTTCGACGCGGAGAACCCCAAGTCGAAGCAGCTGAAGTTCCACACCCAGACCGGCGGCTCGACGCTGACCGCCCAGCAGATCGAGAACAACGTCGTCCGCGTCTCCTATCAGGCGCTCGCGGCGGTCCTCGGCGGCACGCAGAGCCTCCACACCAACGGGAAGGACGAGGCGCTCGCGCTGCCGACGGAGGAGTCAGTCCGCACCGCACTCCGGACCCAGCAGATCCTCGCCCACGAGTCCGGCGCCGCCGACACGATCGACCCGCTGGCGGGCAGCTACTACGTCGAGAGCCTCACCGACGACATCGAGGAGGAGGCGTTCGAGATCATGGACGAGGTCGACGAGCGCGGCGGGATGCGCGGCGCGATCGAGGAGCAGTGGGTCCAGCGGCAGATCCAGGAGGTCGCCTTCGACCGGCAGGAGGAGATCGAGGAGGGCGAGCGCATCATCGTCGGCGTCAACGAGTTCGAGGTCGAGGACGCCGAGCCGGAGATGGATCTGGAGTCGGTCGACGAGGAGGACGAGCGGCGACAGATCGAGCAGTTGGAGGACCTGCGCGAGCGGCGCGACGACGACGCCGTCGAGGCGGCACTGGACGACCTCGCGGCGGCTGCCGAGGGCGACGAGAACGTGATGCCGTACATCGTCACCGCCGTGAAGGCGAAGGCGACGGTGGGCGAGGTCTGTAACGTGTTCCGCGACGTGTTCGGCGAGTACCAGCAGGGCGTCTCGGTCTGAGCGCCGTTCGGAGAAGGGGGAGTTGGGTGGGGAGCGGCGGACGATCGGTCTACGCCGACCGCCCGCCTCGTTCGGGGGCTGCCTTCGTCAGCGGGGATCCGCTGACGGTCACTCGTAGGGGCGATGAATATTTGACAGTAACGGAGGGTACGATACGCGTTTTACCGACCCAGCTCCAGTCGGGCGGTTTCCGAGGCGGGCTACTCCAGTTTGACTGCTGTCCCGTAGGCCAGCATCTCCGCGCCGGTGCCGGCGATCTCGGAGGTCTCGAAGCGCATACACACCACGGCGTCGGCGCCCATCTCCTCGGCTTTCTCCAGCATCCGTTCCTCGGCCTGCTCGCGGGAGTCCGACAGCAGTTCCGTGTACGCCTTCATCTCGCCGCCGATCAGGTTCCGCAGGCTCTGGGTGAAGTCCCGGCCGACGTTCCGCGCCCGGACGGTGTTCCCCCGGACGGTGCCCAGCGTCTCCGCGATCTCCTCGCCCGCGATCGTCTCGGTGGTGGAGGTCTGCATGGCCGGGCGTGTGTCCGACTGGCTCATAATCGTGTCGCCGGCCCCGCCACGCGCGCTGCCCGGAAGACCCACGCTTTTGCCCGCCGCGACCGCACCCCCGTCTATGGAGTTCGACCACGCCGGCGTCGCGACCGACGACGCCGCCGAGACTGCCGCGCTGTTCGCCGACCTACTGGATGCCGAGCGCGTCCACGAGGAGACCGACGAGGACCGCGGGATGCGCTTCGTCTTCCTCGATCTGGGCAACGGCTACGTCGAGGTGATCGAACCGCTCGACGACACGAGCACCCTCGCCGACTACGTCGCCGAGGACGGCCCGGGCCTCCACCACGTCGCGTTCGCGACCGACGACGCGGCCGCGGCGCTCGATCACGCCCGCGACCTCGGCGTCGAGACCATCGACGACGAGCCGCGGCCGGGCGCGTGGGGCCACGACATCGCGTTCCTCCACCCGCGGGACACCGCAGGGGTGCTGGTGGAGTTCGTGGAGCACTGAGCCGGGTCGTGGTATATACCCTCACATAATCCTCGGTGGTGTATATATCCGACGAGCTATCGAGCGATTTATGCAGGACCGTTCAGCACGTCGACCCGCATGCAACGACGGGCACTCCTGAAGACGGCGGCGGCCGGTGCACTGCTCGGGAGCGTCGGCGTGAGCACGAGTACGAGCGCGCTCGCGGCGACGGGCACGATCGACTCGCTGGTGTTCGACTCCACCGCGAGCCAACTGAACGCGGAGAAGGAGCCGTTGACCGACGACTCGCTGGTGGCGGTCTGGGCGGCCGAGACGGCGACGACCGTCGACGAGGACGGGAACGACGACGCGGTCATCTACCCGGAGGACGCGTCGATCCCGCTGGTGACGAGCGACGACGGCGTCGTCGGCTTCGGCGCGCCGATCGTCCAGAACGGCACCGACTTCGGCTTCGGCAACGAGGAGTTCGTCCAGAACGTCCTCGACGCCGAGGCCGACGGGTCGGCGGTGGCGTTCGACGACGGCCACGGCCAGTTCTACGACAGCGATAGCTTCTCGCAGTTCCTCAACTACGCCGAGGCGAACGGCTACGAGACCAGCGCGACCACGGATCTCGCGGGTGCGCTGCCCGACGCCGACGCGGCGATCGTCACCTCGCCGGCGACGGCGTTCACCGACGACGAACTCGATGCGCTCGCGACGTTCGTCGACGGCGGCGGCGCGCTCCTGCTGTTCGACCAGTCCGACTACGGCGACTACGACGCGACGGCCAACCTCAACGAGATCGCCGACGCGATCGGTCTCGGCTTCCGGTTCAACGACGATCAGGTCATCGACGAGGGGAGCAACGACGGGATCGGGTTCGTCCCGACG
Organism: Halolamina salina; assembly: GCF_042678005.1. Taxonomy (GTDB): domain Archaea; phylum Halobacteriota; class Halobacteria; order Halobacteriales; family Haloferacaceae; genus Halolamina; species Halolamina salina. The sequence goes on along the minus strand of NZ_JBHUDH010000068.1, from coordinate 897 downwards.
ACCGATCGCTTCGACGCCGAGACGTTCGACTACTTCGCCGACCGGCCGGGAATCGCCCCGCCGGAGCTGGAGAAGGGCGAGCAGTACGAGGTGGACGTCATCTCGGTCACCGACGGCGACACCGCCGACGTGCGGTTCTCCAACGGCTGGGTCGACACGGTCCGCATCCTCGGGCTCGACACCCCCGAGACCGGCGAGACTGAGGAGAACCTCGACGAGTGGGAGGGACTCGAAGACGAGTCCTACCTCAAGGATCGGGGCGACGACGCCGCCGCGTTCGCCGACGACCTGCTCGGCGACGAGACCGTCTCGATCCGCTTCGACGACGAGGAGCCGCTGCGTGGGGACTTCGGTCGGCTGCTCGCGTACATCGACGTGGACCGCGACGGCGACGGCACCTACGAGTACCCCTACAACCGTGCCGCGGTCCGCGAGGGGTACGCCCGCGTCTACGACTCCGGCTTCGGCCAGCACGACAGCTTCCTCGAGGAGGAGTTCGCCGCCCGCGACGAGGGGCTGCGCCTCTGGGCCGAGAGCGACCCCGACGCCTCCGAGACGATCCGGAACGGCGAGGTGACGGAGATTTACGCGCCGTACGCCGCCAGCGTCCGGACGACCGACGGCCAGATCGACGCCAAGCGCGTGCCCGTGGCGGCGTCGCCGACCGCGACCCAGCAGGACGCCGACCTGACGTACGACGGCGACGTGCCGCTCGTGGGGATCGACCAGCACGCCCGCGTCGCGATGGCGGGGTCGACGCTCGTCGACGAGCAGTTCGAGGACTCGGAGTTCCCGGACGACGTGAGCGGGTACGGCAACTACGCGTTCCTCACCAGCCTGCTCGACCGGCTCTCCGACCGCGAGGGCGACGTGCTGATCGACGGCGGCCACGGCCAG
>NZ_JBHUDH010000067.1:13113-13513 GCF_042678005.1 Halolamina salina | reverse complement strand
GCCCGACCGCGAGCGCGCGAGCCTCCACCCGCTGTTCGCCCCCGAGCGGGCGCCGGGCAACGTCGCGCTCGTCGCCGACGCGGTGGGGCCGACGCTCTCGCCGCTGCTCGACGCGCTGCGGGCGGCGGGCAACGAACTGTTCGAGACGACGCCCGCCGAGCACGACGAGGCGATGTCGACGATTCAGGCCAAGAGCCACGCCGCCGTGCTCGCGTGGGCGCTGGCAGGCGACGACGTTCGCGAGGAGTTCCACACACCCGTCTCAGCCGGCCTGCGCGACCTCGCCGCGACGGTGACCGACGGCGAGGCGCGCGTGTACGCCGACATTCAGGACGCCTTCGGCGGCGCCGACGCGGTCGCCGACGCCGCACGCGAGATCGCCGACGCGGACGACGAGGCG
>NZ_JBHUDH010000067.1:9278-13094 GCF_042678005.1 Halolamina salina | reverse complement strand
CGCGGCGCTGTACGACGAGGCCGGCGACGCCGCCGACGAAATCTCCGGGGGTGACCGATGAGCGTCGACCGCGATCGCCTCCGGGACACCGTGAACTACCTCCGGGAGGTCCGACCGATCGACCCCGAGGAGATCCAGGCGTACTTCGACGACACCCCCCACCCCGCGGTGATCAGGCAGGAACTCCGCGCCGCGGCGTTCGACCTCGACCTCGTGGAACGGGAGGACGGCACGTTCGTCCCCGCCGACGACACGCCGGTCACTCCGCCGGGGTGGTCGCCCGAGACGCTCCCCGACGAGTACGAGCGCGTGGTCGTCGATCGACTCGTCGAACGCTTCGGGCTCGACTGGTACGACGGCGACTCCGGCGACGAACTCCGGGAGGCGATCCGCCGGCTCAAGGCCGACTACTACCACGGCAACCCCGTCGAGTACGACGAGACCGCGGCGCTGGGGTACGCGATCTACCACCTCCCGGACTACTACGCCGCGATGGGGTACGTACTCGACGACCTCGCGGCGAACGGCGACCTCCCGCGGAAACTCCGCGTGCTGGACGTGGGTGCGGGCGTCGGCGGCCCTGCGCTGGCGCTGATCGACTACCTCCGCGCGGCGGCAGGCGACGACGGCGAGCCGCCACTGATCGAGTACCACGCGCTGGAGCCTTCGCCGGCCGCAGACCTGCTCGAAGCGCTGCTCGAAGAGACGCCGCGCAACGTCCGAACCACGGTCCACCGCGAGCGCGCGGAGGCGTTCGACCCCGATTCGGTGGGCGACGTGGACCTGCTCACGTTCTGTAACGTGCTCTCGGAGCTCGCCGACCCCGTGGCGACGGCGGAACGGTATCTCGACGCCGTCGCCGACGACGGGACGATGCTCGCGATCGCGCCCGCGGACTTGGAGACCGCGACCGGACTCCGGGAGGTCGAGCGCGCGCTCGCCCGACCCGGCTCGGGACCGTCGGTGTACTCGCCGACGCTCCGGCTCTGGCCCGGCGAGTCGCCGTCGGACCGGGGCTGGTCGTTCGACGTTCGCCCCGACGTGGCGGCGCCGCGGATGCAGCAGCAGTTGGACGAAGGTGACCGTGGGGCCGACGGCGCCACGGAGCACGACGAACCCGGGACGTTCACGAAGACGTCGGTCCAGTTCGCCTACGCGCTGTTGCGCCCGGACGGGAAGCGTCGGACACAGATCCTCGCCTCCGAGGACCGCCACGCTAAGGCCGCGGAGATGGAGCGCCACGTCAGCAACCGCATCGACCTGTTGACGGTGAAGCTCAGCCCCGATCTCAGCCGGCAGGGCGAGCGGGCACGGGAGTACGGCGCCGACCCCAACCCGATCTTCAAGATCGGCGACGGCAGCGAGGACGTCGAGCAGTACGCGGTGCTCACCCAGCACACCGAACTCAACCGCGCGCTGGGCGAGGCCGACTACGGCGCGGTGCTGTCGATGGAGAACGCGCTCGTGCTGTGGAACGACGACGAGGAGGCGTACAAGACGGTCGTCGACGGCGAGACGGTCGTGGATCTGGTCGTCCCGTAGGTCGGCGGCGGCTCAGTCCTCGCCGAACTCGGGCGTCTTCTCCCCGGCGGGGACGACTACCTCGAGCCAGTTCTCCTCGGGCGGCAGCGGACAGGCGAACGTCTCGCTAAACGCACAGAACGGCGAGTACGCGAGGTTGAAGTCGAGCGTGACTGTGTCGCCCGTCTCCAGTTCTCCCTCCGGTTCGAACTCCATGTACCGCCCCCCGGAGTACGTCTGCTGACCCGTCGTTTTGTCCCGGAACGGGACGAACAGCGTGTCGTCCTCGCTGTTCTCCTGTCGGTAGGCGTGGAGCTTGCAGTCCTCGCCGCGGAGTTCGAACGCGAACGTCGCGACCCGAAGGTAGCGCGTCGGCGGGCCGTTTGTGGTCTCCATCTCCACCGGCTCGGGCTCGTCGTGGACGGTCACCTCGGCCTCGACCCGGAAATCGGGATCGGGGTCGAAGTAGTCGAGGCCGTCGAAATCGTCCCGGTGCTCCGGCGGCACCGGCGACTGCGGGTGCTCGGCGAAGAACTCGTCTTTCTCCTCGCGGTTCTGCCGGAGCTGTGTCTCCCAGCCGTCTGGCGTCGAGTCGCTCATACGCACGGTTAGGCCCGCGCGGGGATGAGTCCGGCGTTCGTCGACCTCCGGGTGGCGGCTCGTCAGCGAGAGGAGTCCTCGAGACAGTCGAACGTGGCTACCCGCCGACGCCGACCCGGTCGAGCTCCGCCGCGATCTGTCGGCGTTTCAGCAGCGCAAAGCCCGCGAGGATCAGCACGAACCCCGCGACCGTCTCGACGGTGACCACTTCGCCGAGCACTATCCAGCCCGACAGCGCCGCGAACACCGGCGCCACGTAGGAGACGAGGTTGATCTCGATCGGTCCCAGCCGGTCCAGCAGGTCGAAGTAGATCAGGAAGCCGACCGCGCTGGCGAGGATCGAGAGGTAGCCCATGCTCAGCACGGCCCGGAGGTTCAGTTCGACGGCCGCGAACGACTCCCCCAGCCCCGCGCTCACGACGTGCATCAGGAGCGCGCCGAGCAGCATCGACCACCCCTCCATCGCCTCGATCGGGAGGTCGGTGTCGAGTCGGCGGGTGAGCACGCTGCCCAGCGCGAACGACGCCGCCGCGGCGACGATCAGCAGCTTCGCCCCCATCCCGCCGGAAAGCAGGTTCGCCGGGTCGGGGTTCGCGATCACGACCGCGCCGGCGAGCCCGAACACCAGCCCGACGAACCCGGCGGGTTCGAGCCGTTCCTGCGGGACGAGCAGCCGGGCGAACCCGGTCGTCAGGATCGGGCTCAGGCCGACCAGCACCGACGCCGACGCGCTGGTGACGGCGTCGTCGGCCTCGCCCACGAACAGCAGCGCGTGGTAGGCCGCGATCACCAGCACCGCGCCGACGGCGACGCTGGCCCACTGGTCCCGGCCTCGCGGGATGGGGTCGTCGAGCACCCACCACGCGTAGCCGAGCATCAGCACGCCCGCGATGTCGTACCGTATCGCCGCGAACAGCACCGGCGGAAACACCGCCAGTCCCGCCTTGATCGCCATGAACGCCGACCCCCAGATCGCAGCGAGCGTCAGAAAGAGCGCGAGGTTCCGGTAGCGAGACACGACCGGAGCGTGGGCCAGCGACGGCTTAGGGGTACTGTTTCGGTGGCGGTTCGGGGACTCCTCCCGAACGTCACTCCGCGCCCGCGACGCCCGCCGCGTCACGTTCCCGCCGGAGGCCGCGCAGCAGGTCCTGTCGGGTGATGATGCCGACCAGTTCGTCGCCGTCGAGCACCGGCAGTCGGTTGATGTCGCGCTCGGGGTTGGCGAGCAGATCCAGCAGCGCGTCGAGGCTCGCGTCGGCGTCGACGGTCACGGGGTCTTCGGTCATCACGGAACTGATCGGGTCGTCTGCGTGGGCGGCGATGTCAACGTCGTCGCCCGGGAGGTCGAACGCGTACGTCAGCGTGTCGACGATCGGCGGGATGCCGATCGGGATCCAGAGCACGCGGTCCTCGACCTCGAACAGGTCGACGAGGTCGCCCTCGGTGACGACGCCGACGAGGCGCCCCTCGTCGACGACCGGGAAGCCGCTGAAGTTCACGTCCGCGAGGCGGGCGAGCACCTCGCCCACCTCGTCGTCGGGTGCGACAGTCTCCACGTCGGCGGTCATCACGTCGGCTGCGTTCATAGCCCAAGCGTGGGGCGGGGGCTACGTGAACGTTGCTGCCCGCAGTCTGAATACGAGAAGAGGGAATCGGCGGCTCAGTCGTGGAGGTGACAGGCCACGACCTCGCCGT
>NZ_JBHUDH010000067.1:0-9190 GCF_042678005.1 Halolamina salina | reverse complement strand
CCGCGTTCTCGCCGGCGATCCCGGAAATCTCCCGCTCGCGGTACGCCGCGGGCTCGACCTCGCGTATCTCCTCGGGGTCGAGGTTCCGGGCTTCGACGTCCTCGCGGAGATCCATCACGTCGCGGAACGCCGACTGCTCGATGTCGACGTCGTCGGGCGGGATCACCTTCGGGCAGCGCGTCCGGAACCGACAGCCCGAGGGCGGGTTCCGCGGCGACGGCACGTCGCCGGAGAGCGTCGCCACGCGGCGACCCTGCTCTTCGACCTCCGCGCGCGGGACGCTCTCCAGCAGCGCCTCGGTGTAGGGGTGGTCGGGGTTCTCGAAGATCTCGTCGGTCGGCCCGAGCTCCGCGATCTTGCCGAGATACATCACCGCGACGCGGTCGCAGATATGCCGGACGACGCTCAGGTCGTGGGCGATGAACAGGTACGTCAGCCCGAAGTCGTCCTGCAGGTCGTCGAGCAGGTTCAGCACCTGCGCCTGCACCGAGACGTCGAGCGCGCTCACGGGCTCGTCGAGCACGATGAACTCCGGATCGAGCGCGAGCGCGCGGGCGATGCCCACGCGCTGGCGCTGCCCGCCCGAGAACTCGTGTGGGTAGCGGTCCACCTGATCCGCCGAGAGTCCCACGCGTTCGAGCAGCGCGCCGGCTCTGGCGTTGCGGATCTCCCGGTCCGACCCCGTGACGCTCACCTCGACGCGGAGGCCGCCGTCAGTCTCCTCAACGGTCGCGTCGAGCAGCTCCTCGTGGGCGTCGACGGTCGCTTCGGGACCCTCGCTACCCATTCGGACCGTCACGGGGACGCGGGCGACGCCGTCGTCGCCCGCCTCGACCACGCGGTCGAGGTCGTCCGCGACGGTCACGTCGACCATCCGGTCGATCCCGTCCGCGATCGTGAGTTCGGCGTCGGTCGCGACCGTCGGGTCCGACTCGGGCAGCCCGTGGATCCGCATCCCCTCGGCGACGATGGCGCCGACGGTCATCCGCGGATCGAGGCTGGAGAACGGGTCCTGGAACACGATCTGGGCCCGGCGGCGGAACGCCGACAGCGACTCGTCGTCGAGGTCGAACACCTCCTCGCCGTCGAACGCGACCGTGCCGCCGGTCGCCTCGCGCAGGCGGAGCAGCGTCTCGCCGGTCGTCGACTTCCCGCAGCCGGACTCGCCGACGAGCCCGAGCGTCTCGCCCTCGTACACGTCGAAGCTGACGCCGTCGACGGCTTTCACGCTGGTCGCCTCGCGGCGGAGCAACCGGTCGAGCAGCCCCCCGCCGTCCTCGTAGTACTTCCGGAGGTTCCGGACCTCCAAGAGCGCGTCCTCAGTCATTGGAGACCACCTCCTGTTTGGCTTCGGGACCGAGCGCTTCGGACTCGTCGTACTCCCGGTCGGCGAGTATACAGCGCACGTGGTGTGCGGCGTCGTCGACCGTCGACTCCGCCTCGTGCTCGTCGATGCGGTGGAGACAGGACTCCATCGCCTTCGGACACCGATCGGCGAAGTAGCACTCCTCGCCCATCTCCGAGTCCAGCAGGCTGGGGACGTTCCCCTCGATCGGCGAGAGCCGCGGCGCCGGATCCTCGACGTCCGGGATCGACCCGAGCAGCCCCTCGGTGTAGGGGTGCACGGGGTTCTGGAACACGTCCTCGAGCGCGCCGCGTTCGACCACCTCGCCGGCGTACATCACGCCGACGCGCTGGCACATCCGCGCGATCACGCCGAGGTTGTGGGTGATCAGGACGACGCTCATGTCCTCCTCCTCCTGCAGATCGCGGAGGAGGTTCAGGATCTGCGCCTGGATCGTCACGTCGAGCGCGGTCGTCGGCTCGTCGGCGATCAGTACGTCGGGCTCGCCGGCCAGCGCCTGTGCGACCATCGCGCGCTGGAGCATCCCCCCCGAGAACTCGTGGGGGTACTCCTGGGCGCGCTGTTCGGGGTCGGGGATGCCGACCTGTTCGAGCAGTTCGACCGCCCGCTCGTGGCTCTCCTCGCTGACGTAGCTCTGGGAGGGCAACAGCGAGTCGACGACCATCCGGCCCAGCCCGTAGCCCTGGGTCCGCGAGCGGGTGCGCCGCGGGTTCGCGCGGGCGCGGCGCTGGACCTCGACCGCCTCGGCGATCTGCTCACCGACGGTGATCGAGGGGTTGAGGCTGCTCATCGGGTCCTGGAAGATCGTCGCGAAGGCGGGGCCGCGCAGCCACCGCCGGGTCGCCTCCGGCAGTTGGCGCACGTCGACGTAGTCGCCGTCGACGGCGTCGGGGTGGGACTCCCGGTGCTCGTCGGCGAGGTCGGCGTCACGGTACCACACCTCGCCCTCGACGATCCGCCCCGGCGACTCCACCAGGTCGATCAGCGAGAGCGCGGTGACGGACTTCCCGGAGCCGGACTCGCCGACGATGCCGAAGACCTCGCCGTCGCGCACGTCGAAGTCGACGTGTTCGACCGCGTTGACCTGCCCCTCCTCCGTGAAGAAGCGGGTCGTGAGGTCCCGGACCTTGAGTATCTCGTCGGCCATCTTACATCCCCCCCTCGCCCTCGATTCCCGGGTCGAGGGCGTCCCGGAGCCAGTCGCCGACGAGGTTGATGCCGATCACCGTCAGGACGATGGCGATCCCCGGCACGGTGGCGATCCACCACGACGAGGAGAGATACCCCCGCCCCTGCGCGATGTCGAAGCCCCACGAGAGCGTCGTTCCGGAGAAGCCCAGGAACGACAGGGAGGACTCGAGCAGGATGATGGCCGCGACCTGAATCGTCGCGAGCACCAGGATCGGGGTGATGGCGTTGGGCAGGACGTGGCGGACGACCGTCCGCGTGTCGGAGGCGCCCAGGGCCTTGGCGGCCTTGACGTACTCCTCCTCGCGGATGGACATCGCCTCGCCGCGGGCGATGCGGGCGAACCAGACCCAGTTCACGAAGCCGACGACCAGGATGACGACCGACGGCAGCACGAACGTCTCCGGCATCGGCGTCGGTAAGCCGACGGCGTCGCGGAACGCACCCGCTACCCCCGTCGTGACGAACGGATCGGTCACTCCGACGGCCACGTCGGCCTGGAACCGACTGAACAGCCCGATGAGCGCGATGGCCAGCACCAGCGACGGGAACGCCAGCGACACGTCGGCCACGCGCATCAACACGTCGTCGGTGCGCCCGCGGTAGTAGCCCGCGACCAATCCGACGGTCACCCCCAGTACCGCGGCCAAGACAGTGCCGAACAGCCCGACCAGCATCGAGGTCCGGGCGCCGTAGATGGCCCGCGAGAGCATCCCCTGACCGAGGGAGTTGGTCCCGAGCGGGTAGGTGGCCGTAGCGTTGACCTGCACGGTCTCGTTGACCACCTGGAGCGAGCCGTTGACCATCTCGGTGGAGGTCTGTTCGGTGGTCTTCGTGAACCCCAGCGGCGGGAGCTGTGACCGGTCGAGGTTCTGCGCCCGGGGGTTGTGCGGTGCGATGAACGGGGCGAAGACGGCCATGAGCACCATGATGGTGATGAGCACCACGCCGATGCGGGCCAGCCCCGAGGACCGGAACTCCTTGCGGAGGTTCCGGACCGTTCGTGGGGAGATAGAGATGGGTCCGATCTTCATTCTGCCATCACCCGTGGGTCGAGGTAGGCGTATATCGCGTCGACGGCGATGTTGACCAGGACGAAGCCCGCACCGATGACGATGAGGCTGCCCTGGAGGATGGGCCAGTCACGCGCGTTGATGGCCCGGATGATCTCGCTGCCCAGCCCCGGCCACGCGAAGACGGCCTCCGTGATGACCGCCCCGCCGATGAGCGTCCCGAGTTGGAGCCCGAGGACGGTCACGACCGGGACCAGCGTGTTGCGGAGCACGTGTTTGTACTTGACCAGCGACTCCGGCAGCCCCTTCGAGCGGGTCGCCCGGACGTACTGCTTCGAGAGCTCGTCGAGCATCCCCGAGCGGACCAGCCGCGTGATGAGCGCCGTGAAGTAGGTGCCCAGCGTTATCGCCGGGAGGAACAGCGACGCCAGCCACTCGACGGTCACCTCGAAGAACGGCGCTGGCCCCGTGAAGGCCGCCAGCACCTGCACGAAGCCGTGGGCGCGCCCGCTTGTCGGGAACACGTTCAGCTGGACCGAGAACAGCAGCACGAGCATGATGCCGAGCCAGAAGTTCGGCGTCGAGATGCCCAGCAGCGAGAACGTCGTCGCGGCGTAGTCGGCCGGCTGGTGGCGCCTGGTCGCCGAGATGACACCCAGCGGGATGGAGAGCACGATGGCGACGACGCTCGCGGCCACCGCCAGCTCAAGCGTCGCCGGGAGCTTGGCGAACACCTGCTGGGAGGCGGAGATGTTGGAGATGTACGAGTAGCCCATGTTCCCCTGCAGGAGCTCCCAGAGGTAGTCGAGGTACTGCAAGTACAGCGGCCGGTTCAGCCCGAGCTCCTCGGCGATGCGCTGACGCGTCTCCTGGCTCGCGTCCAGCGGCGCGACCGTGTCGATCGGCGAGCCCGGCGTGATGAACCGCAGCAGGAACACCACGGTCACGACGCCCCAGACGACGCCGACACCCTGCACTCCGCGTTTCAAGAGGAAACGACCGTAGCCCATGCTGCCTTACGAGGACTCGCTCGGCAGACTCTGGGCTTCGTCGAGCAGTGCGTCGAACTCGTCGTTCTTGTAGGAGGTCAGCGACCCGTCGCTCGCGAGCAGCGGCTGGAGCGTCTGGATGGCGTCGAACGTCGCGTTCCCCCAGCCGAGCAGGTACCACGGCGGCTTGTCCTCGATGTTGCCCGTGGTGACCTGACTGACCAGCGTCGAGAACTCGACCTGGCGGGCGGTCGCGGAGACGTTCGAGAGCTCGTCGACCTGGGCGGCGACGGCCTGGGCGACCTCCACGTCCTTGAGGTAGCGGCCGATCGGCGTCACCAGCTCGATCTCGGCGCCGGCGTAGCCGGATGCCTCGACCAGTTCCTCGGCGCGGGCCTGGTCCTGCGGGTAGATGTCCAGATCCTCGTTGTAGCCGAAGAAGTTCGGCAGCGTCGGCTGACTGGAGGCGTCACCGAACGTCTGCAGGACGTTCTGGATGATGGACTCGATGTCGATGGCGTAGTTCATCGCGCGGCGGAACTCCGGCGAGTCGAACGGCTCCACGTCGTAGCGCATCGCGTTGAAGATGACGCGCGTGGAGGGGACCGCCGAGACGGTCGTCCCGTCGTTGTCGTTGACGCGGCCGACCTCCTGGGGCGGGATGTTGACGATGATGTCCGCCTCGCCGCTGATGAGGCGGTTGACCCTCGTCGAGGACTCGCTGGCGGAGGTGATGGTGAACGTCGAGATGGCCGCTTCCTCCTGCCAGTAGTCGTTGTTCCGGGTGAACTCGACTTCGACCCCCTGCTCGTAGTTGGCGAGCTTGAAGGGGCCGGTCCCCTCCATGTTCTGGTTGATGTACGCCGAGTCGTGGTTCTGGACCCACGACTTGTTCATCACGTCGCAGTAGGTCGCGAACGACTGGAACACGATGGGGTTGAGCCCCGAGAGGTTGACGTTGACCGTCCGGTCGCCGCTGGAGGCGACCTCCGCCCCCTCGACGCCGACGAGCTGGTCGGACTGCGGCGAGGTGAACCCGACCGAGTCGTCGACGATCCGGTTGATCGAGTAGGCGACGTCCTCGGGAGTCAGCGAGTCGCCCGAGTGGAACGAGACGTTGTCCCTGATGGTGAACTGCACGGTCGTCTCGTCCAAGCGCTGGTAGTCGGTCGCCAGCATGTCGATGATGGCACCCTCCCGGTCGCGCTCGAGCAGCCCCTCGTAGGCCTGGAGGACGATGTTGTCCGTCGGCGTCTCGCGGTGGTCCTGCGGGTCCAGCCCCGAGTCCATCTGGGACTGGGTCATCACCACGTCGTCCCCGCTGTCGGTCGCCGGCTCGATGGCGTAGGCGTCGACGCGCTCGTCCGAGCGGGGCTGCCACTCGATGTCGTTGGACTGCCCGTAGACGGAGTACTGCTGGTGGAGGAACACCCACGGTGCCTGGTCGTGTGCGTGCCGGTTCGCGCGCTGGAGGTAGCCGTCGCGGGTCTCCGGCTCCGGCCGCTCAGTCGGCGTCCCCTCAGGCTCGGTCGGCTCGTCGGTCGGCGTGTCGGTGTCGCCGCCGCCGGGCTGTTCGGTGTCTGTCCCCCCGCCGTCGGTGCAGCCGGCCACGGCCGTCGCCGTCGCCGCGCCAGCGAAGCCGAGGAACTTCCGTCGACTCACGTCCGGACTGTCTTTGTCAGCCATAGACACTCGGATGTGGCGGATTGACTTATACCCTGTGCCGGGGACGCACACCCCACACCGCCCGCCGGCGACGGAATACGTCAGGGGTTCGGTGTGAAAACCCGGCTGTAGAAGCGGCTGTTCGACCTAAGTATCGGGAAAACGGCGTGGGTTGCCGGTAGGACGGGAGCCGCGTCGTCGGCTACTCCTGCTGTGCGTCGACGGCCGCGACGCCCGCGAGGTTGACGATGTCCTTCACCTCGTCGCCGCGCTGCATCACGTGGACGGGCTTGTCCATCCCCACGAGCATCGGACCGATCGCCTCGGCGCCGCCGAGGCGCTGGAGCAGCTTGTACGCGATGTTGCCGGCTTCGAGGTTCGGGAACACCAGCACGTTCGCGGGCTGGTCCAACTCGGAGAACTCGTAGGTGTCGGTCAGGATTTCCTCGACGACCGCGGTGTCGGCCTGCATCTCGCCGTCGACCGGGAAGTCCACGTCGGGGTCCTCACGCAGGCTGGCGGCCGCGGCGCGGGGCTTGCGGGTGCCCTCGTTCTCCACGGAGCCGAAGTTGGAGTAGGACAGCAGCGCCGCGCGCGGTTCGACGTTGAACCGCCGGGCGAGTTCGGCGGTGTGTCTGGTGATCTCCTCCAGCACCTCCTCGTCGGGGTCCTGGTTCACCGTCGCGTCCGCGATGAACACGACCCGGTTTTTGAACGTCAGCATGTAGACGCCGGCGGCGTAGTCGGCGTCGTCGGCGGTGCCGATCACTTCCAGTGGCGGCCGGAGCGCCGACGGGTAGTGGTGGGTCAGCCCCGTCAGCAGCGCGTCGGCGTCGCCGGCCTCGACCATCGCGCTCCCGAGGTAGTTGGTGTCGCGCTGGACCAGTTCGCTCGCCTCGCTGCGGGTGATCCCCTTGCGCTGGCGGAGCTCGTGCAGCCGGTCGGCGTACCCCTCGGTCTCGTCGACGCGCGGGTCGACGATCTCCGGGGTGAAGTCCAGCCCGAGGTCGGCGGCGATCCCCTCGATCTCGTCGCTGTTGCCGAGCAGGACCGGGTCGCCGATCCCCTGCTCCTGGATCTGGGCGGCGGCCCGGACCATCTTCTCGTCGGTCCCCTCCGCCAGCGCGATGCGCTGGTCGGTGCTCTTGGCCTTGTTGAGCACGACCCGCATCATCTCGCGGGACTTGCCCAGCCGGGCCTCGAGCTTCTCGGAGTAGGCGTCGATGTCGATCTCGGTGCGGGCGACGCCCTCGTCCATCGCCGCCTCGGCGACGGCGGGCGCGACCTCGAACAGCACGCGCGGGTCGACCGGCTTGGGGATGACGTACTCGGGACCGTACTGGAGCGGCTGGTCGCCGTAGGCCTTGACGACCGCGTCGGGCACGTCCTTGCGGGCGAGTTCGGCCAGCGCCTCGGCGGCGGCCATCTTCATGTTCTCGGTGATGCTCGTCGCGCGCACGTCGAGCGCGCCGCGGAACAGGAACGGGAAGCCGAGCACGTTGTTCACCTGATTGGGGTAGTCCGAGCGCCCCGTCGCCATGATCACGGTGTCGTCGCGGGCCTCGCGAGCCGCCTCGTAGCCGATCTCTGGCTCGGGGTTGGCCATCGCGAACACGATCGGGTCCTCGGCCATCGACGCCACCATCTCCTGTGATACGATGCCGCCGACGGAGAGGCCGACGAACATGTCCGCGCCCTCCATCGCGTCCGCGAGGTCGCCCTCGGGCAGGTCGCGGGCGAACTCCTTCTTGTACTCGTTCACGTCGTCGTTCTCGGCTCGCTGCTCGGTGATGATCCCCGAGGAGTCACACATCGTGATGTTGTCGGGGTCGGCGCCGAGCTCGACGTAGAACTTCGCGGTCGCGATCGCCGACGCGCCGGCGCCAGAGAACGTGATCTCCATCTCGGAGATGTCCTTGTCGAGGATGTCGACGGCGTTGAGCAGCCCCGCGCCGCTGATGATCGCGGTCCCGTGCTGATCGTCGTGGAACACGGGGATGTCCATCGACTCCCGGAGGCGCTGTTCGATTTCGAAACACTCCGGCCCCGCGATGTCCTCGAGGTTGATCCCGCCGAAGGTAGGCTCCATCGCCTCGACCGACCGGCAGAACGCGTCCACGTCCGTCTCGTCGAGTTCGATGTCGAACACGTCGATGTCGGCGAAGCGCTTGAACAGCACGCCCTTCCCCTCCATCACGGGCTTGGAGGCCTGTGCGCCGATGTCGCCGAGTCCGAGGACGGCCGTGCCGTTCGAGACGACGCCGACCATGTTCCCCTTGGCGGTGTACTCGAACGCACGCTCCTCGTCCTCGTCGATGTCGAGACACGGCGCCGCGACGCCGGGGGAGTACGCGAGCGAGAGGTCCCGCTGCGTGTTCGTCGGCTTCGTCGTCGAAATCTCGATCTTGCCGGGCGGATCGGTTCGGTGATACTCCCGTGCGTCGTCCTCGAGTCCCATACGCCCGACTGAGCCGGAGCGCTGAAAAAGCTATCCACCGCGTCGTAATCCGATTCGACGATCGTCGATCACCCGTCTCGTCAACCACGACCGTACCGGAACGACCGCGTTCGGGACCGACGGAGGGGTCAAGGCGCGTACGGCGCGTGGCGCTCGAGCGTCAGGTCGAAGCCCACCGCCTCGGCGTCGAACGTTGGCCAGTTCGGCGTCGCCGTCAGACACTCGAAGCCGTCGTCGGACGCCACGAGGTAGGTGTCCTCGCTCCGCGCGCCGACGACGACGGGGTTGAACGCGTACCCCATCGGCGCCCGCACGTCGTGGGTCGCGTGGGGCGCGGCGAGCCACTCGCGCCGTGCGAACCCCGCAGCGCCGCCCTGCTCGCCGTCCTCCCACGCGGCCGGGAAGCCGAGTTTGTCGTACGCCTCGCGGATCGCCGCGAACACGTCCCCGGCCGTACCGTCGGACGCCACGGCCTCGCGGGTCGCCGCCAGCGCGGTCGCCTCGATCCGGG
>NZ_JBHUDH010000066.1:0-43000 GCF_042678005.1 Halolamina salina | reverse complement strand
CGTCGGCGAGCGCTGAGTCACGTTCGGGGGGAGCGGTGGCTCGTACATCAATCCACTCACTCCGGACGCCCGGACCGAAGGGCTAACTGACGGGCGCCCCTGAGCCGAGCCGTGTCCGCTCAGCTCTCGCTGGACGCTACCACCCCACAGCGGGGGATCGCCCGCCTCACGGGACCGGTCGCGGTCGTCGTCTCGATCGGAGGAATACTCCTCGCAACCGCCCTCTCGCCGACGTTCTCTTGGACGACCGGGGCGCTCTCTGATCTCGGCGTGACGCCCGGGACCGCGTGGCTGTTCAACGGCTCGCTGATCGTCGGCGGCCTCGTCGGCGCGCCGTACGCGTGGGCGCTGTGGAGCGCCGCGGCCGATCCGCTGGGCCGCCTCCGCGCGGGGTCGTACCTGCTCGCGCTGATCGCGATGGCCGGCGTCGGCCTCGCTCCCGCCGGCCGGCCGCTGCACTTCCCGTTCGCGGTCTCGTTTTTCGCGCTCGCCGCGCTGACCGCGGTCGTCGACGGCGTCGCCCGCTTCCGCCTCGACAGCGGGAAGCTCGCGCTGGCCGTGGGCGTGCTCGCGCCCGTGGCGTGGCCGGTCTGGCTGTTGTGGGTGGGGAGTCCCGGGATCGCGGTGCCGGAGTTCGTCGGCGCGGCGCTGTTCGGCGTCTGGGTGGTCGCGCTCAGCCCCGAACGCCCCGGCCGCCCGGCGTAGCTACGCCGCGAGTTCGGCGAACGCGTCGACGGCGGCGTCGTCGCCGGCCACGACCAGCGTGTCCCCCTCCTCGATCCGCGTCCCCGGGTCGATCGACGTGATCGTCCGGCCGTCGCGCTCGATCGCGATGACGGTGCAGCCGGTGCGGGCACGCACGTCCGCGTCTTCGAGGGTGTGTCCCACGAGTGCGGGCGCCTCCCGCCGGACGACCTCGACCTGCGTCTCGGGCGTGATCACCTCCTCGTCCAGCAGTTTCGACGCGAGCATCCGGCCGCTGACGGTGGGCAGCGAGAGCACGTACTCGGCGCCGGCGCGGTAGAGCTTCGGCGGCGAGTCCGCCTCGTTGGCTCGGGCGATCACGCTCGTCTCCGGCGCGACCTGCTTGGCGACCAGCGCCGCGAACAGCGCGCTCGTGTCGTCGGCCAGCGCGAGCACCAGCGCCTCGGCGTTGTCCACCTCGGCGTCCTCCAAGGTCGCCGGGTCGGTCACGTCGCCGACCACGTCCACGCCGGGCTTGTCCTCCACGTCGACGATGGTGACCGGGACGCCCGCGGCGGTGATCGCTTCGGCGACCGCCGAGCCGACGACGCCGTAGCCCGCGATGGTGATGCCGGACCGCCCCGAGCGGTCCTCCGCGATGCTGCGCCGTTTCATCGTCTCGACTCCCTCCTCCGGCCCGGCGACAAGCAACACCGTGTGTTCGTCGATCACCTGATCCGGGTCGGGTGCCGAGACGAACTCCCCGCGGAACCACGCGCCGATGATGTTGGTCCCCGTCAGCTCCTCGATCCCGCAGTCGCCGATCGTCCTCCCCGCGAGCGGCGAGCCACGCTGGACCAGCAGTTCGCCGACCTCGAACTCGCCGGCGATCTCGACCGCGCCGCTCAGCTCCGAGGAGACCGCGGCCGACGCCTTCCCCGCCAGCGACTCCCCGAGCACGTCGCGAGGGTGGATCACCTCGTCGGCGCCGGCGTAGCGGTGGTAGTCCGCGTGGCTCTCGTCCTCGACGAGGCTCAGCACCCGCGTCTCCGGGGCGACGTGCTGGGCGGCGAGGATCACGCTGGCGTTCGTCTCGTCGTCGCCGGCCACCACCACCGCGCTGGCGTCGGCGGCGGCGACCGCGTCGAGCGTCTCGGCCTCCTCGGGGTCGCCGTGTACCACCTCGACGCCGTCGGCCTGTAGCGACTCGACGGCGTCGTCGTCTGGCTCGACCACGACGTACGGCTGGCCGCGGGCGCCGAGTTCGGTGATCAGCGTGTCGACCGTCGGCGAGAACGCGCAGATCACGACGTGGCCGTCGCCGTCGTACGCCCGAGGCGGTCCCGACGCCAGCGCCTCCGCGAACAGCGGCAGCACGAACGCCGGCACCGTGAGGAAAATCAGCGCGACGCCGGTGAACTGCATCGCGATCGACAGCGCCAGCATCGGCGTGGAGTTCCACTGCTCGGCCTGCTCGCCGTAGCCGACGGTGGTGAACGTCTCGACGACGACGTGCAGCGCCTCGATGAACCGCATCTCCACCCCCTCCAGCCGCGCCATCCCGAACTGGTAGAGGACGGCGTAGACAAGGATCACCGCGACCGTCCCGAGGAGGTAGAGCCCAACACGCCGTGCCGGGTTCGCCATACTCCGCGTTCCGGCGTGTGGGGCTTAAAGTCCGCCGACTACCGCACCGATCAGATGATCTGCCAGCCGCCGTCGACGTGGAGCAGTTCGCCCGTCACGTAGCCCGCGGCGTCGCTCGCGAGGAACACCGCCGCGGGCGCCACGTCGGTCGGGAACCCCGCCCGGCCCAGCGGGACCGGCTTGAGGAACTCCCCTTCCTCGGCGCCCTCCTGTGCCTCCTCGGTCCAGCCCTCGAGGAACTCCGTCGCGATCTGCCCGGGCGCGACGGCGTTGACGCGGATGTCGTGTTCCGCGAGTTCGAGCGCCGACCCGCGGGTGATCATCCGGATCGCCCCCTTAGTGGAGTCGTACTGCACCTGCCCGAACTGCGCGACGTTCGAACTGATCGAAGCGGTGTTGACGATGCTGCCCGCGACGCCGCGGTCGATCATGTCGTTGGCGGCGATCTGGGTGCCGAAGAACACCCCCTTGGCGTTGACCGCGTGAATGCGGTCGAACTCGTCTTCGGTGACCTCCCGCATCGGCCCGCCGATGTAGAGGCCGGCGTTGTTCACCATCACGTCGACGCCGCCGTACTCGCGGGCGGCCTCGACGGCGACCCGGATGTCCTCGGGGTCGGAGACGTCGGTCTCGACGAACTCGGCGGTGCCACCGTCGGCCTCGATCCGCTCGTGGGTCGGCTTCTCGGCGTCACGGTCCTTCGGCTCGGGGTCGATGTCGGCGTTAATCACGGTCGCGCTGGCGTCGGCGAACTCCAGTGCGATCGCGCGCCCGATGCCGGAGCTTCCTCCGGTGACGACGGCCGTCTCGTCTGCGAAGTCGTACTGGACAGTACCCATACGCCCGCCCACGGCCGAACCGCACTTAATTCCCGACGCGTTCGGGCAGCGCCGCCGCCGTCGGCCGCAGTCTGTCGCCGCGCCCAAGAGCTATCGGCCCGGGCGACCCATCGACGGCCGTGACCCGCCACGTGACTCGGGAGGAACACTCCCCCGAATATCTCGACGAGGAGGACATCGACCCCGAGAAGGGCGACATCGCGGTCTGTCGCTGCGGGCTCAGCGACGACCACCCGTTCTGTGACGGCTCCCACCGACGGACCGAGGACGAGGGCGACGGCGTGTACTGCTACGTCGACGGGGAGCGCCGCGAGATCGCGAGCGTCACGTTCGCCGACGGCGAGACCGTCGAGTACGGCGACGACGGGGTAGACGAATCCGGCAACTGACCCGCAGCCGAGTGCTTTAGGCCGATGGGGCGACCAGCGGTTCGTGTGTACCGGACCGGCCACCTCGGGGTGTCGATGCTGGTGTTCGCCCCGATCGGCTACCTGCTCGTCGCGGTCGGGCTGCCGCTGGCGGCGCTCGCGACCGGCGGCGCGATGCTCTGGCTGGCGATGCTGCCCGACGTGGACCACCGGATCCCCGGCGTCCCCCACCGCGGGCCGACCCACTCGCTGCTGTTCGCCGGACTCGTCGGCGGGGCGTTCGGCGGCGCGGGCGCGCTGCTGGCCGACGGCGTGGGGACGGTCCGCCGCCTCCAGCTCTCGCTGTTCGGCTTCTTCGTCGGCTTCGTCAGCGTCGGCGCCCACCTGCTCGGCGACGTACTCACGCCCGCGGGCGTGAACCTGTTCTGGCCGTGGGGGCGGACGTTCAGTCTCTCCGTCACCCGCGCGGACAACACGCTCGCGAACTGGGGACTGTTCCTGCTCGGAACCTTCGCACTCGCCGCCGCGGGCGCGCTGGCGGCTCAGGGCGTCTGATCGGTGGCGAGCACCGCGCTGGTCGCCCAGCGCTCGTACCCCAGCGACTCGGCGAGCGCGACTGACGCCGGCAGCGAGTCGCGGGTCCGGTAGCGAACGATGCCGTCCCGGTCCACGTCGAAGGCGGTTCTCGTGATCATGGAGACGACCGCGCGTCCGTAGCCGCGCCCGCGGTGCTCGGGGTCGACGACGACGCCAACGTCCGGGAACGGGAGGTGGGTCAGCGTCGCGACCGCCACGAGGTCGCCGTCCGCGAACAGCCCCGCGGTCTGCCCGGGCCGGAACACGGGCGATGCGCGGGCCCAGTCCTCGTCGGGGACGCGCTCCCGGAGCCGCTCGAACGCCGCCTCGTCGGCGCCGACGAGCAGCCGGGCCGTCGACTCGACGGGCGAGAACGAGGCCTCGTCGACGTAGCCGAGGAAGTACGGGCCGTGGACGCTGTCGATCCCGGTGCCCCCCAGCGCACACGACACGGCCTCGGTCGCGGGGAGGTCGGCGGCGTGGAGTTCGTCGGCGGCGTCGGCGAGCGCGTCGTGGAACTCACCGGGAGCGGCCACGACCAGCGCATCGCCGCGACGGAACAGGCGGATCGTCCCCTCGGTGGCCGTGTCGACGACCGTGACGCCCGCCGCCGAGAACGCCTCGGGCGAACAGTCCAGTCGCTCGGCCCAGTGGCGGGCAATCCGGTCCTCGGTGTCGGGCGCGAGCGTCATCGTTCCGGGTTCCGAGGCCCGAGGGGAAAAGAGCGGTCGTCTTGAAGTGGCCGCCAGCCCAACGGCCGGCGATGGCCGACCCAACACTCGACGACGACGCGATGACCCGCTTCGAGGTGCCCGAGTTCGAGGAGCTTCCCGAGGATCTGCAGGACCGCATCAGCGAGGAGACCGAGGAGGCCGGCTTCACGCCGAACGTGTTCTCGGCGTTCGCCTACAAGCCGAGCCACTTCCGCGCGTTCTTCGAGTACCACGACGCGCTCGTGGACGACACCGCGCTCGACCGCGAGGAGGTGGAGATGATCGTCGTCGCGGTCTCCGGACGGAACCACTGCTACTACTGCAACGTCGCCCACGGCGCGCTGACCCGCATCTACTCGGGCGACCCCGAGCTCGCCGACCAGCTGGTCGCGAACTACCGACAGGCCGACGTGAGCGAGAAGCGGATGGCGATGCTCGACGTGGCAGTGAAGCTGACCGAGCATCCCGACCGCGTGACTGAGGCCGACCTCGAACGCCTCGCGGAGGTGGGGTACAGCCCCGAGGCGATGTGGGACATCGCCGCCGTGACCGCCTTCTTCAACCTCAGCAACCGGATGGCGATGTTCGCGGACATGCGGCCCAACGCGGAGTTCCACACGATGGGGCGCTGAGATCAGGCCGCGACCGCGGCGTCGACGACGACGAGCAGCACGAAGCCGACGAGGAACGCCGCCGTCGCGGCGTCGGCGTAGCCGTGGCCGTGGCTGGAGGGGACCATCACCCGGAGGACGACCGCGAGCATCGCGCCCGCGGCGAAGCCGGCGGCGACCGGGAAGATCCCCTGTGCGATCCCCACGAGCGCGAAGCCGAACACCGAGCCGACCACCTGCGGGACGGTGCCCGAGAGCGTGGTGTAGAGGAACACCTTCGGCGTCGAGACGCCCGACTGGGCGACCGGGATCGCGAACGCGAAGCCGTCCGGGACGTTCTGGAGCGCGATCACGACCGCGAGCACGAGCGCGACCTCCTCCAGCCCCGAGGCGTAGGCGATCCCCATCGCCAACCCCTCCGGCGCGTTGTGGAGCGTGATCGCGCCGCCGACCAGCACGGCACGGCGGAGTCGGTCGTCGAGCAGTCCGTCGTCGCTCTCGCCGTCGCTCCCGTCTGTCTCGCCGTCGATCTCGTCCCCCTCGTCGATCTCGCCCACACCGTGGCCGCGCCGGCGGTGGTACTCCGTGTGGAGGTGCGGGATCACGCGGTTCCCCGCGAGCAGGCCGAAGCCGCCGAGGAACACGCCGATCATCACCGCCGAGAGCGCGCCCTGCTCGCTGCCGGGGATGATGAGGCCGAACACCGACGCCGCGACCATGATGCCGCCCGCCAGCCCGAGCGCGGCGTCGTACGTGCGGTGGCTCACGCGGGCGCCGAACAGCGTCGGGACCGCACCGAGGCCAGTGGCCAGCCCTGCCAGCGTGGTCACCAGCAGCATCGACTGGAACGGGTTCATGGAGGGGAGGAGGGTGCGGCGGGGATAAATACGCTCTGGGGAGAGTTCTAAAAGACAGACGGGGGTATCTTGAAGTTGATACCTTGCTAATTGATGTCAATATGGAATTGCGGGAGCTCGTCGATCAGGACTGGAACAGTCACGAGCGGAAACGGTTCATAAAGGACGAAACGAAAACGAAGACCGACTCTTTCGACCCTGAATCGTTCAAACATGACGGCTTCAGTGATCGTGAGAAATATCTCGAAACCTACGTTCCCGCACTCGCCGACGAAGAACGGCTCGAAACGGAGCTGAACGACTTCACTCCGCCGCGGTTGAACGCTCTCAACGACTCTCCCTATCAGGCACTTGTCATTCGTTACGGAATCCTCCGCCAACTGATTCAACAGCCCGACTACAGTATGCCCAAGGACGGGCTTCTCGAGAACGTCCAGACGTGGCAACTCGATATACTGAACACGTATTCGGAGGACGATTTCCCTGATTCCGACGACCTGCTCCACCTCGCCGAGGCTGCTGTCGACTACAAGAACGACGTCGATGATTCGGAGCTTCACATGGTGTACAGCTATTTCGAGCTGCACAACCGCTCCCGGGAGCGGAAACACGAGTACTACACCTGGCTGGATCTCTTCAAGCGCCTCTCAGCTATCGACCGGTTCCCGAAAGTCCGGCGTTCCGACAGCCCCGAACACGCCCTCGACACGATCGAGAAGGGGCTCTGGTCACTTCAGGAACAGGCGATCGTTTACGAGGTGAACACCGACAAGATGAACGAGCTCGTCGGTATTCCCGAAGAGTATATCGACTACGTCCGGGACTGGCTCTACTACGAGATGTCCGAGGAGAACTATCTCCGGATGCTAGAGACCCTCAAACCGTTCGACAGGCAGTCACTGCTCGTTGACGTCCGTGATCGGTACGGAATCGAATCGAAGACGGGGGGACGAAACGACAGACGCCGCGAGAGTATCGTGGAGGGCGGCGTATTCCCGAGCGAACTGCTCAGGTACGCGCTCACGAAAGACGAACTCAAGGAAATCGTTGATCGATACGGGCTCAACGCTCACAAACAGAAAACTGACGAGATGATCTCGGCGATCATCGACTACTTCGAGCAGTCTCAGAAGTCGGTCGGGGACGACGATCCGGCCGTCGAACTGTATCTGAGTGCGTACGAGGATATCGCCGACGGGACAGTACAAAAGATACCCCCACAGCTACAGGACCTCGTCGACGCGGACAATCCGGGTGACAAGCTAGATGTGCTCTTCGAGGACGCGACGGCCGAGATTTTCAGCGAAGTGTTCAACCTCGATGGAACGAATCTCCTTGGCCAGCAAGCGAGCGGAGTCGTCGCCGACGGGGAGATCGAACAGGACGGCAAGTGGCTACTGTGGGACAACAAGCGTCGAGCCCGGGAGTTCAAACTGGGCAGCACCGCACGCAGCAAGATCAAGAGCTACATCGACACGAAGGCTGAACAGCATCAAGTAGAGTGGTTCCTTATCATCGCCCCGGAGTTCAGTAAGAACGCCGAGGCCCACGCTGAACAGCTCGAGATGCAGGTTGGCCGTGATATTCGACTTGTACGCGCAGCAGACTTCAGGCAGTTAGCCGAACAGTGGCGTGAAGAGTACGCCGACGACGGACACGAGCTACCGCTCTCGATATTTTTCGGCTCCGGGCTGTTCGATCCAGACATGGCGATGCAGGTTCTGGAGCAGCAGTTCTCGTGACGGACGGGCTCAGCTACTCTCCCAGTTCGAGAATACATATACGGGCCCGCATTCATTAGGGGAGTATGAACGATCTGAGATCCTCGAGTGCAGGATGGTTCGCCGGCGTCGACCCCGGCGACCCCGAGGCCGCGGCGGCGGCGATCCACGAGAGCGAGGCCGACGAGCCTCGCGACTGGCCCGCGCTGGCCGTCGACGCCGGGTTCGCCGCCGACGAGGACGAGTACTACGACCGGCTCCACGAAGCGACCGTCGAGGCCGCCCGCGAGGCCGCACGCGCGGCAGAGCGCGCGGACGACCAGCAGTTGATCCACGCGCTGCGGGCGATGGACGACGCCGAGCGCACCGCGAACGAGCTCGCCGAACGGCTGGAGGAGTGGGCCGGCGCGCTGCTCGACGTGGAGGAAGACGCCACGGGACTCGACTTCGCGGCCGTCGTCGCCCAGCGCGACCCCGCGGACGCCACCGAGGAGCGGGCGATCTCGCTGGCCGAACGCGTGGTCGACCTGCGGGAGGAACGTGACGAACTGCGAACCTTCCTCGAGCGCCGCGCGCCCGAGGTGGCGCCGAACCTCGCCGAGATGGCCGGTCCCGTGCTCGCCGCGCGGCTGATCTCGCTGGCCGGCGGGCTGGAGTCGCTGGCGAAGAAACCCTCCGGCACCGTGCAGGTGCTCGGCGCCGAGGACGCGCTGTTCGCCCACCTCCGCGGGCACGCGCCCTCGCCCAAGCACGGCGTCATCTTCACCCACGAGTTCGTCCGCGGTACGCGGCCCGATGACCGCGGCTCGGCGGCCCGCGCCCTCGCGGGGAAGCTCTCGATCGCCGCGCGGATCGACTACTACAGCGGCGACCGCCGCGAGAGCGTTCACGAGGACCTGCGCGATCGAATGGAGACGATCCGCGCGCGTGCGGCGGACGACGAAGAGGTGGACGATGAGTGAGCTTCCCGCCGGGGTCGAGCGGCGTCCTGTCGCCGGCGAGGACCGCTTGACGACCGAGGGCGAACCGGTGTACGGCGAGCCGACCGTCGACGGCCGGCGGGTGTGGGACGCCGGGCGGTCGAAGCTCGGCGCGATGCTCGAACTCGGGATGGACACCCGCCTCTCGGGCGGCGAGTCGGTGCTGTACCTCGGCGCCGCCTCCGGGACGACCGTCAGCCACGTCGCCGACTTCGCGGGACCGACGTACGCGGTGGAGTTCGCGCCGCGCCCGGTCCGGGATCTGGTGGACGTGGTGGAGAGCCGGCCGAACCTGTTCCCGCTGCTCGCCGACGCACGGAAACCGAAGGAGTACGCCGGCGTCGTGGAGTCCGGGCTGGACTGCATCGTCCAAGACGTGGCGACCCGCGGGCAGGCCGAGGTCGCGAACCGCAACGCGGCGTTCCTCGCCGACGACGGCCTGCTGCTTGCGGCGATCAAGGCCCGCAGCGAGGACGTGGTCGCGGAGCCGGATGAGGTGTTCGAGGACGTCCGGGGGACGCTGCGGGAGGAGTACGAACTGCTCGAAACGGCGCGGCTGGACCGCTACCACGACGATCACCTCGGGATCGTCGCCCGGAAGCGGTAGCACTCGCCGCGTTCCGGAGCCGGCACCCTATTTAGTTGGGGACCCTCACTATGGAGCAAATGGAGGAACTGGGCTCCCGCGAGAGCTTCGACCGGATGGGAACCCTCGGCGTCGAGGAGGAGTTCTACGTCGTCGACAGCGAGGGGTTTCCCGTCTCGGGCGTCGACGAACTGGTGTACGGCGACGACGAGCCGCCGGCGCCGCTCGCGGGGAAACTGGACCACGAACTGTTCAAGTTCACCATCGAAACCCAGACCCCGCTGATCGAGGACGTTGGGGCGGCCGAGGACCACCTGCTCGCAGTGCGGGAGGCGCTGGTCGAACACGCCGAGACCCACGGCTATCAAATCGCCGCAGCGGGGCTTCACCCCGAGGCGCGTTGGCGCGAACTCGATCACGCCGAGAAGCCGCGGTACCGCTCCCAACTCGAACGAATCCAGTACCCACAGCACCGCAACACGACCGCGGGGTTGCACGTCCACGTCGGCGTCGACGACCCGGACAAGGCGGTCTGGATCGCGAACGAGCTTCGGTGGGAGATGCCGCCGCTGCTGGCGCTGTCGGCCAACTCCCCGTTCTGGAACGGGTTCGACACGGGGCTGGCCTCGGCGCGGGCGAAGGTGTTCGAGAACCTCCCCAACACGGGGATGCCGACCGCGTTCGAGGATTACGCGGCGTTCGAGCGCTACGAGCGACGGATGGTCGAGCAGGGCGCCGTCGAGGACCGCGGCGAGCTCTGGTTCGACGTGCGCCCCCACACCGGCCACGGCACCGTCGAGATCCGGACGCCGGACGGGCAGGTCGACCCCGCGGTCGTCGACGCGTTCGTCGAGGGGATCCACGCGATGGTGATCGACCTCGCGGAGCGCTACGAGGACGGGAAGCGCGACTCCCTCGGCGCGGGGCTGCGCCGGGAACTGCTCGACGAGAACAAGTGGCGGGCCATGCGGCACGGCCACGACGCGACGTTCGTCGACCGCGACGGCGAGTCGACGATCGGGCTCAGCGAGGCGATCGAGCGCACCTGCGACCGGATCGGCAACGACGCGCTGACGGCGCTCCTCGATCGTGAAAGCGGGAGCCAGCGACAGCGGCGGATCCACGAGGAGCAGGGGAGCGAGGCGCTGCGGGAGTCGCTGGTGCTGTAGTCAGTAGCGGATCGGGTACTCGCGGATCGTCTCGGGGACGGTGTCGCCCCAGAACTTCTGCATCTCCTCGTCGTCCATCCCGCGTTCGGTCTCCAGCGCGGACTCGTAGGCCTCGCGCAGGTCCGAGATCGGCTGGCCGGGCGTGTCGACCCTGAGGTTGTGGTAGAGCTTGTGCGGGTCGCCGTACACCAGCACTGCGGCGCTGAGGTTGTCGCCGCGCTTGTCGCCGCCGGCGGACTCGCTGGCCTCGAGCGCCGTCAGGAGGCGGTCGGTGAACCGTCCGGTCGCGCGCTCGAACCCGGCGGCGACGGCGTCGATCACCTCGGGGCTCGCGAGTAGATCCCCGCCGACGGTGTACTCCTCGCCGACGTAGTGGTCGGCGTGCTCGACACACTTCTCGCCGGTGTGGGCGTACGTCCGCCCCTCGGCGTCGATCCCGTGGAGCTGGAGTCCTTTCGACCCCGCCCGGCCGGCGACGAACGCCTCCGCGGCGGTGGGGAGGGCGATCCCGCGATCGAGCAGGCCGAGCAGGGCCTCGCCGTAGTCGGCGCCGGCGTCCCACGACTGGGTGACGACGGCGCCGTCGGCGCTCACCCACGGGCAGACCGCCCCGACCGCGGGGAACGCCGACGCGACGGCGACGCCGACCTGTTCGGACTCGGGATCGCGGGCCGCGATCGAGATGGTCACGGCGGCCGCCCCCTGCTCGTGGTACTCTCAGTCACACCCC
The DNA here is from genome assembly GCF_042678005.1 of Halolamina salina. Taxonomy (GTDB): domain Archaea; phylum Halobacteriota; class Halobacteria; order Halobacteriales; family Haloferacaceae; genus Halolamina; species Halolamina salina. The sequence continues at coordinate 31,519 of NZ_JBHUDH010000066.1, read as the reverse complement.
GACTGAGGCTGTCGCCGGCTTGAACGTTCCGGCCTCGGCCGAACGTTTTTGCCCGACCGCACCGCCACGGTCGACCGTGTACCTCTCACACCCGGTTCGGCGGATGCGGGACGACCCCGGCGAGGCGACGGCGGCGCTGGTCGTCGAACTCAGCGACGACGCCGCACCGTCGAGGCTCCGCGAGACCGTCGCGGACGCCGGCGGCGAAGTGGTCGAGGAACTCGGGTTCGACTGCTGGCTCGTTCGCCTGCCCGAAGCGGGCGTCGACGAGCTCTGCTCGCTCGCGGGCGTCGTGCGGGTGGAGACCGACGCGACGCTGGAGCGGACCGTCGACGAGACGGTCGAGGGGGAGGGGAGCAGTCCCGCCGAGAACGAGGATACGCGGGAGGTCTGACGGCACTCGCCGGAATCGACGGCGCCGCGGCGCGTCTGCGGGGCTACTGCGGGGGCGACGATGCGGTCGGTGGCGACTCTCGCTGGGGGGAGTCGGTCCCCGGTTCCGTCTCCGCTCTCGGCAGCGTCACGGTGAACACGGTGCCGCCGGGGCCGGTTTCGGTGAGTTCGACGTTCCCCCCGTATCGGTCGACCAGTCGAGCCACGATCGTGAGGCCGATACCGTGGTCCGTCTTCCCCGTCACCGGCTCGAACAGCACGTCGCGCTCGGCCTCGGGGATGCCCGTCCCGTCGTCCGCGACGCGCACGTCGACGGTGTCCGGCGCCGGCGACACCGAGACTGTCACGTGGGGGTGGCCGCTCTGGTTGTGTTCGACCGCGTTGTTGAGTAGGTTCGAGAACACCCGCTTGAGGAGTTCGTCCGCGCGGACGTACACCTGATCGGGAAGCTCCGCCTCGGTCTCGACGTAGCCGTATCGGTCCTCCAGCTTGTCGAGCTCCTCCTCGAGCAGGTCGGTGAGATCGACGGGGGAGAGATCGGTCCCCTCCTCGAGCGACTGCAGCAGCAGGCGTACGTCCTTGGTCGTCCCGGTGAGTTCGGTCGCCTGCCGCTCGATGATGTCGAGATACTCGTAGGCGGGGTCGTCCTCGTCGGCGCGCTGCTTGAGCAGGTCGGCGTAGCCGCTGATGACGGCGGCGGTGTTCAACACCTCGTGTCGGAGCAGCGAGTTCAGGTCGTCGAGCATCTCCCGTCGCTCCTCGGACTCCCTCGCCTGGATGGACGCGCGCTCGGCTCGCACGGCACGCTGCACCGCCCGGGCCTCGTAGTAGCCGATCAGGAAGCCGCCACCGGCGCCGATGCTGAGCGACCATCGCGCCCATCCGACCGCGATCAGGCGGTTGGCAGGCGGCATCGTGAGCATCAGCATCGCGTTCACGAGCAGGAAGCCGCCGCCCCCGGCGACGGACCACTTCAGGACCCGGAACTGCTGGTCGGTGGAGAGCGACGAGCGAGACAGGTACACGCCACCCGCGACGAGTCCGACGACGCCCGGGATGGTCGTCGCGAGTCCGACGACGTACACGTCGTTTATCAAGTAGAGGCGGTTCGAAAGTGTAAGCCAGATGAATTCGATCGCCACAATCGCTCCTAATAGACAACCGAGCGCGACCAGAAGCGTGTTTGCGCGGTTGTCAAACTTCACTCGTTACGCCGTAAAAAACGGCTTAATACTCATAATCGTTCCGGGGATTCTCGCATCGAGAGTCCCACCGTTCAACGGTAGGAGAGTTCTGCGGCAGGATATCGGGGGATGGGAGTCGGCAGTGGGGGGATCACCACCTCCTGTGTTCGATCGGAGATGGCGAAGCTGTTCGGGTATTCGAGAAAAGACACCGTTCGTCTGCTACTCAAAGATCGTCTTCAGAGAACACTAGCCGGGCGCTGTTCTCCGTGAGCCATTCGGAGTGATCTTCGTACTCGGGGTCATGCTCCGCAACGAGCGACCAGAAGTCGGAACCGTGGTTGGCCTCTCGGAGATGAGCGATCTCGTGAACGACGACGTAGTCAACGATCTCCGGCGGAGCCATCATTAGCCGCCAGTTCAGCCCGAGCGTTCCGTTCGAGGAACAACTTCCCCACTTAGTACGCTGGTTCCGAACCTCGATCTTCTCGTACTCAACGCCCATTTCCTTCGCGAAGTGATCAGCTCGCCGCTCGAACCGTTGACGAGCGTTTCGTCGGTACAGCGTTTCCAGAGCACGTTCGATAGAGGTGTCCTCGACATGGTGTTTCGCAAGACGGAGGGTATCATCCCCGACGCTCGACGAAGGACGCTGTTCGACGACAACCTCGTGTTCCTCCCCGAGGTACGGGAATGATTCGCCCTCCTCGAACTGACGCTCCGGTACTTGCTCCCGGTACTTCTCGAACCCTCTCATTTTCTCGACGACCCACGCGGCGTTGTCGCGGAGAAGTTCTGCCGGCGTGACTGACGAAGGCTCAGGGAGAACGACCGTAACGCCGTGAATATCCACGTCGATACGGGGTTTCGAGGCGTTGATGCTGTGGCGTACTTCGTACTCGATGGTGTTCCCCAACAGCTCGATCTCGTGGAGCTGTGCTTCAGCCATGGTTCTGGATGAGGTAGTTCCGGAGCGCGTCCACGAACTCGTCGTCCCGGATCAGGTGGCCGAGATCGTACTGCTTGACCATCACGTCCAGCAGGATGCGCTCGATTTCCGAGATGGTCTGCTGGTTCGTCTTCCAGCCGGGGTAGTCGCGGTCAACGCGGTCGTGGAACTGCGAGACGATCTCCTTAGCGATTTCTTCGGCTTGTTTCTCTGACTCGACAGCGTCGGGTGTCTCCTCAGTGAGGTGCGTGTAGATGGCGAACTCCGCGTCGTCCATTCCCTGTTTCTCAGCGTCTTCTTTGACGCTCAGCACCGCATCTTCGACCGACTTCAGCGCCTCGACAGCCTCGGGGTCGCTGATCTCCTCATTCTGCCAGCGTTCGACAATGTCGGTCACGCGTTCGCTCAGGCGCTTGTATCGCGGGTTCTGGTTCTCCCGTGGGTGCAGGTGTTCCCGAGTGGCGTGGGCGACCTGCGACGCCTTCACGCCGGGATTGTCGAGATCTTCAACGTCTTCGAGGTACTCCTCCCCGAGCTTGTAGGTGGGGAAGTCGTCCTTGATCGCTGTAATCTCGACGTTGTCGCTGATGATCTCTCGTGTCTTCTCCCGCATGTCCTCCTCGGGATCGTCGTCGCCCGAGGTGGTACGCTTGAAGGCGACGTGGACTCGGCTCAGCCACTTGTAGTCGTCCTCAACGTCTTCCTTGACCAAACGACCATCAGGGGCGACCGCCTCGTAGAGGTTCTGGAGCCGTCGGAAGCCCTGCTTGAACTGCCGTCGCTCAGGATGGGTGCTTACCCGACTGACCGCCTCGTAGGTCGCTTCCTGCGTGTCGGTCTTCGGAATCCCGTCGAAAATGTCCATCACGGAGTTGACCTGCTCAACGAGATCGTCGAACAGCTCGTCCTTGTTACGGGCAGCATACTCCTTCGTCTCGGCGTCGTAGTCCAGCGCGTCGTCGATGTTCTCGAACACGCCCTGGAAGTCCACGATCTCCCCGTTTTCCTTCCCCGCAGCAGGCCGGTTCGTCCGGGCGATGGCCTGCATGAGATTGTGGTTCCTCAGGTTCCGGTCGAGGTACATCGTCTTGAGGATGGGCGCATCGAAGCCCGTCAGGAGCATGTTGTGGACGACGAGGAGTTCGGGGTTGCTGTCTTCCTTGAATGCCTTCACGATGCTGTCGCGCTCCTCCGCGTCGGTGTGGAACTGCTCGATAATGTCGGGGTCGTCCTTCGTGGCGGTGTAGAGTACTTCGACCGCGTCCTCCCCACGCCGCTCGACGAGTCGTTCCCCGTACATCGCCGCCGACCGACGACTCGGTGTGACGACCATCCCTTTCCAGCCGTTCGGGGCGACGTGCTGGTCGTAGTGTTGGTCGATCTCCTCGACGGCGCGGTCAACGCGCGGTTCGATCTCCGCGAGCGTCGTCGCGTTCACGTTGTCGCGGATGAACTCCCGTTTCTGCTCGGTCGTCATCCGACTGAACTCCGCCTCGAACTCCTCGTCCAAGCCCTCCTCGTCGATCTCCCACTCCATCTCGTGCCGGAGCGTGAAGTACACGGGCAGAATCAGCCCGTCCTCGATGCCCTGTTTCACGGAGTAGCGGTGAAGGTAGTCTTCGCCCTCGGGGGAGAACTCCCGGAACGTGTTCTTGTCCTTCTCGCGTTCGCCCTCGCGTACGGGCGTCCCAGTAAACCCGAAGTGGTAGCAGTCGGGTAAGGCCGCATCGAGGCGGCTCCCGAGGTCGGCCTCCATGAAGCGGTGGGCCTCGTCGGACATGACCACCACCTCGTCGTTGCCCTGGACATCGGGGTCGACGTCCTCGAACTTCTGGATGGTCGTGAGAACGAGTTCGCTCTGGCCCTGCTCGATGAGCTCCTGCAGGTGGTCGATACTCTCTGCTTCCGTCCAGCGCTCAAGCGAGAGATTCGCCAGCTGGTCGCGCATCTGGCTGTTCAGCTTGTCCGTATCGACGATGATGAACACCTGCGGGTTCTTCGCCACGTCGGAGCGTTTCAGCAGGTTCTCGGCGGCGTACAGCATCGTGAACGACTTCCCCGATCCTTGGGTGTGCCAGACGAGGCCGCGTTTGTGTTCGCCGGCATCGACGCGGTCGAGGATTCGGTTCACTGCGTAGTACTGCATGTAGCGCGGGACGATCTTGGCGTCGCCGCCGGCCCGCCGTTCGTAGAAGACGAAGTGCTTCACTAGGTCGAGCAGCGTGGAGGGGTTGCACAGCGCCTTCACCGCCTGCCGCATCTCGTTCTCGTCCTCGAACGTCGCGGGCGCGTCGTTCCACGGCTCGTAGAACTCCTTGGGTGCGCCGACAGCGCCGTAGCGGAGTTCCATCGTGTCGGCGGCGATGTTGAACAGGCCGGGGACGAACAGTCGTGGCACGTCCTCCTGATAGGCCAGCAGGTCGCGCACGGCGTCGTGCCAGTCGTTATCCTGTGCGAGACTTTTGAGTTCCATCGTCACCAGCGGAATCCCGTTGACAAACAGGTTCACGTCCGGACGGATGGTCGTCTCGCGGGAGACGGAGAACTGATTCACCGCATGGAAGCGGTTGATCTCCGGGTTCTCGTAGTCGATCAGGTCGACGTAGATCGTCTCGCTCGTGCCGTCGTCGTGCTGGACGGTGAAGCTCTTGCCCTTGGTGAGCAGTTGGTAGAACTCTCGGTTGCCGTCCATGAGGTTCTCCGCATCCAGGTCGCGTCGAAGCGAGGAGATGAACTTCTCGACGTTCTCCTCGGTGACGGCGTCGTTGAGTGCGACGACCTGCTCGGCGAGGAGGTCCCAGTAGATGACCTCGTGGCTTTCGCGGCTGAAAGCCTCGTCAAGGGTTTTCGCACCTCTGTCGCCGTCCTGCCCGTACGTTTCCCATCCGACGCCGTCGAGCCACGAGAGGAGCGAGCGTTCGACGCCGTACTCGGATGGGGTGCTAACCATGTTGGGCGATTTCTTCGGGTACCTCTATGTTAGTGTTGGTTGTTCTGACTTTCCCCGAGAGGAGGTCTTGCATGAGGCCCTGTTTGAGGGCCTGAAGTTGCGATTTATAATCTTTCTCGTGCTGTATCCGAGCTTGGTATGTGTCAAGCACTTCAATAATTTTCTCTTGTTCTTCCTCGGTCGGAATTGGGAATCGCATGTTTAGCAGGTCAGAACCTGCCAGATTCTTCTGTACTCCTCCTTTTGCACGACGGTTAACTCGTCGGCGCCCGAGTGAACTATTCACGTAATACTTCATGAAATTAGGGTTGAGTGAATCTTTGAAGCGGAAACGTATGAGGAAGGCTCCGGGAATAGTCGGTTTATGATGATTTTCCCATACCGTGCCTATACCCGTAGTCCCGCTTCGTGTGATCATAAAGTCTCCCGGCTTCAAAATATGTTCCTCAACTTCATCATATTCGAGGTCAGCTACCGGCATATCATCAAGATCGATATGACCGTTGTCATCAAGATCGGTTGTGCGAAGTGTGGCTATCTCTCCATCCTCATCATACCTCTCAGAGCCGAACCTTGGGCCAAACGCACTTTCCTTAGTATGTTCTGAAAGCTGATCAAAATTCCAATCACCCGGGATTGTTACTAAACGGGTTTGCTCAATAGTATCATGGTCGAAGTACCCCTCCCGGAAAAGGTGTTGCTCAACTCCACGTTGGATTTGTTTTGTTCCTTCAATCATCTTTTCGGTCTTCTCAATAGCTTGGTCAACCGTGTAGAGTACGGTGGCGATTTTGCGCTGTTCAGGGAGTGGAGGAAGGAGGAAATTGAAGTTGCTAAATAGATTCCACGATGTTCGTGGCATCCGCGTTCCTGCCGAAGTACGCCGGGCGTAGTCATACGCAGGTTTGGAACTCAACCGATACAATAGCCACTTAGAATTCACATCCGACTCTGCGACTATTGGAAAAATGTCGGTTGACGCAACGCCTTCGAAGTCGGGTTGTGCCGATTTCTCCAGATTCGGGCGAAGCTTCGCAAAGAGAATATCCCCAGTTTCAAATCGTCGCTTAGTGCTTGAAAGGTCATCAAGAGACTCCCAATCAGGCACCGGGTCGTTTGGGTCAATATGCTCTAATCCGATATGCTTCTCTAATTCCACCTCTTGAGGATCAACATTGTCCGACCGCTTGTAGGCTACTTCGTGGAGTTGGACTTCTTCCCACTTTTGTTCCTGTTTATCACTCTCCTCTGGAACGAACTCGCTCAACGTGGATTCCTCATTCATAGTTCAACGCCTCCATGTGCTCCGTCATTGTCGCCTCGATCTCGTCACGCTCCGCCTGCAATTCGCGTAACTTCGCCAGTTCCTCCGCTACATCAATATCCTCTTCCGGTTCGGTCGTATCGACGTACAGCGCGATATTCAGGTTGTAGTCGTTCTCTCGGATCTCGTCCAGCGACACCGTCCGGCTCACACGCTCCTCGGTCGCCCATCCCCGGAAGTTCTCAATAATGTGATCGAGGCCGTCCTCCGTGAGTTCGTTCTGGTTCGACAGCTCCTCGTAGAAGTCCTCGTCGGCGGCGTGGATGAACTGCACCTCGTCCTCACGCTCCTCCGGCTTGTCCGTGTTCAGCACGAGCACCGCCGAGGGAATCGCGTTGTTCTGGAACAGGTTCTCAGGCAGGCCGACGATGGCCTCCACTATACCCTCTTCCAGCATATACTCCCGATAGCGTGATTCGTGCTTCCGAAATAGCACACCGTGGGGAACGACGATGGCCGCCTTCCCACCAGCGCCATCCTGATCAGGACGCTTCAACTGCTTCGCCATGTGCATGATGAAAGCGTAGTCGCCTCGGTCGGCACGCGGCAGTTTGTCGTGCCAGTCGAAGCGGTCATACGGGTCGTCCTGAAGCCCGTCCTTGTCCCAATCGGCGGAGAACGGGAAGTTCGCCAGCACGCGGTCGAAGCGCGTGAGTTCGTTCTCCTCGTCGTTCGTGAACGCGGGGTTGGAGAGTGAATCTTCGCGCTGAATCTCCCCATCGAGGCCGTGGATAGAGAGGTTCATCTTCGCTATCGCGGCAATGTCGGGGTTGATCTCCTGCCCGGTGAACTTCATCTTCGAGGGGTCGGCGTTCTGCTCCTCGCGGTAGTACCGCGCCGCCTCGATGAGCATCCCCCCGGAGCCGACAGTCGGGTCGTGGAACGTCATCCCGTCCTCGAACTCATCGACGAGTCGAACGCAGAGGTTGACGATGTGCGGCGGCGTGAAGAACTGCCCACCGGACTTGCCCTCCTCCTCAGCGAAGTGACGCACCAAGTCCATGTACGCCTCCCCGAGCATGTCCGGTGGCACGCTGTCCCGGTCGAGATCGTAGGTGTCGAGGTGTTCGATCAGTCGCCCGAGTCGGTCGTCGTCGAGGGCGTCGGCGTCGATGAAGTCCGCGCGGAAGACGCCGGAGAGTTCGGGGTTCTCCTCAACGAGCGCGTCGAAGGCTTCGTTGAGGGCCTGATCGACATTGTCGCTGACTGCGCGGAGGTCGTCCCACAGGTAGCCTTCGGGGACAACGGGAATGTCGTATAGGTTCTCTCGTCGGGCGAAGTCCTCGCCGTACTCGTCGACGTTCCGTTCGTACTGGACCTCGAACTCGTCGGAGATGGATTTGTAGTAGACGAGCGGGAGGATGTACTCCTTGTAGTCGGTCGGGTCAACGGCGTCGCGGATTATGTCGGCACATTTGAAGAGGTGAGATTCGAGCTCGTCCAGGGAGAGCGGCATACCCCGAGGGTGCCACCGTACCAATATATCTCCTGTGGTGGGTAGTCGACTGCGCGCAGTCACACGTTACGCGCGAGGAAGCGATGCACCGTTGGGTCAGTAGTGTATCGACGCCGACTCGCGGTCCGCAAGCTCACCGCTCGAACGTTGGCGTTGAGAGAAGTGCGCTGGCTGGGATTTGAACCCAGGTTGTGACCATGGCAAGGTCACGTGATACCACTACACTACCAGCGCGTTCCTTCGTATTCCCACCAAGTGCGGTTTTCTTCTTAAGACTTCCGAAACGCTCCCAATCGACTGCCGGCGGCGGGGTATCGTCGCCGTCTCGATCCGACATCCACGACAGACACTGACGAACGAAAGAAACCGACCAACGGGGGTCTGGGGCCGTGTGAGGCCGTCACAGCCCGCGTGAAGAGTCGCTACCCTTTTACGGCGTGGTTCGGAAGTGAGAGTACAGTCCAGTGGCGAGGCACATGACGGGCGACAACACAATCGTCGTACCGTCGTCGCTCGTCCGGGAGGCCGAGGACAAGCGCGAGGCGACCCGAAAGCTCGGGTACGTGGCTCGCGCCGCGGCCATCTACCGGATCGATCGAATCCTCGTCTTCCCCGACCGGGAAGCCGAGGGCCGCTGGGGCGGAGAGTTCGTCCGCACGGTGCTGGCCTACGCGGCCACGCCACCCTACCTCCGGAAGAAGGTGTGGGACGAACGCGACGAACTGCGCTACGCAGGCGTCCTCCCCCCCATGCGTGTCTCCCCACGGACCGGCTCCGAGGGTGAAACCCCGGAGTCGAGAGAAGGAATCGTGACCGAGGTCGGACCTGACGACCGCGTCCGGGTCAATTGCGGACTGCAACACCCGATCTCCCTGCTCGTCCCGCCGTCGATGGCGGTCGAGGAGGGGGAGCGCGTCACAGTCAGGGTCTCTTCGCGAGAACCCGTCCGCGCACGGCTCGTCGACGAGGACCCACCCGGGTTCACCGTCGACGCCTGCGGGGACATCCAGGAAGCCCTCGCCCGCGAAGACGCGGGCGTCCGAATCGGCACGTCGCGCCACGGGGACGAACTCACCCGTTCGCGGCTGGCCGAGATCGCCCCGCTCTACCGGGACGGCGCCACCGTCGTCTTCGGCTCGCCGGGCCGCGGGCTTCCGGAGATCTTGGGGGTATCCCCCGACGATCTCCCCGTCGAACCCGACTCGCCCGGGTTCGACCTCTGGCTAAATACGGTTCCGGACCAGGGCAGCGAGGTGGTGCGCACCGAAGAAGCGGTGTTCGCCACGCTCGCCCCGCTCGCGCTCAGGGACTGAGCGCGGAGGAAAACGAACATGCCACAACCAAGCAGACCACGAAAAGGCTCGCTGGGCTTCGGCCCGCGAACGCGTGCGGCGTCGGAAGTGCCGCGTATCCGCTCGTGGCCGGACGACGAGGGCTCCCCTGCACTCCAGGGGTTCGCTGGCTACAAGGCCGGCATGACCCACGTCGTGATGGTCAACGACGAGGAGGACTCGCCGCGGAACGGGATGGAGGAGTCCGTCCCCGTTACCGTCGTCGAGACCCCGCCGATGCACGCGATCGCCGTGCGAGCCTACGAGGACACGGCGTACGGAGCGAAGCCGGCAACCGAGGTTTGGGCGACCGAGTTCCACGACGAGCTCGATCGCGCGCTCGACCTGCCGGCCGAAAACGACTTCGAGGGCGACGCTGACGAACTGCGGACGCTCGTCGAGGAGGGTGCGGTCGACGACCTCCGGGTCATCACCCACACCACTCCCGCGACGCTGCAGAACGTCCCCAAGAAGGAACCCGACGTGATGGAGACGCGAGTCGGCGGCGGCTCCCTGCAGGAGCGCGCCGAGTTCGCGCTCGACCTGGTCGAGGACGGCGGCGAACACGAGTTCGGCGACGTCTTCCGAGCGGGCGAGTACCTCGACGCCTCGGGTATCACCAAGGGCAAAGGGACGCAGGGTCCCGTCAAGCGCTGGGGCGTCCAGAAGCGGAAGGGCAAGCACGCCCGTCAGGGCTGGCGGCGCCGCATCGGTAACCTCGGCCCGTGGAACCCGAGCCGCGTTCGCTCGACGGTTCCCCAGCAGGGCCAGACCGGCTACCACCAGCGGACGGAGCTCAACAAGCGCCTGATCGACTTCGGCGAGGGCGACGACGCCTCCGTCGACGGCGGCTTCGTCAACTACGGCGAGGTCGACGGGCAGTACGCGCTCGTGAAGGGCTCGCTGCCGGGCCCCGACCAGCGCCTCCTGCGCTTCCGCCCCGCGATCCGGCCGAACGACCAGCCGCGCCTCGATCCCGAGGTGCGCTACGTCTCCACGGCCTCCAACCAAGGGTAACACACAATGCAAGCAACTATCCGAAACCTGGACGGCTCGGACGGCGACGAGGTCGAGCTCCCGGCGGTGTTCGAGACGACGTTCCGCCCGGACCTCATCAAAGGCGCCGTGCAGGCCGCCCAGGCCAACCGAAAGCAGGCGTACGGCGCCGACGAGTACGCCGGGCTCCGCACCCCCGCCGAGTCGATGGGGTCGGGCCGCGGCATGGCGCACGTACCTCAGGAGAACGGACGCGCGCGGCGTGTCCCGCAGGCCGTCGGTGGCCGCGCGGCACACCCGCCGAAAGCCGAGAAGGACCAGGGCAAGAAGGTCAACGACAAGGAGCGCAAGCTCGCGACCCGCTCCGCCATCGCCGCCACGGCCGACGCCGAGCGCGTCGCCGAGCGCGGCCACGCCTTCGACGACGACCTCGAACTCCCGCTCGTCGTGAGCGACGAGTTCGAAGATCTCAACAAGACCAAGGAGGCCGTCGAGGCCTTCGAGGCGCTCGGCATCCACGACGACGTGGAGCGCGCCGACGAAGGTCGGGGCGTCCGCGCCGGGCAGGGGAAGGCCCGTGGCCGGAAGTACGACGAGCCGAAGTCGGTGCTCGTCGTCACCAGTGAGGAGCCTTCGCGTGCCGCACGCAACCTCGCCGGCGTCGACGTGGCGACGGCCGAGGACGTGAACACCGAGGACCTCGCACCCGGCACCGACGCCGGCCGACTCACGCTCTGGACCGAGAGCGCCGTCGAGGAGGTGGCCGACCGATGACGGGGATCATCGAACACCCGCTGGTCACCGAGAAGGCGATGGACCAGATGGACTTCGACAACACGCTCCAGTTCATCGTCAACGTCGACGCGGACAAGCCCACCATCGAGGCGGAGATCGAGTCCAGCTACGACGTGACCGTCGACTCGCTGAACACGATGGTCACGCCGCAGGGCAAGAAGAAGGCGATCGTCCGCCTCTCCGAGGAGGACGACGCACAGGAGATCGCCTCGCGAATCGGGGTGTTCTGACACATGGGACGACGAATTCAGGGGCAGCGGCGTGGCCGCGGGACGCCCACGTTCCGGGCGCCTTCCCACCGCTACAAAGCTGACCTCGAACACAAGAAAAGCGAGGAGCAGGACACGATCTCCGGCGAGATCGTCGACATCGAACACGACCCCGCCCGCAGCGCGCCGCTGGCGGACGTCGAGTTCGAGGACGGCGACCGCCGGCTCGTGCTCGCTCCCGAAGGTATCGCCGTCGGGGACACCCTGCAGGTGGGTGTCTCCGCCGAGATCAAGCCCGGTAACACGCTGCCGCTCGCGGAGATCCCGGAGGGGATCCCGATCTGCAACGTCGAGAGCCAGGTGGGCGACGGCGGGAAGTTCGCCCGTGCCTCCGGCGTCTCGGCGCAGCTGATGAGCCACGACCGCAACGTCGCGGTCGTTCAGCTGCCCAGCGGCGAGGTCCGCCGGCTCCCGCCGGCCTGCCGTGCCACCATCGGCGTCGTCGCCGGCGGTGGGCGGACGGAGAAGCCGTTCGTCAAAGCCGGCAACAAGCACCACAAGATGAAGGCCCGCGGGACCAAGTACCCGCGTGTCCGCGGGGTCGCGATGAACGCCGTCGACCACCCGTTCGGTGGCGGTGGCCGCCAGCACCCCGGTCAGCCCAAGTCCGTCTCGCGGGACGCCCCGCCGGGACGGAAGGTGGGCGACATCGCCTCCAAGCGCACCGGCCGCAGCGGTGGCAAGGGGGGAGAGTAAACCATGAGCTCGGAATACCGAACCGGCCGCGAAGGGGAGTTCACCTACCGCGGTCACACGCTCGAGGACCTCGAAGAGATGGATCTCGACGAGGTCGTGGAACTGCTACCCGCCCGCGTGCGGCGAACCATCGACCGGGGACTCGGCGTCGACCACCGCAAGCTGGTCGAGGAGGCCCGGGAGGCGACCGAGGAGGAGACGGCGAACGATCCGCTCCGGACGCACCTCCGGGACATGCCGATCCTGCCCGAGTTCGTCGGCCTCACCTTCGAGGTGTACAACGGCCACAGCTTCGACCGCGTGAAGGTCGAGCCGGAGATGATCGGCCACTACCTCGGTGAGTTCCACCTCACCCGATCCACCGTCGAGCACGGTCAGGCCGGCATCGGCGCGACCCGGTCCTCGAAGTTCGTGCCACTCAAGTAACCTATGGGAATCAGCTACAGCGTCGACGCCGACCCGGAGACCACGGCGAAAGCCATGCTGCGGGAGCGTCAGATCAGCCTGAAGCACAGCAAGGCCATCTCGAAGGCCATCAAAGGCAAGACGGTCGCCGAGGCCGAGGAGTACCTCGACGCGGTGATCGAGGGCGAGCGCTCGGTGCCGTTCAAGCAGCACAACAGCGGCGTCGGACACCGGTCCGACATCGACGGCTGGGACGCCGGCCGCTTCCCCGAGAAGGCCAGCGAGGACTTCCTCAAGCTGCTGACCAACGCCAAGAACAACGCCGACCACCAGGGGTTCGACGGCGAGGAGATGACCATCTCCCACGTCGCGGCCCACAAGGTCGGCGAGCAGGTCGGCCGGAACCCCCGTGCGATGGGGACCGCCGACCCCTGGAACACTGTCGAAGTGGACGTCGAAATCATCCTCGAAGAAGAGGAGGAGGATAACTGATGGCGGACGAACAGCAGTTCATCGAGAACGGGCTCCAGCGGAGCCAGATCGACGAGTTCTTCGCGGACGAGCTCAGCCGCGCCGGCTACGGCGGCATGGACATCGCGAAGACGCCGATGGGGACCCAGATCGTCCTCAAGGCCGAGAAGCCCGGTATGGTGATCGGCAAGGGTGGGAAGAACATCCGGAAGATCACCACCGAGCTCGAGGACCGCTTCGACATGGAGGACCCGCAGATCGACGTGCAGGAGGTCGACGAACCCGACCTCAACGCACAGATCGTCGCGGACCGACTGGCCAACGCGCTCGAGCGTGGCTGGTACTTCCGCAAGGCGGGCCACACCACCATCGACCGCATGATGGAGGCCGGCGCGCTGGGCGCGGAGATCGTCCTCTCCGGGAAGGTCACCGGCGCCCGTTCGCGCGTGGAGAAGTTCAACCGCGGCTACATCAAGCACAACGGCGAGCCCGCCCAGTCGGTCGTCGACGAGGGTCAGGGCGTCGCCGTGATGAAGCTCGGCACCATCGGGGTCAACGTCAAGGTCATCGGACCGGACGCGGAGCTTCCCGACGACTTCGAGATCACCGAGACCTCGGAGCCGCCGGAGGTCGAGCAGGCCGAGACCGGCGAGGGCGTCGAGGAACTCCTCGCCGACGTCGAGGAGGAGGAGATCCCCGAGGCGCCTCAGCACGAGGAGCCCGAGATCCCCGACGAGTCCCCCGAGGAGGTCATCGACGAGGAGGTCGTCGAGGAGGTCGTCGAGGCCGCCGAGGAGACCGACAGCGTCGAGGAGGACGACGTCGAGACCGCCTCCGAAGAGGCCGTGGAGACGGCCGACGAGGAAGAGGAGCTCGACGAGGACGTCGAAGAGGAAGCGGCCGACCTCGTCTCCGAGATGGAAGAGGAGGCCGAGGACGCCGAATCCGACGAGGAAACGGAGGAGTAATACATGGCGATTCTCTACACTGAAGAGATCAGAGACATGACGCCCGCCGAGCGGGCGGCCGAGCTCGAGGAGCTCGAGACCGAGCTCCTGAACGCTCGCGCCGTGCAGGCGGCGGGTGGCGCGCCGGAGAACCCCGGCCGCGTCGGCGAGCTTCGCCGGACGATCGCCCGGATCAAGACGATCCAGAACGAGGAAGGCGACGACGTCGAAGCGGCCGACACCCAGGAGTAACGTACGATGGCACTCACACCCGACACCCTCACACGACACGAACTCAACGGGCTGCCCGTCCGGGTAGCCGACGCCGCCAACCCCGACCTCGTCGGGATCAGCGGCCGCGTCGTGGTCGAGACGATGAAGACGTTCCACGTCGACGACGGGCGTCGGGTGCGGCAGGTCCCCAAGGCGGGGAGCTGCTTCGAGTTCGCTATCACGAACGCGGAGGACGCTGCGAGAGCCAGCGTCGCTCCCGCCGCAGATGAAGCCGCGGACGCCGCCGAGGCGTCCGGGTCCGTATCCCAACTCGGGACGGAAACTGCCGGGGTCCGCCCCGGCAAGTCTGGCCCGTCCGCCCCGCCCCGGAGTCAGGGTCGGGGGGCGAGTCGGTTCGACGGGGAGGACTCCCCCCGAACGGACGAGTGCCAGGATACGGTCTACGTAACGGTGGATGGCGAGAAACTGCTCTCACGACCCACCGCGCGAACCGAGCGCGGGGGTGATTCGACATGGCAATCGGACTAAACGTAGAACAACCGGAGGAGACCTGCTCCGACGAGAACTGTCCGTTCCACGGGGACCTCTCCGTGCGCGGGCAGACGCTCGAGGGTGAAGTCGCCTCCACCGACATGGACAAGACCGTCGTCGTGGAGCGGGAGTACGACGTTCGTGTGCCGAAGTACGATCGGTACATGAAGCGTCGATCCCGCGTCCCGGCACACCTGCCGCCGTGTGTGGACACGGAGGAAGGTGACACGGTCCGCATCGCAGAGACTCGACCGCTCTCGAAGACCAAATCGCACGTCGTCGTCGACGTTCTCGACGACGGGGGTGAATGATGGAGGCGCTCAAAGCCGACGTCACGCAGGGTCTGGAGAAGGGCTCGAAGATCGTCTGCGCCGACAACACCGGCGCCCGCGAGCTCAAGGTCATCAGCATCACCGGCTACTCGGGGACGAAGAACCGTCACCCGAAAGCCGGCATCGGCGACAAGATCACCGTCTCGGTCACCAAGGGCACGCCCGAAATGCGCCGCCAGGTGCTCGAAGCGGTGGTCGTTCGCCAGCGGAAGCCGATCCGGCGACCGAACGGCGAGCGCCTCAAGTTCGAGGACAACGCCGCCGTCATCATCGACGAGAACGAGGAGCCCCGCGGCACGGAGATCAAGGGGCCCGTCGCGCGTGAGGTCGCAGAGCGGTTCGGCACCATCGCCAGCACGGCGACGATGATCGTCTAAGCATGACACGACAGCCACGCAAACAACGAAACCAGAAGCGAGACGCCCCCCTGCACGAGAAGCAGAAGCAGGTTCGGGCCACGCTGACGGCCGACCTCCGCGAGGAGTACGGCCAGCGGAACGTCCGCGTCAACGCGGGCGACACCGTCGAGGTGCTTCGCGGTGACCACGCCGGCGAGGAGGGCGAAGTCCTGGAGGTCGACCTCCGGGAGGAAGTCATCCACGTCGAGGAGGTCACCGTGGAGAAGACGGACGGGGAGGAGGTTCCCCGGCCGCTCGACGCCTCGAACGTCCGCGTGACCGAACTGGATCTCGACGACGAGATCCGGCAGGAGCGTCTCGAGGAGGACAACGAATGACGAAACACCAGAAGCGACTCTCGGTACCGAACTCCTGGCCGGTCGAACGGAAGGAGGAGACGTTCACGGTCAAGGCCGACGCCGGTCCCCACGGTGAGGACGGGGTTCCCCTGCTCATCGTGCTCCGGGACGTGCTCGGCTACGTGGACTCCCGCAAGGAGGCCCGCTACGCGCTGAACAACGACGCGGTGCTCGTCAACGGCGACGAGATCGCCGACGAGGCCCGGCCGATCGGGATGTTCGACATCCTGGCGTTCCCGGCCCGCGGCGAGTACTTCCGCGTGTTCCCCGGCGAGGGCGGCCGCCTCGCGCTCACCCCGATCGACGAGGAGAGCGCGGCGTCCCGACTCGGGAAGATCACCGACAAGCGCCAGGTCAGCGGCGGCGCGTTCCAGCTCTCGCTGCACGACGGCACCACCCTCCACGTGGAGGACGCCGACGAGTACAGCGCGGGCGACTCGCTGGTGATCGACAACGAGGACAAGGAGATCGTCGCGCACTTCGAGTACGGCGAGGGCGCGCTCGTCACCGCCGTCGACGGCCAGCACGCCGGCGAGATCGGCGAGGTCGAGGAGATCCTCGTCACCCCCGGCTCCGGCCGCAACAGCGTGACCGTCTCCACCGACGACGGCTCCTTCGAGACCGTCGAGGAGTACGTCGTCACCATCGACGAGAACTTCGTGGGTGATGACGATGAGTGAAGCCGAAGCGGAGTTCCACCCGATGCGCGAACCGTCCATCGAAAAGGTCGTCGTCCACATGGGCGTCGGTCAGGGCGGTCGCGATCTCGCGAACGCCGAGGAGATCGTCGAGGAGATCACGGGCCAGCAGTCGGTCCGGACCTCGGCGAAGAACACGGTGCAGGCGTTCGACATCCGCGAGGGCGACCCGATCGGCGCGAAGGTCACCCTCCGGAACGAGGACGCCCGCGAGTTCCTCGAGACGGCGCTGCCGCTGGCGGAGATCAGCGCCTCGCAGTTCGACGAGGCCGGCAACGTCAGCTTCGGCGTCGACGAACACACCGCGTTCCCGAGTCAGGAGTACGACCCCAACACGGGGATCTACGGGCTCGACGTGACCGTCACGCTGGTCCGGCCGGGCTACCGCGTCGCCAAGCGCGACCAGGTCACCCGGTCGATCCCCGAGAAGCACCGCATGACCGCCGAGGACGCCATCGCGTTCCTCGAGACCGAGTTCGACGTGGAGATCGACGAATGAGTGAACTAGACGGCGAACACACCGGCAACGAAGAAACCGGCGAGCACGCCACCCAGGGTAGCACGCAGGAGCGGCAGTGCCGACGCTGCGGCCGCACCGAGGGGCTGGTGAGCAAGTACGGCGTCTTCGTCTGCCGACAGTGTTTCCGAGAGATCGCCCGCAGCATGGGCTTCCGGAAGTATCGATAACTATGGCAGGAAACGACCCACTGGTGAGTGCCCTCTCCGGCATCGACAACGCCGAGAGCGTCGGGCACCTCGACCACACGGTAGCACCCGCCTCGAACGTGATCGGCAGTATCCTCGAGGTCTTCTACGACCGCGGGTACATCGGCGGCTTCGAGTTCGTCGACGACGGCCGAGCAGGCAAGTTCGAGGTCGAACTGAGTGGCGCCATCAACGACTGCGGGGCGGTCAAGCCCCGCTACTCGGTCGGCGCTGACGAGTACGAGCAGTGGGAGAAGCGGTTCCTCCCGGCCCGTGACTACGGGTCGCTCATCGTCACGACCAGCCACGGCGTCATGAGCCACTACGAGGCCCGCGAACAGGGCATCGGTGGCCAGATAATCGCATACGTCTACTGATGAGCAGGACAGAACTCACTATCCCGGACGACGTCTCCGCGGAGCTCGACCACCTCGACCTGACCGTCGAGGGTCCCAACGGCTCGGTCACCCGACGCCTCTGGTACCCCGACGTCGACGTCAGCGTCGAGGACGGCAGCGTGGTGATCACGGCGCCCGAGGACTCGGACGCCAACACCCGCGCGACGGTCGGCACCTTCGAGAGCCACGTTCGGAACATGTTCCACGGCGTCACCGAGGGCTGGACCTACGAGATGGAGGTCTTCTACGCCCACTTCCCGATGCAGGTGGAAGTGCAGGGCGACGAGATCGTCATCGAGAACTTCCTCGGCGAGCGCGCCCCGCGGCGGACGCCGATCCGGGGCGACACGCAGGTGGAAGTCGACGGCGAACAGCTCACCCTGTCGGGCTCCGACAAGGAGGCCGTCGGGCAGACCGCAGCGGACATCGAACAGCTCACGCGGGTCAGCGACAAGGACAACCGCGTGTTCCAGGACGGCGTGTACATCACGCAGAAACCAACGGGTGATGCCTGATGGCTGACGACGCACCCGAAGAGATCGAGGACATCAGCGGCGTCGGGCCTTCCAAGGCCGAGACGCTCGCGGAGGCCGGCTACGACTCCGTCGAGGACCTCAAGGCCGCCTCGCAGTCCGAACTCGCCGAGGTCGACGGGGTCGGCAACGCCCTCGCGGCCCGGATCAAGGCCGACGTCGGCGGCCTCGAAGTCGAAGAGGAGACCGAGGCCGAGATCGAGGACGAGGCCGAAGAGGAGGCCGAGGAAGAGGAGGAGGTCGAGACCGAGCTCCAGCCTCGCGGCCACGCCGACAAGACGCCCGACCTCGACGACGAGACCGCGGCCGCGCTCGCACAGAAGCACCGCGAGGGTAAGCCGCAGTTCAACCGACAGGACTACCACAAGAAGAAGCGCGTCCCCACCTCGTGGCGGCGCCCCCGTGGTACCCTCTCGAAGCAGCGCCGCTCGATCAAGGGCAAGGGCCCGAAGGTCGAGGCCGGCTTCCGCTCGCCGACGGCCGCCCGCGGCCTGCACCCGAGCGGCTTCGAGGAAGTGTACGTCCACAACGTCGACGACCTCGACGGCGTCGACGGCGACACGGAAGCGGTCCGTATCGCCTCGAAGGTCGGCGCCCGCAAGCGCGAGCGCATCGAGGAGGAGTGTGAGGACGCCGGCATTCGCGTCCTCAACCCGACCTACGTCGAAGTGGAGGTAGAGGAATGACGGATCTGAGCGCACAGAAGCGACTCGCAGCCGAAGAGCTGGACGTCGGTGAGAACCGCGTCTGGTTCGACCCGGAGGCACAGGACGAGCTCGCGGACGCGATCACCCGCGAGGACATCCGCGACCTGATCGCGGACGGAACGATCCGCGCGGAAGACGAGAAGTCCAACTCCCGCGGCCGTGCCCGCGACCGCAAAGCGAAGCGCGACTACGGGCACCAGACCGGCGCCGGCTCCCGGAAGGGGAAGTCCGGCGCCCGCCGCAGCGAGAAGGACGAGTGGGTCAGCCGGATCCGCGCACAGCGCTCCCGGCTGAAGGAGCTTCGCGACGACGAGGAGGTCCTCGACGCCTCCCAGTACCGCGAGCTCTACAACAAGGCCAGCGGCGGCGAGTTCGACAGCGTCGCCCGACTCGAGGCCTTCGCGGAGAACAACTACGACGTCGAGATCGGAGGCGACGACTAATGGCAACAGGACCACGATACAAGGTGCCGATGCGTCGTCGCCGTGAGGTCCGAACGGACTACCATCAGCGGTTGCGCCTGCTGAAATCTGGCAAGCCTCGCCTGGTCGCCCGGGTGAGCAACAAGCACGTCAGGGCGCAGCTGGCCAGTCCCGGACCGGACGGCGACGAGATCCACGCCGCAGCGTCCAGCGAGGACCTGTCGGAGTACGGCTGGGAGGCCCCCACGGGCAATCTCCCGAGCGCGTACCTGACGGGCTACCTCGCGGGTCTGCGCGCGATCGAGGCCGGCCTCGAGGAGGCCGTGCTCGATCTGGGTCTCAACACGGCGACGCCCGGCAACAAGGCGTTCGCAGTACAGGAAGGTGCAATCGACGCGGGGCTCGAGATCCCCCACAGTGACAGCGTCCTCGCGGACTGGTCGCGCAACCGCGGCGAGCACATCGCCGCCTACGCCGAGCAGCTCGAGGACGATCTGTACAGCGGGGAGTTCGACGCCACGGAGCTGCCCGAGCACTTCGACGAAGTGCGCGAGACGCTCCAGGAGGACCACGAATGAGCCAGAACGACGGCTGGGAGCCGGTAACCCGGCTCGGCAAGCAAGTGCAGGACGGAGAGATCACCTCCATGCAGGAGGCGCTGGAGTCCGGGCTCCCGCTGAAGGAGCACGAGATCGTCGACCAGCTCCTCCCCGGCATGGAGGACGAGGTACTGGACATCAACATGGTCCAGCGCATGACCGACTCCGGCCGGCGGGTGAAGTTCCGCTGTGTCGTCGTCGTGGGCAACCGCGACGGCTACCTCGGCTACGCCGAGGGGCGAGACGATCAGGTCGGCGGCGCGATCCAGAAGGCGATCGAGGTCGCGAAGCTGAACGTGATCAGCGTCGACCGCGGCTCCGGCTCCTGGGAGGACCAGGCCGGCGGCGTGAACTCGCTGACCCGGCGTGCCGAAGGCAAGGCCGGCTCCGTCGAGGTCGAGGTCATCCCGGCCCCGCAGGGGCTCGGGCTGGCCGGCGCCGAGACCGTCCGGAACATCCTCGAACTGGCCGGGATCCAGGACGCCTGGACCCAGTCCAACGGGAACACCCGGACGACGGTCAACCTCGCGAAGGCGACGTTCAACGCGCTCGAGAACGCCTCGCAGGCACGCACGCCTGACCGCGCGCGACGCGTCCAGCGAGAGGCTGAAGACGGGGTGAGCAACTGATGCGAGCGGTCGTCCAACTCCGCGGCAACATCGACATGACCGCGGGCCAGCGCGACACGCTGGACATGCTCAACATCGGCCGCGTCAACCACGCGACGCTCGTCCCCGAGACCGACACGTACGACGGGATGGTCGCGAAGGTCAACGACTTCGTCGCCCACGGCGAGCCCTCGGTGGAGACGCTGGCGCTCGTGCTCGAGACGCGTGCGGACGCGCTCGACGCCGAGGCCGACGTCGACGAGGAGTACCTCGCCGAGGAGACCGACTACGACAGCTTCGAGGCGCTGGCGGAGGCGCTGCTGGCGGAGGAGACGACGCTGCGCGAGCAGAACATCTCCCCGACGCTGCGGCTCCACCCGCCCCGCGGCGGCCACGACGGCATCAAGCATCCGGACAGCACGGGCGGCGAGCTCGGTCCCCACGAGGACATCGACCCGCTCCTGGAGGCGATGCGATAATGACCAGCAAGAAACGACGCCAGCGCGGTTCCCGCACGCACGGCGGCGGCAGCCACAAGAACCGGCGCGGTGCCGGCCACCGTGGCGGCCGCGGCAACGCGGGCAGCCGCAAGCACGAGATGCACCACTACGGGTCCTGGGCGAAGCACGGCTTCACCCAGCCCGAGGACGCACAGGACACCGTCGCCGAGGTGCGCGTCCAGAAGATCGACGAGGACGCCGCGCTGCTGGCGGCGGAGGGCCTCGCCGAGAACGACGACGGCGCCTACACCATCGACGCCCGCGACGTGGCCGAGGACGGCTGGGAGGCCGACGTGGTGAAGGTGCTCGGCAACGGGCAGGTCCGACAGGAACTGCACGTCACCGCCGACGCGTTCAGCGACGCGGCAACTGAGCTGATCGAGGACGCCGGTGGCTCGACCACCGTCTCCGAGCGCGCCCAGGAGCGTGCCGAGCGCGAGGCGGAACAAGCCGCCGAATCTGAAGAAGCCAGCGAGGACTGACAATGAGCTGGAAGGAGACCGCCGAACCGGTGCTCACGCGGATGCCGACAGTCGCGCGGCCGGAGGGGCACGTCCCCTTCAAGCGCAAGCTGCTGTGGACCGCCGGCATCCTCGTGATGTACTTCTTCCTGACGAACGTCACCCTGTACGGGCTCCAGACGGGGGGGACTGACTTCTACGGCCAGTTCCGCTCGATCCTCGCGGGCGCGTCCGGCTCGATCCTGCAGCTCGGGATCGGGCCGATCGTGACGGCGTCGATCGTGCTCCAGCTGCTGGGCGGGGCCGACCTGCTCGGGCTGGACACCGAGAACGACCCGCGGGATCAGGTGCTGTACCAGGGGCTGCAGAAGCTGCTGGTCGTCGTGATGTGTATCCTGACCGGCGCGCCGATGGTGTTCGCGAGCCCGATCCTGAGCGCCGACCCGGTGGTCGCCGAGTCGCTGGGGATCGGCCTCCGCGGCGTCGAGGCGATTCTGTTCGCCCAGATCCTCGTCGGCGGGATCCTGATCCTGTTCATGGACGAGATCGTGAGCAAGTGGGGCGTCGGCTCCGGCGTCGGCCTGTTCATCATCGCCGGCGTGAGCCAGCGCCTCGTCAGCGGCCTGTTCGGCTGGCAGGGGCTGACGGGCAACAGCGGCTTCGTCTCCTCCTGGATCGGGATCATCACCGGGAGCGCCGAGCTCCCCGGCTCGCCGCTGACGACCGAGGGGCTGAGCGCGATCTTCCTCGGACAGGGGATGGTGCTCGCCATGATCACGACGGTGCTGATCTTCGTCGTGGTCGTCTACGCCGAGAGCGTCCGCATCGAGATCCCGCTCTCACACGCCCGCGTCAAGGGCGCCCGCGGGAAGTTCCCCGTCAAGCTGATCTACGCCAGCGTCCTGCCGATGATCCTCGTCCGTGCGCTGCAGGCGAACCTGCAGTTCCTCGGGCAGATCCTCCACAGCCAGTGGAGCGGCATGCCCGCGTGGCTGGGCGAGTACGACACCCAGACCGGGCAGGTCGTCGAGGGGATCTTCTGGTACCTCAAGCCGATCCAGAGCCCCGACCAGTGGATGTGGTTCGTGGGTGCGACCGTCACCGCCGACTGGTGGCAGGTGCTGCTCCGGATCGGCATCGACCTGACGTTCATGATCGTCGGCGGGGCGATCTTCGCGATCTTCTGGGTGGAGACCACCGGGATGGGCCCGGAGGCGACCGCCCAGCAGATCCAGAACTCCGGGATGCAGATCCCCGGCTTCCGACAGAACCCGCAGGTGATCGAGAAGGTGATGGAGCGGTACATCCCGCAGGTCACCGTCATCGGCGGCGCCCTCGTCGGGCTGCTGGCGGTGATGGCGAACATGCTCGGCACCATCGGGCAGGTCTCCGGAACGGGGCTGCTGCTGACGGTCTCCATTACGTACAAGCTGTACGAGGAGATCGCCGAGGAGCAGCTGATGGAGATGCACCCGATGATGCGCCAGATGTTCGGGTCGGAGTGAGGCGTATCCGGGCCGCAGTGCCCTGATACCCTCGGAGCCGCTCTCCTTCCATATTCGACGCGACACCCGATAGCGGCTGCTGAACCACGCGACGATCACGACGAACACGCGTCGGAAGTACGAGGGAAAATCACCGCCGAGAGGCTCGACGCGGCGGCGGACGTTCGCCACGCCGGCGCGACAGAATCAGTTGGTCGGGTCCCGGGCGGGGATCAGCCCCTGTGCCATGAGGCGCCGGGCGATCACGACCAGCCCGTTGCCGAACCCCTCGCCGAAGATGGCCTGTTCCTTGCCGGTGTCGGGGATGATCGAGCTCACCAGGATCGTCGAACGGTCGACCAGTAGGAGCCGCCCGATCGCCGTCTCGTCCTCGGCGTCCGTGCCGTGGAGCCACTCCAGCCCGGAGACGAACGTCGTGGCGTCGGGGACGGCCACCTGAACCCGGCTCTGGAGCGGCTCCGTCAGCGCGCCGATGACGAGCTCGATGTCGCTGTCGACGTCGTTGAGCGTCGCGACGAGCTCCTCGGTCAGCAGCGACTCGTCGCCGATGACGAGCACGATCTCCTCGGTCGCGGTCTCGAGGAGTTCGTCGGTCCGGTTCTCGATCGCCTGCCGGCCGTTCATCGCCCACACCTCCTGAATCGGGGACTCCTTCTCCCCGTCGACGGCGGAGACCGATCCGAGCGAGTCGTGCAGTCGCTCGATTCGGTCCTCGTACTGGTCGCGGAGCGTCTCGGTCGCCTCCTCCAGCGAGACCGCGCGGAACTTCTGGGGGCTGGAGTGCTGGATCTCGACCAGCCCCTTCGCCTCCAGAACCCGGATTGCGTCGTACACGCGGGTCCGGGGGACCTCGGTCAGGTCGCTGAGCGACTTCGCGGTCCCCGTATTGAGACGAGTCAGACCGACGAAACACCGAGCCTCGTACTCCTTCAAGCCGAGCTGTTGGAGTACCTCGATCGCCTCCCGCACGTTTTCAGGTGTATCCATATGAGCCGACCGTCCGAGAGAACCCGGGGGTCGACACAATGTTTCGGCCGTGTAGGGATAGGTTTTGTTACTGAGTATATAACAGAACGAACAGCCGAAGCACCTTTCGAGAGCGCCTATCGGGAGTCCCTTCTAACCCTCAGGAATCCGTAACTCCCGAAGTGACACGGTGGCGAAACGATTCACGGTGAGCTCGCCCGCGGTGGTGCCGAGGGAAGTAACTCGTTTAATCACAAAAGAGATAACCCGATAGACGCGGCCAGTACGGTACACGAGAGCGCGCGGCGACACCCCGACGGCAGTCCCGCCACCGGCCGGGTGGCAGTCACCGCAAGCCACCACAACCGATGTCCAACGACCCACACCAAGATCCGAAATCGGAGGCTATCGAGCAGCTCGAACGGTTCGGGCTGAACACGTACGCCGCCCGGACGTTCGTGGCGCTCGCGAGCTTAGGCTCCGGAACGGCCCGGGACGTGAGTCAGGTCGCGGAGGTACCGCGCACCCGGGTGTACGGCGCGGTCGAGGAGCTCGAGGACCGGGGACTCGTCGACACGGTCCAGTCGTCGCCCAAGCAGTTCTGGGCCATCTCCAGCGAGACCGCGGGCCGGACGTTCGAACGGGAGTTCGAACGCCGGCTGGAGGTGCTCCGGACGGCGCTGAGCGAACTGGAGCCGACGGAACGCCGGACCGAACAGCGGGGGATCTGGACGGTCGAGGGCCGGACGGCCGTCACGGATCGGCTGCTGGAGTTCTTCGACGTCGCCGAGGAGCGGATCGTCTACCTGACCGCCGAGGAGCGCATCCCCCCCGAACTGGTCGAGGGGCTGCAGGTGGCCGCGGATCGGGGGGTCTCGCTTAGGCTCACTGGCGGGTCGACGACCGGGCAGGAGCAGCTCCGATCGCAGCTCCCGGACGCGACGGTCACCGAGCCGACGTGGGGGTGGTCGGAGACGCGGGCGGGGCGGCTCATGATCGTCGACGGCCAGAAAGTGCTGGTGAGCATCGTCGGCGAAGGCGAGGGGGGCACGGAGACCGCCATCTGGAGCGAAGGAGCCTCGAACAGCCTGGTGATCGTGGTGAAGGCCATCTTCGACGGCGTTCCGGAGCCAGACAGTCCGGCGTAGCGGGCGTCGCCGTCCCGGCCTGTGTCGACCGGATCAGGAACGACGGACTACTCGGTGCCCGAGGAGGGTCGAGGCGAGACGCTGTCGGGGGAGCCGTGTTTCAGACACTCGTCGATGAACCCCGTCAACTGACTGGCTGCCTCCGGCTCCAGCCCGACGATCGCGCCCTCCGTCTCGTTCCACGTCAGGTTCAAAAGCACCGCCTCGTCGCGTACTTGGAGTGTCGCGTACCGCTCGCCCATCTCGTCTTCGATCCCGCTCGGCCCGAGTCCCGTTTTGACGCCACCGTAGATCTTCTCCGTCCGTTCCCGAGCCATCCGCCTGTCGAGATCGTCACGCAGATACGTGATCTCCCACGCGCTCTCGTCGTACGCCGCGACTGCACGGAGGTGGCTCCCGGCACGTCGCCGTAGGTACGCGATCAGTTCCTCAGTCATGGTCCCAAAGCGGGCGGGCCGTGCCGCCGATAGAGCCGGTCGAGTCCTGCTTACTCATCGAGCGCCCCGAACTGGTACTGCAACGCGGTTCGGATGTGGAAGTTCTTCGTCTCGATGGTCTCCGCCTGTAGTGCGAGGTTGAGGTGGTCGATTGCTCCCTCCGAGAAGCTCTCCTTGCGTGTCGCGGCTGTGGTGGACGTTTTCATCTCTGTTCACTCGGTAATAGGCTGCTACGCGTTTAATGAGCCTCATATTACAGATAAGGATTTTTGTGATTGAACGAGTGACATCACTCGATATCGGCCCCCAATATCACCGTGAGAGAGCCTGTTCGAGGGAGAATCAGCCGCCCCCGACTGCCGAATCCGCTCGACCACCGCTAGCAGTACTCCTCCTCGAGAGACAGAACGGTCTCGTGGAGTTCGTCGTAGTTCGGGCTCTCGTAGGCGTCCTCGGTGTGCCACTTGTACCGAATCTCGTTGGACTCGTCGATGGTCACGAGCGCCCGTTTCGGGACGCCGACGTGGTGCTCCCACTCGTCGTAGTTCAGCCCGAACTGTTCGGTGACGCGGCCGGTCGAGTCGCTCAGCAGGGGAAACGGGATGTCGTACCGATCGATGAACTCCTTGTGGGCGTAACAGGAGTCGAGCGAAATCCCGACCACGTCGACGTTCTCGGTGAACGTGAGGTACTCGGCGTCACGGAACCGACAGAGCACGTCGGTACAGACCGGGCTGAAGTCGAAGGGATAGAAGACGAGCACGACGGCGCCCTCCTCCGTGTACTCGCTCAGCCGGTGTTTGCGTATCTCGTCTCCCGCCGTCCCCGGGAGTGCGAAGCTGTGGGCGCTGCTCTCTAACTCTGTCACGGATACACGATCTGCCCGCGGAAGCGTATAATGTTGTATCTTTGAATAGTAGAGGATGTTTGATTAACCGAGTGACAAGACTCCAAAACTGCAACTCGTCGGACGGTCCGTCACGGACAGCATGACGAGACGTTACCGACCTCCGGGAGAGTCAACCCCAGTGTGCCCGACGGACCCGTTTCAACGGGCGGCACAGCGCTGGCCGCTCCACGTAGTCGGGTCGTCAAGTGAGAGGACCCCGTCAGTACGCGCCCGAGCCGACGGACCGCCGGGGACCGTGGTACTCCGACTCAGAGTAAGGTTATAACCCTCCGGCCGATATAGCCGGTGACCATGAAGAAGCAGGAGCTCATCCACCTGCACGGCCTTCTCGCGGAGCTTCAGAGCCAGTTCGACGCTGCGGGGGACACTGTCTCCGAAGAGTACCGGGAGCTGGGCGTGCAGCCGACATCCATCCACCGATCGAAAACCGACCACAAGGCAGCCGTGTTCGCCCTGATTCACGGCGTCACCGACGAACTCGAAGACGACGAGGAGGCGGAGACGGAGACGATCGCCGCCACCGCCGACTGATCCTGCGGCCGCGGCCCGGCCCCGACCACAGACCGAACAGCGACTGCCACGCCGGTTCTCGCCCCGACCGAACGTTCGATTCACGCCGATCGGTACTGAAGCGTTTATCCGTCTACCCTGCGTACTGTCAGGTGAAGCGTGGCGGCCAAAACGCTGGACGAGGGACCACAATGAGTGTACAACAGACGCCATCGGCCGACCCGCTGGCATCGTACCCCGAGTTCGGGCTGAGCTGTCTGTACGACGACGACGACGATCCCTCGGAGGTCACCCTCTTCCCCGGGGAGGAGATGTCGACCACCGAGTGGGTCACCGCCGACGTCGACAGCGCCGTCTCCCTCGACGAGCTTCGGTAGCCGATACCGCCGTTTTTCCCGACCCTGTGACCCGACGGGCACAGCATTAAACCCGGCGGGCACAGTACCGCCGCCCATGAACGACGAGCCGGCAGCCGCACTTTTGTCACACCTACTCGTTCCGGTCGCGACCGAGAAGGACGCCCGCGAGACGGCGGTCGCGCTGGCCCCGTACGACCCCGAGCGCGTGACGGTAGTCCACGTCGTCGAGAAGGGTGGCGGCGTCCCTGACAAGACGCCCGTCGAGCAGTCCGAGTCGATCGCCGAGGCCGCCTTCGAGGCGTTCCGGGAGCAGTTCCCCGACGCCGAAACCGAGACGGTGTACCGCCGCGACGTCGTCGAGGGCGTCATCGACACCGCCGCCGAGATCGGCGCGAGCGCGATCGCGTTCCAGCCCCGGGAGGGGGGCCGCCTCCAGCAGTTCCTCGCGCGCGACCGCACCCTCCGGCTGGTGACCGAGGCCGACCGCCCGGCCATCACGCTGCCGGGACGAACTGAATGAGTGCCGACGAAGAGCTCGCAAAGGACCTCGGCCCGCTCGCGGCGCTGACCATCGGCGTCGGGACGATGATCGGGGCCGGCATCTTCGTCCTCCCGGGGGAGGCGATCACCCGTGCCGGCTCGTTTGCGATCATCTCGTTCGTCCTCGGTGGTGGGATCGCCCTGTTCACCGCGCTGTCGGCCAGCGAACTCGGCACCGCGATGCCCCGTTCCGGCGGCGCGTACTTCTACGTCAACGAGGCGCTGGGGCCGCTGTTCGGCTCGGTCGCCGGCTGGGCGAACTGGCTGGGGCTGGCCTTCGCCAGCGCGTTCTACATGGTCGGCTTCGGCGAGTACGTCGTCGGAATCGCCGGCCTCCCGGACGGGTTCCTGATCGCCGGGTTCACCGTCCCGTGGATCAAGTTCATCGGCTTGATCGCGGCGACGCTGTTCGTGCTCGTCAACTACATCGGCGCCAAGGAGACCGGTCGGCTCCAGAACGTCATCGTCGTCGTGTTGGTGCTGATCCTGACCGTGTTCACGGTGTACGGCGCGACCCGTGCGAGCCCGGCGAACATCCCGGGTTCGAAGGGGTTGACGCCGATGCTGGAGACGACCGGCCTCATCTTCGTCTCCTACCTCGGGTTCGTCCAGATCACCAGCGTCGCCGAGGAGATCAAGAAGCCCGGCAAGAACCTCCCGCGGGCGATCATCGGCTCGGTCGTCATCGTGACGATCATCTACGCGCTGGTGTTGGTCGTGATGAGCGCCGCGGTCGAGCCCGGGTTCATTCAGGCCCAGTCCGAGGCCGACAACATCGCGGTCGTCGAGGTCGCGCGACTGCTGATGGGTCCCCTCGGCGCGGGCGCGATGCTGTTCGGCGGCCTGCTCGCGACCGCCTCCAGTGCGAACGCGTCGATCATGGCGTCCTCACGCATCAACTTCGCGATGGGGCGGGACCGCATCGTTACTCCCGACCTCAACGAGATCCACCCACGCTTCGGCACGCCGTACCGCTCGATCGCGCTGACAGGCTCGTTCATCCTCCTGTTCATCGTCGCCGCACCGATCAACACGCTGGCGT
Source organism: Halolamina salina (assembly GCF_042678005.1). Classification (GTDB taxonomy): domain Archaea; phylum Halobacteriota; class Halobacteria; order Halobacteriales; family Haloferacaceae; genus Halolamina; species Halolamina salina. The sequence goes on along the minus strand of NZ_JBHUDH010000066.1, from coordinate 2,451 downwards.
CGATCGGGAGCTTCCTCCACCTCGTGATCTACGGCCTGCTCAACGTCGCGCTGGTCGTGATGCGCGAGGCCGACGCCATCGACTACGAGCCCTCCTTCACCGTCCCGCTGTACCCGTTCACGCCGATCGTGGGCGGACTGCTCTCCTTCGCGCTCATCTACTACATCGAGCCCGTCCCGCGGCTGGTCGGTGGCGTTATCGTGCTGTTCGCGGCGATCTGGTACCTCGGCTACGCCCGAAGCAGGACCGAGAAACAAGGATTGTTGAGCGAGTACATCCTCTCCCGGCAGGAGGAGATGCCCGACGCCGCCGTCGACGCCGCCGAGAGCGTTCGACCGACGGGCGACAGCCAGTTCCGCGTGATGGTGCCGCTGGCCAACCCCGCCCACGAGAAGGAACTCATCACGCTCGCGAGCGCGATCGCCAAGCAGCGCGGCGGGGTCGTCGACGCGGTCCACGTGATCACCGTGCCGGACCAGACCTCGCTGAGCTATGCGGCCGACCACATCGACCGGGTCGAGGAGAACCACCGGACGGTGCTCGAGGACGCCCGGACCGACGCCGAGACGTTCGGCGTCGAGATCGAGGCGCGTACGATTATCTCCCACCGCGGGGTCGAGGAAGTGTTCGACGCCGCGAAGGACCACGAGGCCGACCTCGTGGTGATGGGCTGGGGTCCCGACAGCGGGGGCCGCGTCGAGGGCGCCGTCGAGGAGGTCACGAGCGACCTGCCCTGTGACTTCCTCGTGCTCAAGGACCGCGGCTTCGACCCCGAGCGGGTGCTGATCCCCACCGCAGGCGGCCGGGACTCCGAGCTCTCCGTCGAGATCGGGAAGCTGCTCCAGTCGGAGTTCGGCTCCGATCTCACGCTGCTCCACGTCGCCGACGACGAGGAGGCAGGCCGGGAGTTCCTCGACGGCTGGGCCGAGGCCCAGGGCGTCGACGCCGAGCACCGGGTCGAGACCGGCGACGCCGAGCGCGCGATCGAGGATGCGGCCAGGGATGCGACGCTGGTGATCCTCGGCGCGACCGAACGCGGCGTGCTCTCGCGGATGCTCACCGGCTCGCTGGTGCCCGACGTGGTCGCCGACGTGGACTGCTCGGTGCTGCTGGCCGAACGCAAGCGTGACCGGAGCGTGTTCGAACGCCTCGGCGGGATCCTCCGCCGCTAGACGCGCCGGTCACCCGATCTCGGTTTCCCGCTCTCTTCTCGACCGCCGCCTTCCCCCGCCACCCACGGGAACGCTTTACTCCACGCCGGCGCAACCGCCGCCATGGACCGACTCCGTTCCGATCGCCGGCCCCGCAGGTGGTCGCCGTGAGCGGGAGCCACGCTCGCCGCGGGAAGCCGAGCCGCTACGCGTTCTCGACCCGCGACGTGGGGATCGACGGGCGGCAGGCCCACCTGTTCACGCCGGACCGCCCGACGGACGCGCCCGTGGTCGTGCTCGCCCCCGGCGCGGGACTGCCGTGGCGGCCGACGCTCGAAGCGACCGCCGAGCGGTTCGCGGAGCGGGGGTACGCGGCGCTGGCGTTCGACCACCGCGGCTTCGGCAGCGTCGACGGGGACCGCCTGCTCTCCCCCGGCCGCCAGCGCGCGGATCTCGACGCCGCGATCGAGGCCGCACGGGACGCCCCGGAGGTCGACGGTGACCGCCTCGGGGTGTGGGGGATGGATCTCTCGGCGGGCACCGCGCTCGCGGCCGCCGCGGACTCGTTCGCGGTGGACGCGGTGATCGCTCGCTTCCCCGTGCTCGACGGCGCCACGCTGCTGCCCTCGTGGCTCCGTCCCCGACTCCGCGGGCTGACGCGGGGCGTCGCGGACTACCCCGCCTCGGCGCTGGGACGGCTCCGCGGCGTCGACGCCGACGAGCGAGGGGTCAGGGTGCCGCTGTTCGGCGACGCCAGTGAGGTCGCGGCGGTCGCTGCGACCGGCGCCGCCCGGGACGTGCGCGACCTGCTGGGGCGCGAGCCCGGCACGACGCCCGCACGATCGCTCGTGAAGCTCCAACGCCACGATCTGAGTTCGGTCGTGGCGGACGTGAACTGCCCGACGCTGTTCGTCGCCGGCGAGCACGACGAGGTGGCGCCGCCGGAGGCGGTTTCGGCGGCGAGCGAGTCGGTTCGGGACGCCTCGCTTGTGCGGGTGCCGAGTTCGCACTACGCCGCGCTGGCGGGCGTGGAGTTGGAGCGGACGCTGAACCACGAACTCGCGTTTCTGGACGCTGAGTTGTAGGGTTGTGTTGGGGTGGCGGGTGTGTTTTCTCGAGCGTCGCAGTGGATGTCGATAGGGTGTTTTCCGGACTCAGCAACAGCGTCTCGATCGTTGACCACTTGCGACCGCAGTGCGCCGGGCACGAGGCCCGTCATCAGAAATCGGAGATTTCTGATTGGCAGACGAGAGCTTCGCTCTCGTCGACGGCGCAGCGCCGAGTCCCCACCCCTCCCCCC
>NZ_JBHUDH010000065.1:0-642 GCF_042678005.1 Halolamina salina | reverse complement strand
CGCGAACAGTTCGACGGCGGTGTTCGCCCTGTTCGCGCTGGTCGCGCTCGGCTCGCCCCGCTCGGGCGTGCTCGTGGCCGTCGACGACGCGGGGGTGCCGCTCTCGCTGTCGGTGCTGCTGCCGGTGGTCGTCGTCGCGGCCGCGGTCGGATTCGTCCTCGTCGGCGTGCTGGGCGACGCGGCGTTCCGGGCCGTGTCACGGCTGAATCAGCGACGGCTGGCGCTTGGAGTGCTCTGTCTGCTCGTCGCGCTCGCCACGCTGTTCGCGGGGGTCGCGGGGGTCGCAGTGTTCTCGTTGGCGACGCTGGTGGGGCTGTTCGCGGTCCGGATCGGCGCGCGCCGGGTGTACCTCATGGGGGTGTTGCTCGGCCCGCTGGCGCTCGGCCTCTAGAGTGCGACGTACGCGACGGCGTAGGCGGCGCCCGCGAGCGTCACCGCCGCCAGTCCCGTGAGCGCGGCGCCGACGGCGTCGGGGCGCTCGACCGTCACGTCCGGTATCCTGACCCGAGGGGCGGCGCCGATCATCCCGACCGCGAGCACCGAGAACACGAACGGGTAGGAGAAGTCCAGCGTCGGCGCGGGGATCGCCAGCGCGGCCAGCGCGTAGCCCGCACCGGCGACCGCCCGGAAGTCGATCGCCTC
>NZ_JBHUDH010000064.1:0-1756 GCF_042678005.1 Halolamina salina | reverse complement strand
CCGCCGCCGACGGCAGCCTCGTGGTCCACACCACCGACTTCGCCCCCGCGGTGACCGATCTCGACGCCGACGGCGCGTTCGTCGACCGCGTGGCCGCCGAGCGACTGCGGCGCTACGAAGTCGAGTTCGCGGGCTACCCCGTCCCGGTCGTCCTCTACCGCGACGGCATGCTCGGGAGCGACCGCTTCGCCACGCGGTACGCGGTGTTGGAGCCGGACCTGCTCCCGGGCGACGAGGCGCTCATCGCGGAGTGCAAGGAGCGCGTCTGGGAGGCCAGCACCGAGGACGTGATCGGCGACGGCGTCGACCGCCGCGCGTTCGTCGCCGAGCGCGCGCGGCGGCTGCTTTCCCGCCGACTCACCGGACGGAACACCCGGGAGTGGCTGGCGTCGGTGCGCTACCGGGTCCGGTCGGCGCTGGCCGACCTCGGCGTGGGGCTGCCGCCGGTCGACGACCGCTACGCGGCGGACCGACTCGACGACCTCGTCTACCACGTCCTCCGCGACTACGTCGGGGAGGGACCGCTGACGGTGCCGATCCGGGACCCGAACCTGGAGGACATCGAAGCCAACCGCGTCGGCGAGCGCGTGAAGGTCGTCCCGCGCAGCGAGATCGCCGACGGGGGCCGGGTGCCGACGAACCTCGCCTTCGACACCGAGAGCAGCTTCGTCAACGTCGTCACCCAGTTGGCGGCGAGCGACGGCGTCGAACTCGACGCCTCGAACCCCAGCGCAAAGGTGAACCTCGACCCGCCGGGCGTCGCCGAGACAGTGCGGTGTGCGGTCGCGCTGCCGGTCATCAGCGAGGGCGGCCCGCACGTCTCCATCCGGAAGCAGGCCGCCGAGGCGATGACGCCCGTCGATCTGCTTCGGAACGGCACGCTGTCCGTCGATCTCGTCGCGCTGCTGTGGCTCTGCTACGAGCATCAGGGCGTGGTGCTGTTCTCCGGCCCGACCGGGGTGGGGAAGACGACGCTGATGAACGCCCACATGCCGTTCGTCCCCTACGACGACCGCCCGGTCTCGATCGACGAGGGGTCGCGGGAGGTCCGCCTGCCCCACGAAACCGGCGTCTCGCTGACCACGCGGGACCACGAGAGCGAGTACAAGCGGGTGACGATGGCGGATCTGATGACCGAGTCGAACTACCTCAACCCCGACACGGAGGTGATCGCGGAGATCAACACGCCCGAGAGCTTCGAGACGTTCGCCGAGACCGTCAACACCGGCCACGGCGTCGTCGGCACGACCCACGCCGAGGACGTCCGCACGCTCGTGAACCGCGTGGTCGAACAGGGCGTCCCCGCCTACCTGCTCGAGGAGATCGACCTCGTCGTCTTCCCGCATCGCTCGGACGGCGATCGCTACGTCGCCCGGGCCGTCGAGTTCCTCACGCCGGAGCAGGCCGACGAACTCCCACCCGGCGCGGGGGAGGTGATCGAGAAGGGCGACACCACGATCTGCTTCAACGAGGTGTTCGCCCGCGACGTGACCGGGGAGTTCTCCCTCGCCGGGCCGAGCGACCCCGCGGCCCCCGACGACCGCGGGTTCCGGCTGTTCCACCGGATCGCCGCCGCGACCGATCGCTCGCCGGAGGCAGTCGAACAGGAGTTCCGTCGGAAGCGTCGCTACGTCGAGTTTCTCCACGACGAGGGCGTCCGGGCGGTCGGCGAACTGTTCGACCTGCTCGCGGATCTCCGCACCGACGAGGCGGCGACCGTCGAACGTCTCCGGCGGACCGCGGTCGCCGACGGCGG
>NZ_JBHUDH010000063.1:4444-4854 GCF_042678005.1 Halolamina salina | reverse complement strand
CGTCGACCTCCGGGAGGTCGGGCGAGGAGAGCGAGAGCGCGCGCTCGCTGGCGCGGACGGGAACGACCTCGATGCCGCGCTCGGCGAGGGGGTCGCGGATGCGCTCGAACGTCTCTCGCTGGGTGGCGACGGCGAGCCGGAGCATTACGTCGAGCTTGTTGGGTGGAGTGGGTATAGCTTCGTGGTTCCGGCGTGGTTTGTTTCCGTAGTTTACTCGCCTTCTTGGTGCTGTTAAGTGGGTGATTAGGACGACGACACCGTGAAAGCCCCCGGCCTCTCCGGTCGGTACGCTCGCTGCGCTCCTCGGCTCACTTCGTTCGCCTGCGGTGCTTACTTCGCGTGCCTTCCCGGAGCGGACAGCCCCTTTCAGTCCCACCCGACAGCACAGCCCACAGCCCTCCCCAGCCGAC
>NZ_JBHUDH010000063.1:434-4370 GCF_042678005.1 Halolamina salina | reverse complement strand
CCGCGGGGGAGGGGTGGGGACTCGGTGCTGCGCCGGACCTCGTGTCCGGCGCACTGCGGTCGCAAGTGGTCAACGATCGGGGTGCTGTTGCGGTTACCGTCTCAGTTGCCAACGATCGGGCTGCTGTCGCCATCGCGGTCGCTGTTTCCGGAGCTACCTACCGAGGGTCGGTTTGCAACGCCGGCGTCCCACACAGAACCTGAATGACGAGCTACCTGACCGAAAAAGACCGAAAATCAGTCCGAGTAGTAGTACTCGCCGTTCCGCTTCTGCTCGCGGTCCTTCTGACTCCCGGGCTTGTTGATCCGCGGCCGGCCGGTTCGCTCGTCGCGGCGGAACGTAATGTCCAGATCCGCGAGGAAGTCGTTCATCCCCGCGCGCATCTCCTGTGGCGGGCGGGCGGTCCCGTGCTCGGCGGGCTCGCCGTCGAACACCATCAGGCGATCCGACAGCAGGTCGATCATGTAGATGTCGTGGTCGATCACCATCGCCGTCGCGTCGTGGTTCTCGGTGTAACGCCGGATCGCCGAGGTGGCCTGCACGCGCTGCTCCACGTCGAGGTGGGCCGAGGGCTCGTCGAGCAGGTAGAGGTCGGCGTCCTCCGAGAGACACGCTGCAATGGCGACGCGCTGGCGCTCCCCGCCGGAGAGGTCGTCGAGGTTCTGCTCCATGATCCCCTCCAGCTGGAGCGGCTGGGCGATCTCGGTGTTCCAGTAGGAGGAGCCGAACTGGTCGGTGATCGAGGAGAGGAACGCGTCGACACGCATCGGCTGGTCGATCTCGATGTACTGCGGCTTGTACGCGATGTCGAGCTGCGTGTCGAGTTCGCCCTCGTCGGGCTCCAGCGCCCCCGTGAACATCTTCGCGAGCGTCGACTTCCCGATCCCGTTCGGGCCGACGACGCCCAGCACCTCCGACTCGTAGATCGTCCCGCCCTCGACGTCGAGCGAGAACTCGCCCTCGCCGTAGGACTTGTGCATGTCGGGGTACTCGACGAGGGGCTGGCCCTTCGTCGCGGCACGCGGGGCGTGCTCCTCGAAGGTGATCTCCTCGGGCCGGATGCGCATGTTCTCGTTGTCGAGGTAGCCCGAGAGGTACTCGTTGATCCCGTTGCGGACCGACTTGGGGTCGGTGACGACGCCGTAGGCCCCAGGCTCCCCGTAGGTGACGTGGAGCGTGTCCGCCAGCAGGTCGAGGATCGCGAGGTCGTGCTCGACGACGAGCATCGAGCGGTCGCCGTCGTCGGCCATCTCGCGGATCAGCCGCGCGGCGGTCATCCGCTGACTGATGTCGAGATACGGCGTGATCTCGTCGAGGAAGTAGAAGTCCACGTCGCGGGCCAGCGTCGCCGCGAGCGCGACCCGCTGGAGCTCGCCGCCGGAGACGGAGTCGATCGGCTGGTCCATCACCGGCCGGATCGAGAGCTCGTCGACGAGGTAGTCGAGTTCGCCCCGCTCGTCGGTCCGTTCGAGCAGCTGTCGGACCTCCCCGTCGAACTGGTTGGGGATCTGATCGACGTACTGGGGCTTGCGTGCGACCTCAACCTCGCCGTCGATCAGCTTCTGGAGGTAGTTCTGGAGCTCGGTGCCGCGATAGCGGTCGAGCACCGACTCCCAGTCGGCCTCCCCCTCGAACTCGCCGAGATTGGGCGTCATCTCGCCGGCCAGTGCGTGGACGGCGGTCGACTTCCCGATCCCGTTCGGTCCGAGGATCCCGGTCACCTTCCCGGGTTCGGGCGTTGGCAGCCCGTAGAGCGAGAACGCGTTGTCACCGTAGCGGTGGACAGGTTCCTCGTCGAGCTCGTTCGGGAGGTTGATGATCTCGATGGCGTCGAACGGACACTTCTCGACGCAGATCCCGCAGGACTCGCCCAAACAGATCTCCTCGGAGATGTGGATCTGGTCGGGGTCGCCCTCGTCGGCCTCCTCGCCCCGGAGCGTGATGCACTCCTTGCCCGTCCGGTTGGGCGGGCAGAAGTTCTGGCACTCGTAGTTGCATCGGTCGGGCTGGCAGCGGTCCAGGTCCACGACCGCGATACTGTCGCTCGACATCAGAAGCTCACTCCGGTCGAGAGCACCACGGTGTAGCTCAGGAACCAGAGCGCGAACGTCATGAACGCGACGTAGAGGTTGTCCTTGATCCCGAACTCGCCGACGTCGACGCCGATCGCGTAGAGGATCGGCTGCTGGACGATCACGAACGCCGCGACGACCGCCAGCTGGGTCGTCATCCCCACCGACCCGGGGTCGGTGAACACCATCGCGCTCACGACGGTCGCGACCACGCCGGCCAGACAGGCGAGGGTCGTGACGGTCACCCCGCGGACGTGGTCCGAAAGCCCGCGAGAACTCTCCGTAGCCATAGAACCGACTCCGTGACGCGCCGACAAAAGGGGTTCGCTTGGGTCCCAAGCCGTGCTGGGGTGCGTCACCAGTCCACGAAGATTTATGGCGATGGGCAGTTTCGATCCGAAACGATGACCGAGACAGACGAGGAGGCCCTTGACGACCTCCCGCCAAGCGCCAAGCTCGTGTTCAAAGTACTCGAGTACGACGGTCCGCTGACCCAGAAGGGGATCGTCGAGGAGTCGATGCTCTCCGCACGGACGGTCCGGTACGCCCTCGAACGGCTGGAGGGGATCGGCGTCGTGGACGAGGACGTCTACTTCGCCGACGCCCGCCAGAACCTCTATCAGCTGAACCCCCCCGAACCGATGCAGGCCGACGGCGGCGCCGACGCCTGCTCGGGGCAGGCCGACTGATCGTCTCGACGGCTACTGGTAGCCCTCCGTCATCCGCTCGACGTACTTCGCCACCACGTCCACCTCCAGGTGAACCGGATCGCCGACCGACTTCTCCGACAGCGTCGTGATCTCCCGGGTGGCCGGGATGATCGCGACCTCGAAGGACGATTCGTCGCGTTCGGCGACGGTGAGGCTGATGCCGTCGACCGCGATCGACCCCTTCGAGACGACGTACTGGCTGACCGCTTCGGGGAGCGAGAACGTGTATCGCCAGTCCTCGCCCACCTGCTCGATCGCCTCGACCGTCGCCGTGGTGTCGACGTGGCCCTGTACGACGTGACCGTCGAAGCGCCCGTCCGCCGGGAGCGCGCGCTCGACGTTGACCGCGTCGCCGACCGCGAGCTCGCCGAGATACGTCTTCTCGACCGTCTCGCTCGCGAGGAACACTTCGAACCACTCCTCGTCCGTGTCGAACGCCTCGACGGTGAGACAGACGCCGCTGACGCTGATCGACTGCCCGTGGTGGAGGTCGTCCAGTCCCGGCGCCGCGACGGTGAGGCGCCGCCCGTCCGCAGTCTCCGTCACGTCGGTGATCTCGCCCGTCCGCTCGACGATTCCGGTGAACACGCCCTGCACTCCGCGCTGGCGTCTCAAGAGCGTTTCCACTCCCAGTTCTGTGGCGGGAAGGTTTTGCCCGCCGCCCGCCTACGGCGGGGCGATGCGACTGGGACTGCTGGAGACCGTGGGCGTGGCAGGCAGCCTCGTGTTCGCGATCCCGCTGGGGATCTACGCCGCCGAGCGACTGCTGGGTGGCGATCTCGTGGTCGGCGGCGCCTTCCTCGGCGTCGCGATGCTGATGGTGCTCCTCCCCAAGTACCTGACCACGCCCGGCGACCTGCCGGGGATGGCCGCCGAGCGGGCGGTCGAGGGCGTCGTCAGCGATCCCACGGAGTCCGACGAGGAGGAGTAGACCGAGCGAGGGTACGATCGCCGTTCGAGATGGCTGACAGACGGCGCGTCGACGGCGCCGCAGGGGGTGCGCCGTACTCCCGCCCGGACCACCCTGCGGCCGCGTTCAGACCACGGGGAGGCTGGTCGCGCTCTCGTTCAAAAAGTCGAGGCCGTTACTCGGGTGATACCGGCGTGAACCGAACCGGATAGCTCGCCAGCCGTTCGAAGCCGTTCTCGGTGAC
>NZ_JBHUDH010000063.1:0-347 GCF_042678005.1 Halolamina salina | reverse complement strand
CTCGTGGAGGCTGACGCCGACGCCGTGGCCCACGCCGTGGGTGAGGCCGACCTCGTCCGAGTCGATCCGGAAGCCGTGGGCCGTAAGCTCGGCAGCGGCCTCCTCGTGGACCGTTCCGGCCGTCACGCCCGCCTCGACGTGTTCGAGCGCAGTCTCGTGGGCCTGCTCGACCGCGACGAACGCGCGACGCTCCCAGCCGCCGTCGCTGTCGACGGCGAACGTTCTGGTGAGGTCGCCGTAATAGCCGTGCGGGCCGCGCGGGGAGATATCGAGCAGCACCGTCTCGCCCGGCGCGATGTGATCGACGCCGGTGTAGTGGAGGTCCGCGGCGGGCGGGCCGGCACCGA
>NZ_JBHUDH010000062.1:1437-3404 GCF_042678005.1 Halolamina salina | reverse complement strand
GGGGCGAGTCGGCGGCGCTACGGCGCGCCGGCGATCACCATCCGGGAGTCGTCTTCCTCGAACAGGAGCATCCGGGAGTCATCGGCGTCGACGCGGACGGCGTCGCCGGGTTCCATGTCGACGGTGTCGTCCTCGACGGTGAGCTTCGCCGACCCCGCGAGCAGGACGTACACCTCCTCCTGCCCGTCGCTCTCGTGGGCGTGCTCCATCCCCTCCCAGCCGGCGTCGGCCTCGACGACGGTGACGCCGAGGTTCTCGCAGTTGAGCGCGTCCCGGAGGAAGTACATCCCGGGCGCTTTCGGTTCGACGTCGTCGTAGCTGACGGTGTCGTGGCTCATGCGGGTGGATCGTCGGCCGCTGCCGTGAAAAATCGCGCGGCGCTCAGAGCGAGCTCCGGAGCTTCTCGAAGAAGCCGCGGTCCACGTCGACCTCCTCGCCGCCGGCCTCGGCGAACTGTTCGAGCGCTTCGCGCTGCTCCTCGTTGAGTTCCTCGGGCGTGACGATCTGTACGTCGACGTAGAGGTCGCCCTGCCCGCGCCCGCGCAGGCGAGGCATCCCCTTGCCCCGGAGGCGGAACCGCTCGCCGGACTGCGTGCCGGCGGGGATATCGAGTTCGACGGGACCGTCGAGCGTGGGCACCTCGACGGTCGCACCGAAGGTGGCCTGCGGGAACGAGATGGCGTGTCGGTGCTCCAGATCGGCGCCGTCGCGCTCGAACTCGGGATGGTCCTCGACCTCGACCTCGATCAGCAGGTCGCCCTTGGGGCCGCCGTTCTCGCCGGGCGCGCCCTCGCGGTTCATCCGGAGGCTCTGCCCGCTCTGGATGCCGGCGGGCACGTCGACCTGCAGGGTGGCCTCCTGCCGGACGACGCCGTCGCCCGAACAGGTCGCGCAGTCCTCGGAGTACAGTTCGCCCTCGCCGCCACAGCGCCGGCAGGTCTGGGTCTGCTGGACGCGCCCGAGCGGGGTCTGCTGGACCTGCGTGACCTGCCCCTGACCGTTACACTCCGGGCAGGTCTCCACGTCGGCGTCGGCGGGGTGGCCGGCGCCGTCGCAGTCGGGGCACTCCTCGGGGCGCTCGATGGTGAACTCCTTGCTGACGCCCTCGTAGGCCTCTTCGAGCGTGATCGACATGCCGGTGCGGATGTCCCGCCCGGCCTGCGGGCGGTTGCCGCCGCCGCCACGGCCGCCCCCGCGGCCGCCGCCGAAGAACTGCTCGAAGATGTCCTCGAAGCCGCCACTGCCGCCGGCGCCGCCGAACGGGCCGCCGCCCATGCCGCCAGCGCCGCCGGCACCCTGATCGAAGCCGCCGCGCTTCTCGGCCTGCTCGAAGCGCTCGTGGCCCATCCGGTCGTACGCCTGGCGCTTCTCCTCGTCGGTGAGCACCTCCTTGGCCTTCTTCGCCTTGCGGAACTTCTCCTCGGCGTCGGGGTCGTCGCTTACGTCCGGGTGGTACTGGGAAGCCTTCTTGCGGAACGCCTGCTGGATCTCGTCCTCGTCGGCGTCCCGGGAGACTCCCAGCACCTCGTAGAAGTCCTCGCTCATTCGTTATCGGGGATAACTGGCTCGGCCTATTTGAATCGCGTGGCTCGCGGGTCACGGCCGAGCGCGAGCGGGCGTCCCCGGTTACCCACCAGCGCCGAACTGCTCGACTGCGGCGGGGACCGATTCGGGAGCAACGGCGAGGTTCTCGCCGTTCAGTCGCTCGATATCCACCGTTCCCGTTTCGCGGTACGTGTTGCCGACGACGACCTTCGCGGGGATGCCCAGCAGGCCGCTCTCGGCGAACCGCTCGCCGACCGACTGCTTGCCGTCGAACAGGAGGCAGTCCTCACCGATCGCGTCGTGGATCTCGGCGGCAACCTCCTCGACCTCCCCGTCGCCGATGGGGATAACTGCCGCTCGGTAGGGCGCGACCGACCCCCACTCGGTGACGGGCCAGCGACAGGCCGATTCCTCCGAGTCGG
>NZ_JBHUDH010000062.1:0-1295 GCF_042678005.1 Halolamina salina | reverse complement strand
CCGCCCGCCGCAGTCGGGGCAGTCGTCGCCGGCAGCGAACTCGCCGTATCGGGGCGACTCGTCGCTCAGGCCGAACCGGCAGTCCTCGGCGGTACAGGCCAGCAGGTCGCAGGTCCCGTCCCGGACGGGCGCGAGGAACTCCTCCGAGCGCTCGCCGCCCATCACGCTGTTCGCGGCGTCGGCGACGACGAACTCGAGGCCGAGGTCGGCGAGGATGCGCTCGTACGCCGCCCGGATCTCGCGGTACCCCTCGCGCAGCGACGCCTCGTCGGCGTGGAACGAGTAGGCGTCCTTCATCGTGAACTCCTTGCAGCGCAGCAGGCCCGCCCGGGCGTGGTCGTCCCGGAACTTCGCGCCGACTTGGTACAGCGTCAGGGGGAGTTCGTCGTAGGAGCGCACCACGCCGTCGAGCAGGTGGACCATCCCCTCCTCGTGGCTGGGTGCGAGACACAGCTCCCGGCCGTCGCGGTCCTCGAGAGTAAACATCTCGCCCTCGAAGGCGCCCCAGCGGCCGCTCTGTGCCCAGCGCTCTCGGCCCTGCAGGCCGGGGAGGGCGACCTCCTGCCCGCCGACGGTACGCATCCCCGCCCGGATTCGGTCGACGACTTTCTCCCGGATGCGCTGTCCGGCGGGCGTGAGCGCCCAGCGGCCGCTACCGAACTCCCGGATCAGCCCCGCACGCACGAGGAGTTCGGTCGCCTCCGTCCCCTCGCCGCGGCGATCGCGGCTCGCGGGGAGAAAGAGGTCACTGCGACGCATGGGCCACCTCGCTCGCTACGGACTGCTGGAGAAATCGCTGTTCGTTACCGCCGTCGCGGAACGCGTCCACGGGCCGTGCTGAACCCGCGGAACTCGCGTGTCGAAGACATCGACTGATCCGTGTGGCGGCCGTGTGAAAAATCTACTTCCCTCGTGCGATTCGGTGACACCCTCCGCGCAGCGATGGATTGATCGCCCCCCGACCGGGCCTCGAACTCTGGTCCGGCGCGCTCGATCCGGAGTCGAATCTCTTCGATGCCCCCGTCCCCCCGTACAGGCCGCACGAGCGCATAACCGACGCGCTCGAACGTGCGGGATCAACTGCATGACCGTGCCGCTGGAGCGTCGGTGAGTGGATAGTCTAGATCGTCGAAAAAGGTCGGTCGGTTTGGTTCAGAAAGCTCCCGTCGGTCGCTTTCTGAAATTACGAGGGACTTCGCTCCGCTCGTCCCTCGAATCGACGACTCAGACTCGTCCTTTCAGTCCTCGTCTTCGTCGTCGACGTCCTCGAAGTCGGCGTCGACGTACTCGTCGTC
>NZ_JBHUDH010000061.1:0-5471 GCF_042678005.1 Halolamina salina | reverse complement strand
GGACGCCGAGGTGCGCGTCGTGTTCGGCGCCGAGACGGCCGACCTGCTGACGGAGGGCATCTACGACGCGCTCACGGAACGGGCGGCGGCGGGCGTCGACGTGACCCGGCGGCAGACGGGCGGCGGGGGCATCTACCACGACAACGAGGGCGACATCGCCTACTCCATCGCCGCGCCCGCCGACGAGCTCCCGGGCGAGCTGATCGAGAGCTACCACGAGCTCTGCCCGCCGATCCTCGACGCCTTCGCGCGGCTGGGCGTCGACGCCGACTTCGTCGACGAGGAGCGGCCGCCGATCTACCAGCCGGCGTGCTACCTCCGCGGCCTCCACCCCGCCCACGACGTGGTGAGCGACGGCGGCGCCGGCCGGAAGCTGGCGGGGAACGCCCAGTACCGCCGGAAGGACGCCGTGATCCAGCACGGCTCGATCACCTACGACGCCCGGCCCGAGGCCCACCTCGCAGTCTTCGCTGATCCGGGCGTGACTCCCGAGGAGTTCTCCGAGCGCGTGGCCGGGATCACCGATATCGTCGACGTGAGCCGCGCCGAGGCCGTCGACGCCTTCGAGACCGCACTGCAGGAGTGGGCCGACGCCGAGGAGGGGAGTTGGACCGACGCGGAGCTGGCCCGCGGCCGGGAGATCGCGGCCGAGAAGTACGAGCACGACGCGTGGATCCGCGAGCGCGACGCCGAGCGGTAGCGGGACCACACCTGCGGCTGTCGGTCTCTCCCCCGGCTTCGAACCGCTTTTGGTAGTCGCTCGCGCAGTCGAACCATGCTCAAGATCGGCGCACACGTCTCCATCGCCGGGGGCGTCGACAACGCGGTCGAGCGACAGGTCGAGATCGGCGGCAACTGCGGGCAGGTGTTCACCCACTCGCCGCAGGTCTGGGACCACGGCACCATCGAGGACGAGGAGGCCGAACGGTTCCGCGAGGAGACCGAAGAGGAGCTCGCCGGCCCGTGGGTGATCCACTCCTCCTACCTCGTGAACCTCTGTACGCCGAAGGAGGACCTCCGGGAGAAGAGCCGCGACTCGATGCAGCAGGAGGTCGACGCCGCCGATCGCCTCGGCATCGAGTACGTGAACGTCCACCTCGGCGCCCACACCGGTGCCGGCGTCGAGGGCGGCATCGAGAACGCCGCGAACGTGATCGATAGCCTCGATGTACCCGACGGCGTGACAGTGCTCGTCGAGAGCGACGCGGGCAGCGGCACCAAGCTCGGCGGGGAGTTCGAGCACCTCGCGAAAGTGATCGACCGGACCGACGAGGAGATCGGCGTCTGTCTCGACACCGCCCACATGTTCGCGGCGGGCTACGACCTCTCGACGCCCGAGGCCGTCGACGAGACGGTCGCGGAGTTCGACGACGTGGTGGGGACGGAGTATCTCCACTACATCCACCTCAACGACTCCAAACACGAGTGCGGGACCAACAAGGACGAGCACGCCCACATCGGCGACGGCCACATCGGCGACGACGGCATGCGCCGGATAATCAACCACCCCGAGTGGCGCGACCAGCCGTTCGTGCTGGAGACCCCGACCGAGGACGGCCGGAGCTTCGCGTGGAACGTCGAGCACGTCCGCGAGCTGCGGGAGTAGTTTTCGCGCTTTCACTCTCCTAGTAACACATATACGTGTCAACCGACTCCCTCCATCCATGTATCGGAGGCGGCGATGACGGAGTCACCCGTATCGTTCTCGTTCTCCGACGGTGAACTGACGGTCCGCGACGAGGCGGGCGGCGGCGAGATACGGATCACCGTCGACCGTGACGCGTCCCCGACGCCCGCCACGGGGGCGTGGTTCGACGTGCCGGTCGACGACGCGGTGAGCCTGCGGACCTCGTCGATCGAACTCCACGGCGGAGCCTCCGCTCAGATCCGCCGCCCCGACGGCGAACACTACGGGGCGGTCGACGACGGCGAGTTCACGATCCTCGGCGAGGCGTACGTCGACATCGACGCCGCGCTCAAACTGCTCGTGTACGTCGACGGCGAGATCACCGGCCGGCTGGTCGGGGACGGGCAGAACCCCGAGTCGCTGCTGGTGACCGTCGACGAGCAGTCCCAGATCGTCGTCGGCGCCCGCTCACACCACGAGACGCCGATCGCGACGATATCGGTGACCGACGACCCCGAGGACCTGATGACGGCGGCGTCGTACCTCGGCTCCGCGATCAAGGAGTGGTCGGCCGAGCGTTCGTGGCCGACGCTCCGGGGCCACCCTCCGGAGATCGAACGCGGCGACGAGCTCCACGTCCCCGACGGCCTCTCCCGCCCCGACACTGAGGTGACCGTCGCAGTCCCCCGGGACACGGCCGACGTGCTCCGGGTGACGCCGCTCGCCCACTACTTCGGCGCCGACGTAGTGCCCGGCGAGCACGCCGAACTCCGGCTCGGCAGCCAGCACGTCGAGCCGCTGGGGACGGGGGCGGAGCTGGAGCGGTCCGTCGACGATCTCCTCGGCCACGCAATCGTGCTCGACAGCCTGGTCCGCATCGGCGGCTACTACTCGATGCCCCGCTACGAGTACGACGAGCTCGGGCCTGAACTCCCGTTCTACCCGCCGGAGCTGTACGACGAGCCGATCCACCGACAGCTCCTCGAGTACCTCGAAGTCCCGTTCGACACGGTCCGTCCGTACGTGCCCGACTGGCCGACGGTCGGCACCCTCCGGCCGACGGCGACCGACGCCGAAGCGGTGCCGTACCTCCTGAACACGCTCGCCCGCGTCCACGTCACCGACGACGGCCTCCCGCGAACGGCCGCCGACGCCGAGAAGCCGGTCGACCTCTCGACCAGCCCGGACGTTCCCCAGCACGTCGCCGCCCTCCCGCCCGCTGCCCGTGCGCGTGCGAGCGTCCACGAGCACCGACCGTCCGAGGGCGCCGCCGTGCTGTTCGTGGGGTTCGACCAGCCGGAACAGGACCGCTTCGCAGCGGTCGACTGGGAGCGGTTCGACCTCGCCGACCCGCCGACCGCCGACTACCGGCCGTCGGTCACCCGCGACGAACTCCGCGCGCTGCTCCGGGAGCCGTACGCGCACGTCCACTACGGGGGCGATATCTCCCAGTCGGGGTTCGTCTGCTCCGACGGCGTGCTCGGGTTCGACGAGCTCCCCGACGCCACCGTCGGCTCCGTGACGTTCCAGTGGGGGCGGCCGTCGACGGGGGAGATCACCGGCCTCCACGACGCCGTCTCGGTCGCCTGTCTGACCGACGAGTCGCTCCCGCTCGAAACCGCCCAGGAGCTCGCGATCTACCTCGTGCTCGGCCGTTCGGTCGCGACCAGTGCCCGCCTCGCGGGCGTCGACGGCGTTCGGTACCTCGGCGATCCCACGCTCGCGGTGGCCCGCCGTCCCGTCGGCCACCCGCCGTTCGTCTCCCGGATCGAGCGCGTCGGCACCGAGGAGTACCGCATCTCCGCCCGGCTCGACTCCCACGAACACGATCCGATCGGTCGGGTCGCCACCCTCCGCACCCAGAAGGCGCCAGCAACGTACCAGCTCGCCGGGACCCGGCAACTGTTCGACGAGTCGGTCTCCCGGGAGGAGCTGTCGACGTATCTCACCAACGACAGCATCTTCCGGTTCGACTGGTGCCCGGAGGACGAGCGGACGCCGTCCGTGCCCGACGACCTGCTCTCCGAGTAGCCCGCTTCCGAGGGAGACTTACCACGGCGTACCCAACACCGACTATGCGACCGCTCCTCCTCGTCGCGCTGCTCTCGCTGGTCGTCGCGCCCGCGGCGGGCGCCGGGACCGCCGCGGCGTCGGCGCCGGCAGCCCAGACCGACACCACGCTGTCGGGCACCGTCAGCTACCTGAACGGCACCGCCGTCGCGGACGCGACGGTGATCGTCGGCAGCGAGGGCCGCCTCGGCAACGCCACTGAGGCCGAACTCCGCGAGATTGCGGCCGACCCGCCCGATGGCGTCGTCACGGCGACGACAAACGACTCCGGCGGCTACGAGCTGACCGTCCCCGGCGATATCGACGCCGAGGTCGTCGTCGCCGTCGCCGACGGGGGCGCGAGCCCGCCCCGGAACTACGTCGCCGGCGAGATGGATCTCACCGTCCGCACGACTGCGACGCTCTCCTTCGAGCCGGGCGAGGTGACCGCCGAACCCGGGGAGCGCGTCTACGTGCCGTTCTCGTTGACCAACACCGGCGACCAGCCCGTCGAGGGGCTCTCGCTCTCGCTGACGCTGCCGGAGGGGTGGAACCACGTCTCGGCGAACTCCGAGACCGGGACGTACCATCAGAGCAACCGGACGTTCACCTGGGGCACCGTCGAGCCGGGCGAGACCGTCGAGGCGGAGTTCCGGATCTTCGTCGGGCTGAACGCGATCGACGACTCGGCGGAGACGTACGAACTCGCGTCGTTCGCCGACAGCCGCACCCACCCGATCCGGGTGCCCGCGGCCGCGGTCACCGTCCGCTACCCGACCGAGGCGACACAGGCGGAGATTCCCGGCTTCGGTCCGACGGCAGCGATCGCGGCGATCGCCGCCCTCGCCGGCGCGGCCGCGCTCGCACGCCGGGGCTGACGCCCGTTCGACCGACTCGCTTTTCCTCGCTGCGCCCCGACCGCCGGCCGTGCGGGAGTTCACCCCGGAGTATCTCGACCACACGCGCCGCGGGATGTGGGAGTCGACCGCGGCGCTCTCGCCGCTCGATCTCGGTAGCCGGGAGCGCATCCTTGACGTGGGCTGTGGCACGGGCGAACTCGCCCGCCTGCTCGACGCCGAGACGCCCGGCGAGGTGATCGGGGTCGACGCCGACACGGAACTGCTGGCGGTCGCCCGCGAACGGACCGACATTCCGACGGTCGCCGGCGACGCGACGCGGCTGCCGCTCCGTGACGACGCCGTCGACCTCGCGGTCTGTCAGGCGCTCCTGATCAACCTCCCCGACCCCGCGGCGGCGGTCCGGGAGTTCGCCCGCGTCTCCGACGACCTCGTCGCGGCGATCGAGCCGAACAACGCGGCCGTCGAGGTGTCATCGACGGTCGACGCCGAGGAGCGACTGGAGCGGGAGGTGCGGGAGGCGTACCTCGCGGGCGTCGAGACAGACGTGGCGATGGGTGATCGCGTGGCCGACCTGTTCGAGGCGGCCGGGCTGACGGTGGTCGACCGGCGCACGTACCGCCACGAGAAGCTGGTCGAACCGCCGTACAGCGAGCCCGCGATGGAAAGCGCCGCCCGGAAGGCCAGCGGCGCGGGCATCGCCGAGCACGAACGGGAACTGCGGGCGGCGGGGGCGGACTACGACGAACTCCGGGCCGCGTGGCGCGAGATGGGCCGGGAAGTGGTCGACGAGATGGGGGAGGCGGCGTATCGTCGCCGCGAGGTGGTGCCGTTCGAGGTGACTGTGGGGCGGGTGTAGGTCGCTGTTTCGGGTGGAACGTGGGCGGTTCTGCGGGTGGACGCGACTGGACAGTCGTATCGACGGCGAGCGGGACCGC
>NZ_JBHUDH010000060.1:9543-14239 GCF_042678005.1 Halolamina salina | reverse complement strand
CCCGCCTGCGCGAACGCTTCGGCCAGGGCGTCCACTACAACCCCGACGCGGTCGTCACCCACCACGTCGACGACTACCAGCTCGAACGCCGAACGATCCTCGAACGGTCGTTCCTCCAAGGGCGCTCGAAACGCCTGCTCGCTGACCTGCTCCCCGACGCGACCGACACGGAAGCCGACTACCTCGGACGACTGCTCGGTACGTGGGTTCCAGAACGACTCACCCAAACGGTCACGGACCGCTCGCCACGGCCACTCGTCGAGACGGCCTGGCTCCTCGCAGTCACGGCCGCGGTCGGCGTCGGCTATCTGACCGGCGGCACGACGACACTCGAGACACCGACTGAGACACCACACCCGGAGGCCCAAACCCAATGACCGAAATTGCAGTCGCACACGAACACTACCTCGAACGCGGCGGCGGCGAACACGTCGCTGATACACTCGCTCGCACGTTCGACGCCGATATCTACGCCGGCCTGGTCCGCGAGGATGCGACGGCCGACGATCTCGATCCGGAACCGATCTGCGACGGCGCGTGGGCGTCGGTCATGGAGCGATCGGTGTTCGCTCGCGATCTGACCTACTTTCAGGCCTGGCGACATGCTTCCGACCTCCATGACTACGACGCGATTATCCAGTCGGGCAACAATCCTGGCTGGTACGTCCCGCAGGACGACCAAACGATCATCAAATACGTCCACTCTCCACAACGCACTCCCTACGATCGGTGGGCCAACGGTGACCCCGGAGCACTCACGCGCGCCTACGCCGAAGCCGCCCGCCAACTCTATCAAGAGACGCTTACACACCCGGACGTCTTCGTCGCCAATAGTGAGGTGATCGCCAGGCGCTGCCGGAAATACTGGGGCGTCCCCGAGGACAAACTCGAAGTCGTCTACCCGCCGGTCGATACTGAAAGCTACGGACAAGAGCACGCCACGGCAGAACCGACCTATTACTTCACGTTCTCCCGACTCTACCCCTCGAAGCGAATCGACCAGATCGTGCGGGCGTTCACGCGGCTTGACGACAGTTATCAGCTCGTGGTCGGCGGCTCCGGTCCCGACCGCGACCGTCTCGAGTCGATCGCCGACGACAGTGTTCAATTCGTCGGCTACCTCAGCGAAGCCGAGAAACCCCGCCGACTCGCGGAGTGTCGGGCCTTTATTTTCGCCGCCGAAAACGAGGATTTCGGGCTGTGTCCCATCGAAGCGTTCGCAAGCGGGACACCCGTCCTTGGCGTCAACGAGGGCTTCACGCAACACCAAATCCTCGCAGGCCAGAACGGCTACACCTTCGGACGCGACCCCGGTGACCTCGACGGAGCGATTCACCGCTTCGAGCGCGAGGGCGCGGCATGGTCGCCAACCCAACTCGAGACGTTCGCGGCCGACAACTTCGGACGTGAGCGCTTCGCCCGAGAGATGCAACGCATCGTCATGGAGGCCCGCGAACGCAGCGCCATCGACGTGTCCTACGACCGGCCACTCGAGACGACCGACGACGCACAACTGGCCGTCACTGACGGAGGGACCGATGAGTAACGCACACGCCCGCGACCGGTTACACCTCTTTTGTGGCGAGGACTACCGAGAGGAGGCGATCAACGTCGATGCCAATCCCGACGTGGACCCCGACCTCGTACTCGACTTGACCGACTACCCGTGGACCCCCTTCGAGGATGACAGTGTGACATACATCGAAGCCCGCCACGGCCTCGAACACCTGGCCGATCCGACGGCCTTTTTCGAGGAGTGTGCGCGGGTACTCCGATCAGGCGGCACCCTCGAAATCACCGTCCCGCTGGGGGTCAACGCTCGAATGGACAACGATCACGAAACGAAGTGGACCTACGAAACGCCCGAACAGTACTCCGCGCCCGATCGCCGCCCGTGGGACCCCGAAGTTCCCTTCGAGTTGGTCGACCGCAACGTTCGGACGTGGCTCGGCGGCCCACTCGCGCCACTCACGCCGCTGTTCCAAGCGGCTGCTCGCCGCTGGCCGGCGTGGGCCGCGGCCCGCTGCTACGGCGGTGAACTCACCGCGGTCTATCGGAGGGTCGAGCAATGAAGATCTCCCGAGACGGCGTCCTCCCGCAACTCGAGCCGGTCGGCAACCTCGGCCGGTGGCAAGTCCGACTCGGCGCGGCGAAACGCCTGTTCCAGCGGTCGGGCATCCTCTCGCGGATGATTACCATGTGGTCGGCCATGACGGCCGCCTACTCGACGACGCCGCTGTTACAGGATGTGTTCGGCTCGCTCATGGCCTTTCTCGTCGCCGGGACCGGCGCACTCGCGGTCTACGGCGCGTTCGACTACGTCGGACTCATGCCTGGCGAGCAAGCGTTCGGACAAACACAGAGTCAGCGATCGGAACGCTCGCCGCTCAAACGCGACACCGAAGCGATCCTCGAACGCCTTGAGACCGACGCTCCGCGAACCGACGGCGGCCAAGCGACGGTCGTCCCGGAGTGCAACCGCTGTAACAAGGCCGGCGTCCCGGGGACGCACAAAGGAGAGCGAACGATTCGGTGTCCCGATTGCGGCGAGCAACTCTTCCGGAGGATCGACCAATGAGTTTCACAGATTGGATCAACGAATCATGCGAGTTAGTTTCTGAGCAAGGCCTTCGACGTGGTGGGCGGCTTGCCGCCCAAGAGTTCGGCGTCGGCGTCGGCCGCCGCGTCGGGCAACGGATCAACTACGGCGAGTCGTTTTGGGAGCGTGGCGATTGGGACGTGCTCGTCTTACTCGACGCCTGCCGCCACGATCTCATGCAATCGGTCGCCGACGAGTGGGCGTTCCTGCCTGACGATGTGCCGTCGGTCTACAGCTCGGCGAGCATGTCCGAGGAGTTCCTCGAGCGTCACCTCACCGACGAGTATCAGGCCGAGATCGAGAACACGGCCATGGTCGCGGCCAACGCGTTCACGAGACACGATTGGGTTCACGAAGCTGGCTGGCCGCATCTCGACGAAGTCTGGACGCACAGTTGGTCGGAAGACGACGGCACGGTCCTCCCGCGGCCCGTGACGGATGCGGCGGTCGACTACTGGCGGCGTGACGATCGCCAGGCTGACCAGATGATCGTCTGGTACCTGCAACCACACGGCCCGTTCGTCCACGAGGAGTGGTCGCACGGGTTCGAGAAATCAGAAATCGGCGACGGCGCTGGCGTTCACAAATCCGTCTGGAACCGGCTTCGTGACGGTGAACTCACCGAAGAACAACTCTGGAACGGCTACCGCCGCAATCTCGAATTTGTGCTCGAGGACGTTCAGTTGCTCCTCCGCAATCTCGACGCCGAGAACGTCGTCATTTCGTCGGACCACGCCAACGGCCTCGGCGAGTGGGGCGTCTACGGCCACCCGAAGTACGTCCCCGCCCCCGCGGTCAAACGCGTCCCGTGGATCGAGACGACGGCAACCGATGCGGGCGGCTACGAGCCGGCCTATCAGGCCCGGGCCGACGAGACTGACACTGCGGAGATCGACGTCGACGAACGACTCTCGGCACTTGGCTATGCATAGGAAACTCCGATGAGAGAGCACACAATCCGGTGGACGGTCGGAGGGATTCCCCCGCCGCCAGTGGTACCACCACCGTCCTCACCTCCAGTCCCACCACCCGATACCCCTACCCGGGAGGACCCGAATCGTACGCTAACCAACCGTTCTCTGACATCAAATTCCGCTAATGAAATTTAATCGCAACACAGTCACGACGCTGCTTATGGTCGCGCTGGTCGCCCTCGCGGGCATCGGCGCGTTCGCTGGCTCCAGTGCCGCTGCCGAACCGACCGTCGACTCCGATTCGGACCTCCAAGACACCGATACGTGGGTCGACTTCAACGCCTCGGAAAACACGACACAGAAGATCAACTACACGAACACGGATGCACAGGACGGCGCACTCGTCGTCTGGGACCCCGATACGGGCGATAACGCCTCGGATGCGCAGGTTCACGCGGAGTTTGACAACTCTTCGGATGCGTTCTACGAGCGGAACGCGACCGCTGACGAGTACGGCTTCAACCTCTCGGGCGACGACTTAGAAACCGTCCCGATGGAGGCTGGTGAAAACAAGTCGGTCAAGGTCACGATCGCCAACCAGAGCGACTGGGAGGGCGAGAACGCGAATCTGACCACGATGGACGTCACGCTGGATAACACGATGGAGCGCAGCGTGATGTACATCGGCGACCACCAGGTCGAGAACGAAGCCTACGGCCTGAGCCACACGGACAAAGATCCGAAGACGGTCGCCGGTATCAACATCCCGTTCACGGGCGAGCAGGCGACCTCGCTCGATACGTCGCGGGACATCGACGGCTCGAACACGACGGTCTACGCCTACATGGCAAACGACTCGGTTGCGAGCCACTTCGACGATAACTTCGGCTCGCTCGATAGCGCCACCTGGTCCGACGATACGCTCGCCCAACTCGGCGACGACGCGGCGGTCAAGGCCTACGCGAGTTCGCTGCCCGACGACCTCGATAGCAGCACCTCGGCGCTGAAACACGATACCAGCGGCTCGACGGACGCGCTGGTCCTTGAGCTCGGCGACGAGCACGACGGCGAGTCCTCGATCGACATGCAGGTTAACTCCGACCCCGGATTCAGTGACCTGTTCAGCGCCTACGGCCTTGAGGCGTTCAGTATCGGCGGGTTCTCGCTCGGCGTGCTGTTCGTG